>NZ_CP060398.1:2248237-2569414 GCF_015840915.1 Synechococcus sp. CBW1002
GGCGGTGGTGGCCATGAACCTGCGCGCCCTGGACGCGGCGCTCGATCACCTGCTGCCGCTCGACTGGCAAGGCTTTGACGCCGAAGCCAGTGATGCGCAACTCGACGCCGCCCTAGCCGTCGGGGCGGCGGGCCAGGCCATGGCGGACACCCCGTCCCTGGTGGAGCGCCTGACAGCAGCACCCGCGTTCGTGCGGCAGGTGATCGCGCCGATGCTGGAGCGCCAGGGGGACACCCTGCCCGTGAGCGCCCTCCCCTGCGACGGCACCTGGCCCGTGGGCACGGCCCGCTGGGAGAAGCGCAACATCGCCGCCGAGGTGCCGGTCTGGGAGAGCGATCTCTGTGTGCAGTGCGGCAAGTGCGTGATGGTGTGTCCCCATGCGGTGATCCGCGCCAAGGTGGTGGTGCCCGAGGCCCTGGCCGCGGCTCCGGCAGGCTTCCGCCAGGCCCCGGCCCGCGACCATGCCTTCGCTGAGCAGGCCTTCACGATCCAGGTGGGCGCGGAAGACTGCACCGGCTGCGCCCTCTGCGTGGCGGTGTGCCCGGCTCGCGACCGCAGCGAGCCCAGGCGCAAGGCGATCAACATGGCGCCGCAGCGGCCCCTGCGGCAGCAGGCGCGCCAGCACTGGGACTTCTTCCTCTCCCTGCCCGAGGTGCCGCGGCAGGGGCTCAACCTCCACAAGATCGGCCAGCAGCAGCTGCAGCAGCCCCTGTTCGAATTCTCCGGGGCCTGCGCCGGCTGCGGCGAGACCCCCTACCTCAAGCTCGCCACCCAGCTGTTCGGCGATCGCATGGTGGTGGCCAACGCCACGGGCTGCTCCTCGATCTATGGCGGCAACCTGCCCACGACCCCCTGGAGCGCCAATGCCGCCGGGCGTGGTCCGGCCTGGAGCAACTCCCTGTTCGAAGACAACGCAGAATTCGGCTTCGGCATGCGGGTGGCGATCGACCAGCAACGCCGCATGGCCCTGGACCTCCTGGAGGGGCAGGTGCCGCCAGCGCTGGCCGAATCCCTGCGCGAGGCCGACCAGAGCGATGAGGCCGGCATCGAGGCCCAGCGCCAACGGGTGCAGGAGTTGCGGCGCCATCTGCAGCACCGCCTCGAGCGCCTCCCCGGTGAGGAGCGCGCCCGTCGCCTGCTCGATCTGGCCGATGCCCTGGTGAAGCGCAGCGTCTGGCTGGTGGGGGGCGACGGCTGGGCCTACGACATCGGCTTCGGCGGTCTGGATCACGTGCTGGCCAGCGGCCGCGACGTGAACGTGCTCGTGCTGGACACGGAGGTGTACTCGAACACCGGTGGACAGATGTCGAAGGCCACCCCCACCGGTGCCGTGGCCAAGTTCGCCGCCGGTGGCAAGGCCTCCCCCAAGAAGGATCTGGGCTTGATGGCGATGACCTACGGCAACGTCTACGTGGCCAGCGTGGCGATGGGGGCCCGCGATGAGCACACGATCCGGGCCTTCCTCGAGGCCGAGAGCTATCCCGGTCCCTCACTGCTGATCGCCTATTCCCACTGCATCGCCCACGGCATCGACATGGCCCAGGGCATGGCGCACCAGCGGGCCTTGGTGGAGGCGGGGCGCTGGCTGCTCTACCGCTACGACCCCCGCCGCAGCGAGCGGGGTGAGACGCCCCTTCAGCTCGACAGCCCCAGCCCCCGGCGGCCCCTGGCTGAGGTGATGGCCTCGGAAAACCGCTTCCGCATGCTCAGCTACAGCCAGCCGGAGCGGGCACGGCAACTGGCACGGCAGGCCCAGGCCCATGTCGATCAGCGCTGGGCGCTCTATCGAAGCCTGGCCGGCGTGGCCACAACTGAGCCGGAGGTGCAGCCATGAGCCCCGACCTGTCCACCACCTATCTCGGCCTGGAGCTGCGCAGCCCCCTGGTGGTGGGGGCGGCCCGCCCCCTCAGCGAGGATCCGGACGTGTTGCTGGCCCTGGAACGGGCCGGAGCCGGCGCGATCGTGTTGCACTCCCTCTTCCAGGAGGAGATCGAACAGCAGCAGCTCGATCTGCACCGCCACCTGCTGCTGGGCAGCGACAGCTACGGCGAAGCACTGAGCTATGTGCCGGAAGTGGCGATCAGCCATGACGGTGATGCTCTCTATCTGCGTCATCTCGACTGGGCCCGTCAGCATCTGTCGATTCCGGTGATCGCCAGCCTCAATGGCACCCACCCCGGCCGCTGGGTGGAGACTGCCCGGCGGATGGAGGCGGCGGGGGCGGCGGCGATCGAGCTGAACATCTATGCACTGCCCACCGATCCGCTCCTCTCCAGCGCCGCCATCGAAGCCGAAGTGGAGGAAATCGTGCGGGAAGTGCGCGCCGAGGTGGGCCTGCCGCTGGCCGTGAAGCTGAGCCCCTTCTTCACCAATCTGGCCGCGATGGTGCGGCGCCTGCGCGAGGCCGGCGCCGATGGCCTGGTGCTGTTCAACCGCTTCTATCAGCCCGACATCGACATCGAGACCCTGGAGGTGCGCCCCAACCTGCTGCTCTCCACCCCCCACGATCTCCGCCTGCCGATGCGCTGGATCGCCCTGCTGCACGGCCATGAACCGCTCGATCTGGCCGGCAGCGGCGGGGTACACCGCGGCACCGATGCGGTGCGCCTGCTGATGGCGGGCGCCTGCGTCACCCAGGTGGTGGGGGCGCTGCTGCGCCATGGCCCCCAGCGCCTGTCCGGGTTGGAGGAGGAGCTGCGCCAGTGGCTGGCGGAGCACGACCATGGCTCCGTGCGCGAGCTGATCGGTTGCATGAGCCAGAGCCGTTGCCCCAACCCCAGCGAATTCGAGCGAGCTCACTACATGCTGGCGGTGCAGACCTTCCGCCCGGCCGCGGCCGCTGCGGCACCGGGGCCCTGGTGAGCACGACCGTTCCGGCAGCCGACAGGCGGTACGCCCGTTCTGCAGACGGCCACCACCGCGCCCGCTCCGCGGCTGCGGTGGAGCGCCTGGCCGCGCAACTGGCGGCCACAGCGACCCGGCCCTGGACCCTGATGGAAGTGTGCGGCGGCCAGACCCACGCCATCGTGCGCTGGGGCCTGGATCAGTTGCTGCCCGAAGGGATCCGCCTGATCCACGGTCCGGGCTGCCCGGTCTGTGTCACCCCCGCGGCCACCCTGGATGCGGCCCTGGATCTGGCGCGCCAGCCGGAGGTGATCCTCTGCTCCTACGGAGACATGCTGCGCGTTCCCGGCAGCCGCAGTGGTGATGATCTGCTGGGTGTGCGGGCCGCCGGCGGTGACGTGCGCCTGCTCACCAGCCCCCTGCAGGCCATCGCTCTGGCCCAGTCCCATCCCGATCGACTGGTGGTGTTTCTGGCGGTGGGGTTCGAGACCACCGCCCCGGCCACGGCCCTGCTGGCGCGCCAGGCCACGGCCCTGAAGCTGGCCAATCTGGCCCTGCTGCCGGCCCATGTGCGTGTGGTTCCGGCCATGGAGGCGATCCTGAACGGCCCCGACAACCAGGTGCAGGGCTTTCTGGCGGCGGGCCACGTGGGGGCGGTGATGGGCACGGCGGAGCTGCAGGGGCTGGTGCAGCGACAGGGAGTGTCGGTGGTGATCAGCGGTTTTGAACCCGTAGAGCTGATGGCCGGCATCCTGCGCTGCGTCCAGCTGCTGGAGGCCGGCGAGAGCGCCGTGGCCAACGCCTACGGGCGAGTGGTGCTGGAGGGGGGCAATCCCGAGGCCCAGCAGCTGATCGAGGCGGTGTTTGAGGTGGTGGATCAGCCCTGGCGCGGCCTGGGGGTGATCCCGGCCGGCGGACTGGCCCTGCGCCCGGCCTATGCCGCCCTGGAGGTGGGCCATCACCGGCCGCAGCTGCTCGAGCAGCCCCAGCCTTCGGCGGCGCAGCAGCCGCAGGAGTCGCAGGAGCCGCAGCACCCACCGGTCTGCATCGCCGGCCAGATCCTGCGCGGGGTGCGGCGCCCCTGCGACTGCCCTGCCTTCGGCAGCAGCTGCACCCCGGAACATCCCCTGGGTGCCCCGATGGTGTCGAGTGAAGGGGCCTGCGCCGCCTACCACCGCTACCGCCCCAACTGAGCCGGATGGAGGAGAACGCCCGGATCCGGCTGGCCCATGGGGGTGGCGGCACCCTGATGCAGCAGCTGATCGACCAGGAGCTGCGGCGCCTCTACGCTGATCCGCAGCAGCTGCTGCACGACGCCGCCAGCCTGACCCTTCCCCCGGGGCAGCTCGCCTTCACCACCGACAGCTACGTGGTGCAGCCGCTGGAGTTTCCCGGCGGCGACATCGGCTCCCTGGCGATCACCGGCACCGCCAACGACCTCGCCATGGCGGGGGCCCGTCCGCTGCACCTGAGCGTGGCGTTGATTCTGGAAGAGGGGCTGCCACTGAGCCTGTTGCGCCGTGTCGTGGGCTCGATGGTGGCCGCCTCCCGCGCCTGCGGCCTCACGATCGTGACCGGCGACACCAAGGTGGTGGAGCGGGGTAAGGCGGACGGCCTGTTCATCAACACCAGCGGCATCGGCGTGGTGGAGGCGCCGCAGGCAATCCATCCCTCCCGGATTGCCGCCGGGGATCAGCTGCTGGTCAGTGGGGATCTGGGCCGGCACGGGGTGGCGATCCTCGCCGCCCGCCATGGGCTGCAGCTCGATCCTCCGGTGCTGAGCGACTGCGCTCCCCTCTGGCCGTTGGTGCAGCAGCTGCTGCAGCGGGGTGTGGGGATCCACTGCCTGCGGGATCTCACCCGCGGTGGTCTGGCCAGCGCCCTGCAGGAGCTGGCGCTGGCGGCCGGGCTGACGCTGCAGATCGAGGAGGAGCGGCTCCCGGTGATCGAGCCGGTGGCCCGCTGCTGCGACCTGCTGGGCTTCGAGCCCCTGCACCTGGCCAATGAGGGACGCTTCCTGGCCGTGGTGCCAGCTGAGCACATGGATCGGGTGGTACCCCTGCTGGAGGCCTGGGGCGGCGGCTGGATCGGCTCGGTACTGCCCGAGCGGGGGGAGGCCCCGGTGCTGCTGCGTACCGCCTACGGCAGCAGCCGCGTGCTCAGACCGCTGAGCGGAGAACTGCTACCCAGAATCTGCTGATCGCCCGGCCGGAGATAGTGCCGCACAATGGCTTGACAAAGTGTCGCCCAATGACATGAAAATCTGCCAGCTGATTCTGAAATCAACCAGCCAAAGGATGCTGAGCGAATCAATAAAATGGGCGATACTGGATTCGAACCAGTGACCCCTTCCGTGTGAAGGAAGTGCGCTACCGCTGTGCTAATCGCCCTTTTTGTCTGGTTCTGAGTCTGAACTCAGGCCAACCGAGTGATGGTCCATCATCCCGGCGGCTGCGGAAACCGCTGCCTTGATCGGAGCTTAAACCATCACCCGTCCTGCCACGGCGGCCGAACAACCCGGCCAGGCTTCGGTTCCGGGCAAGCCCCACCCCTGCGTGGTGATCGGCGACCATGGAGGCCAGGCACTGATCGAACAACCGGCAGCAATGGTGGGAACGGGTCAGCAGGGGGCAGCGCACACGGATGTGCTGATCGTGGGCGGTGGTGTGTGCGGCACGGCGCTGCTGTTCGAGCTGGCCCGCTACACCGATCTCAACCACGTGACCCTGGTGGAGCGCTATGGCCGCCTGGCCCAGGTGAATTCGCGCGCCACCAACAACAGCCAGACCATCCACTGCGGTGACATCGAGACCAACTACACCCTCGAGAAGGCTGTGCGGGTGAAGCGCACGGCCGAGATGATCGTTCACTACGCCGACCTGCTGGATCCGGCCACGCGCGAGCGCTGCGTCTTCCGCACCCCGAAGATGGTGCTTGGCGTGGGGGAGCAGGAATGCTCTTTTCTGAGGGAGCGGTTCGAGCGTTTTGCGCCCCATTTCCCGGCCATGGAATGGCTGGAGAAGGAGCAGATCGCTGAATGGGAGCCCCAGGTGGCCCGGGTGAACGGCCAGCTCAGGCCTGAGCCCCTGGGGGCGATCGGCATTCGCCGCACCTACACGGCGGTGGATTACGAGGCGCTCTCCGAGTCGTTTGTGCAGCAGGCTCAGCAGGCGGTCAGCGGCAGCGACCGCCGCCTCGATCTCCGCCTGGGCACCACGGTGGAGGCGATCGAGCCGGAGGGGGAGGGCTTCCGGGTTCGGCTGCGGGTCACGCCTGGGGCCGGAGCAGCCTCAGCATCGGCACGCCAGGTGGCGGATCCAGAGGTGGTGCAGGAGATCGTGGCCCGGCATGTGGTGGTGAATGCCGGGGCCCACAGCCTGCTGATGGCGCAACGCATGGGCTACGGGCTCGAGTACTCCTGTCTGCCGGTGGCCGGCAGCTTTTACTTCACGCCGGATCTGTTGCGCGGCAAGGTCTACACCGTGCAGAACGACAAACTGCCCTTCGCCGCCATCCACGGCGACCCGGACGTGCGGGCACCCGGCAAGACCCGGTTCGGCCCCACGGCCCTGCTGCTGCCCCTGCTGGAGCGCTACAAGCCCGCCTCCTTCTGGGAGTTCCTGCAGGTGCTGCGGCTCGACTGGGCGGTGCTGGCCGTGTTCTGGCAGCTGCTGAAGATCACCGATATCCGCAACTACATCCTCAAGAACCTGCTCTTCGAAGTGCCCTGGCTGCGGCGGCGCCTGTTCCTGGCCGATGCCCGCAAGATCGTGCCGGGCATGCAGCTGCAGGATCTCAGCTTCGCCGAGGGCTACGGCGGCGTCAGACCCCAGCTGATCAACAAGCAGGAGCGCCGCCTGATGCTCGGTGAGGCGCGGCTCGAACCGATCCCCGGGCTTGTGTTCAACGTGACGCCCTCACCGGGTGGCACCTGCTGCCTCGGCAATGCCGCCATCGACCTCGAAGCGATCGTGGCGCGGCTGGGTTGCGGCTGTGTCCGCAACCAACTGGCCCAGGAGTTGTATGGCGAAGCCACCGCAGGAGTTGCCGAGCTCGCCCCCCAGCAGCCGATCGCCAGCTGACGATTCAGGCGCCGCCGCGGAACAGGTGGTTGTGGCTGGCGGAATAGAGCTTCGAACGCGCTTCGGCCGGTGCCTTGAGGGCCGGACTCACCACATAGAGGGTGGTGCGGATCAGCTCCTTCTCCCGGCTCACGGCCGCCATGCGCTCCAGGGGCACCACCGTGAGCCACTGATCCGGCCAGCTCACCCGATAGCCGATCGCCACGGGGGTGTCGGCCGGATAGTGGCGCAACAGCTCCGCCTGCACCTCCTCCACATGGCGAGCACTCAGATAAAGGCAGAGGGAGGCCCGCAGTGCTGCGAGCCGTTCCAGGCTCTCGCGCTCCGGCACCCCCGTGCGCCCACCGGCGCGGCTGAGCACGATCGTCTGAACCAGGCCCGGAATCGTGAGTTCGCTCTGAAGAGCCGAAGCAGTGGCCTGGTAGGCACTGAGGCCAGGCACCACCTCCACACCGATGTCGGCGTCGGCGAGGCGACAGATCTGTTCGGCCAGGGCCCCATAGAGGCAGGGATCACCATCGTGGAGGCGAACCACCCGTCGGCCCTGGCGGGCTCGATCGAGCACCACCTCCATCACCTCTTCAAGCGTGAGGGTGCTGGTCCGGATCCGTTCGCAGGTCGCGGGGGCCAGGGCCGCGATCTGGGGATTGACCAGGGAATCGGTCCAGACCAGCACGTCGGCCTGCTCGAGCAGCCGGGCCGCCCGCAGGGTGAGCAGATCAGGGGCACCGGGTCCGGCACCGACGATCCACACCGGATGTTCACTCATGGCTGGGACGACACGCCGGAAGGATCGGGCAGGGATCTGTGGCGACCGTAGAGCCACCAGAGGCCGAGGCCGCCCAGAGCGATCAGCAGCAGGCTCATCAGCTGGGCCATGCGCAGACCACCGCTGCAGAAGGGGGGCTGAGAGAACAGGCAGAGCGGATCGAGGCGCAGCCCTTCGATCCAGATGCGGCCGCTGCTGTAGGCCATCAGGTAGATGCAGCTCAGGGCGCCAGCCGGGAGGGCGATGCGACCGCGGCTGCCGCTGCGGAAGAGCAGGAGCAGCAGCGCACAGACCCCCAGATTCCAGATGGATTCATAGAGAAAGGTGGGATGAAAGCCGGTGCGCTCCAGAAATTCCACCGGACGATGGGCCAGGGGGATGTAGAGCTTCCAGGGAAGGTCGGTGGGCAGGCCGAAGGCTTCGGAATTGAAGAAGTTGCCCCAGCGTCCGATCGCCTGGCCCAGGGCCACCGAAGGCACCAGCACATCGAGCAGGCTCCAGAAAGGCAGCGCCCGCCAGCGGCAGAAGAGGATCGTGGTGAGAACACCGCCGATCAGGGCACCGTGGATGGCGATGCCGCCACGCCAGATCGCCAGGGCTTCCAGGGGGTTGTCCTGAAACTGGCGCCACTCCAGGCTCACGTAATAGAGGCGGGCCCCCAGCACCGCCCCGAGCACGAGCAGGGGCAGCAGGTCGGCCACGAGGCTGGGATCAATGCCGCGTCTGCGGGCCAGCCGGCTGGAGAGCAGCAGGCCCACCAGCACCGCCAGGGCGATCAGCAGGCCATACCAGCGCAGCGCAAAAGGGCCCAGCTGGAAGACCAGGGGCCCAGGAGACGTGAACAGGGCAAAGGGCATCAGACGCCTTCGGCGGCCTGCACCTTCTCAATCTGGCGCTTCTTCAGCACCAGCATGATCTGGGCCAGGGCCACTGAGGCGAAGAAGGCGAGCAGGCCATAGATGCGCACGGGATCCTGCAGCACGATCTCGGTATCGATCTGACCGAAGCCGCCCACATTCGGGTCGTTGGAGATCGGGGCACCAGCTTCGACCGCATCACCCACCGCCACGATCAGGCTGGGGCCGGCGGGCACGGTGTCGCTCACGGTGGTGCCATCGGCGGTGGTGATCTCCACCACAGTGCCGCCACCATCGGCCGGGGTGATGGCGCTCACCTGGCCAGCCACGGAGGCCGTATAGACCGTGTTGTTCGACTTCTCACCGGTGGGATAGACCTGGCCGCGACCGCGATTGCCACCCACGTGGATCGAATACTTGCCGAAGTGAATGCTGCTGTCAGCAGCAGGATCGGGCGAGAGGATCGGGAAGACGATCTCCTGATGCTGATCACCAGGCAATGGACCCACCAGCAGGATGTTGGGCTGGTCGTCGCTGTACTGGGTGTAGTAAATGCCGGCCGTTTCTTCCTTCAGTTCCTCGGTCAGACGATCCTGAGGCGCCAGAGTGAAACCATCCGGCAGCATCACCACGGCACCCACGTTGAGCCCGGCGGGGCTGCCATCACCGGAGACCTGCTGCACTGCAGTGTCGTACGGGATCTCGACCACCGCCTTGAAGACGGTGTCCGGCATCACCGCCTGAGGCACCTCAATCCGGGTGGCCTTCTTGGCGAGATGGCAGTTGGCACAGACCAGCTTGCCCGTGGCTTCGCGGGGGCTGGCGTAGTTCTGCTGGGCCCAGAAGGGATAGGCCCAGCTGGGGGCTGCGGCGCTGACGAGCACACCGCAGGCCAGGACAGAGCCGAGCAGAAGAGAAACGAGGCGGCGCATGGGAGAGAGGGCGGCTGGACGGGCGGAGAGGAAAGGGATGCGGCTCAGACCCACCAGGGCTTCTCACCCGTGCGGAAATCGGTGTCGGTCCACTGGCTGAGGAACACGGTGTCGTTCTCGACCGACACGTTCGCCAGGGCCAGGGACAGGGGCGCCGGACCGCGCACCACCTTGCCGGTGGCGTCGTACTGGCTGCCGTGGCAGGGGCACATGAACTTATTGGCGCCGCTGTTCCAGGGCACCACGCAGCCGAGGTGGGTGCAGATCGCGTTGATGCCGTAGCTGCCGATCGCGTCGGCACCTTCAACGATCAGATATGTGGGATCGCCCTTGAGGCCTTGCACCAGGCTTCGATCTCCCTCCTTGTGGGTGTCCAGCCAGCCCGTGGCCGTCACGGTGTTGCCGAGCTCATCCTTGGCCGTGGTGCCGCCACCACTGCCAGCGGCCCGGGGAGGGATGAAATAGTTCACCACCGGATAGAGAGCCCCGAGAGCCACCCCGGTGAGCGAACCGAAGGTGAGCAGGTTCATGAACTGCCGACGACCCATTCCGGGCACATCGCTCGCAGGCATCTGGGTCATGCGGGGCTGACGGTCGTCGGGACCGAGGCAACGTGGCGCCCATTATGAACCTTGCCCAGCCCGGCACGTCCGCCACCGGGGGGGGCAGGCCAGGCTGGCTGCAACATGCTGTCGTGGAGTTCGCGCTGCACCTGTGTCCGAATCCGGCGCCGCCGGCCGCCAAGGCCCCCTCTCCGTTGAGGAAGTGGTGGGGATTCTGCGGCGCCGCTGGCAAGCCTCCTACGACCTCCAACTGGTGCAGCGACGCGGCCGTCTCTACCTGCAGGTGATGTGGGCCTATCTCGAGCAGCAGTCGTTTCCGCTCAGCGCCGAGGAGTATGCCGATCGGATCGAGGAGCTGGTGGGCGCCCTGAACGGCATGGGAGTGGCCGAGCAGGTTCGCAGCTGGCTCAGCAGCACCGGCGATCGCCCCCGCCTCGGCAAGGCGATGCATCTGGCCCTGGAACTCCCGCCCGCACGGGCCAGCGAATTCCTGCTCTGAGCGATGAGCCGTTGCTGCAGCGGCAGCGGCACGTGGCAGCAGTCAGAGGAATCGATCCAGAGGCACTGGCCCGTGGCCTCAGCCAGTTGCAGCCGGAGCGGCAGGCCGCACCCGCTCAGCCAGGGCCACCAGGGCCACACCGACCAGGTAGAGGGCTGTGATCGCGCCGCTGAGCAGCAGCATTGTGAACGGATCCGTGGACGGCGTCAGCACGGCTCCGGCAATGGCCGCGACCAGCAGCACCCAGCGCCAGCCCGCCAGCATCACCTTGGCCCGGATCAGGCCGAGGGCGCCCAGCAGCAGCTGCAGCACCGGCAACTGGAAGGCCAGGGCTGTGGCCACCATCAGCAACAGGACAAAGTCCAGATAGCGCTCGATCGACCAGAGCGGCTCGACCACATCCGCGCCGTAGTTCACCAGGAAGCGCAGTGCGGCTGGCACCAGGGCCCACCAGGCAAAGGCGAGACCGGCGACGAACAAGACCGCCGATCCCGCCACCGCCGGGGCCACCAGTTGCCGTTCCCGCCGGGTCAGGCCAGGCAGCACGAACCCGAGAATCTCGTAGAGCACATAGGGAAGGGCCAGGCTGAGGCCGGCGTAGCCCGCCACCTTCAGGGAGACGAACAGAAACTCTCCCGGCGCCAGCTGCAGGAAGCGGATGCCCTGCGCCGGAACCTCCAGCAACCTGACCAACGGACGCACCACCACCAGGCAGCCCGCCGCCGCAATCGCCACCGCCAGCAGGCTGCGCAGAACGCGGTTGCGCAGCTCGTCGAGATGCTCCATCAGGGTCATCTCCACTTCCCCTGGAAAGGCATCAGCCCCGTCAACAGACCCGGTCTCAGCACCGCTGTCGGCCATCCCCTGATCGGAGAGGGCGCTCGACGCTGCAGGGATGCGAATCGGCGCTGGTGGTCCTGTACCAACGGGTGAACCGGAGGGTGTTTCCGGTGCCGTGGTGGGGGTGTCGGTGTCGCTCATGGTCCAGGCTCCCGAGCCAGGCTAGGGGGATCGGCCGTGGGCTCGCCCTCTGGGGCGTCGCTGTCCGCTGCCCGCTGCGCGAGCCAGGCGGCCGCCCGGGCGGGCTCGCCCCAGAGCAGTGCGCCGCCGCGATGGCGCACCGTCCCCGGTCCAGCCCCGGGGATGCGCTGCAGCTCCTCGGTGGGCACCATCACCACCGGCACGCGGCGGTTGCCGCGGGCGCGGCTGAAATGGGCCGCCAGATCCGCCGCCGCCTGGAGGTCGTCGTCGCCGGCGACCGCCTGGGATGCCTTCAGAACCACGTGGCTGCCGGGACATTCCTGGGCGTGGAACCAGAGATCACCGCGACGCGCCTGGCGCAGGCTGATCCATTCGTTCTGGCGATGGTTGCGGCCCACCTGCACGATCAGGCCGGCCGCCGTGGCGCCCTGCAGGGGCTCTGGGGCCATGGCCCTGGCCATCGCCCGGCGATGGGCGCGCCGCTGGGGCTGCGGCGCCAGGGCTGCGCCCCTGGGACTGTCCGTTCCCTCCGGTCCTCCTGGGCCTTCCCGCAGCTCCTCGGCCAGGGCCTCCAGCTGCTCGACGCCATCGGCCTGATCGAGGAATGTGCGGCTGTGCTCCAGCCAGGCAAGCCGCTGGCGGTGCCGCTCCAGCCGCGGTGTGATTGCCGCCAGCGAGCGCCGCAGCTTGCGGGCCCGCCGGTAGAGCGCCTGGGCCTCGTCGATCTGCTCGCGGGACAGGGCGAACTGACTGAGCAAGGCGTCCGCCTGGCTCTGCAGGGCTTCACTACCGCCAGCCGCCTCCACCAACGCCTCCTGCTGGTGCAGCTGCCGCTGTTCACGCTCGGTTGCGGCCTGCAGCTGCTGGGCGAGCTGGTGCTGCCGACGCTGCAGCTCCCGCGCCGCCAGCAGGGTGCCGTAGTAGCCAGCCAGGGCCGTGTTGATGGGGAGGCTGTCGCCGGCCTGCGCCGGGCCATCCCCAGGCTCCGCCAGAGCGGGATTCTCTCCGGACGGTTCCTGCCCAGCAGGATCTGCCGCAGCCGGATCAACCCGCCAGCAGCGGTAGGCCGTGGGGCCAGCTGTATCGAAACAGAAGCGCTGATCCTTCACCGCCCTCAGCCAGGCGCACCACCGCTGCCACAACCGTGACCAACCGGCCGCATCCAGGGTGTCTACAGACCGTGCCAACCAGGCGGCGCTCTGCTCCGCGGACTCCCCTGCCAGCTGACGGGCCAGGGCCGGGCTGATGCCCTGATAGCTCTCCCGCAGCGCCCGTTCCAGGGGCAGGGGCAGCAGACTCAGGCGCCGCTGCCAGCTCTCGAACGGTTCGGCCGGATCGGGGCGATCGCCGCCCAGGGGCGGCGGCGGCTGGTAGGGATCGCCGTTGCCGATCGGCCGCAGTCGCGACTGTCCCTGCCGCACCTGATGGCCCAGGGCCATCACCCGCTCCTCAGCGTCGAGCAGAAAGATGTTGCTGTGGCGCCCCATCAGTTCCACCACCAGCTGCCGTTGGGGAGGCTCGCCCGGACGGGCCGCGAAACGCAGGTGCACGACGCGCTCCCAGCCGTCCTGTGCCAGCTCCACCAGGGCCAGCCCCTTCAGGCCATGCTGCAGCTGCTGAGCCAGGGTGCTGCCATCACCCTGACGGCGCGGTGCCGGGATCGCCAGCAGCCGAGGGGCTTCCGCCATCCAGCTGATCTCCAGCCAGCGCATGCCGTCGAGGCTGCGCAGCCCCAGTTGCACCGTGTGGGAGGCGCTCTGCTGCGCCTTTTCAAAGCGGCTCGGCACCACAGCAGCCCGCAGCTCCCCCAGCACCGCCCGCAGGCTGGTCACATCCAGAGGCTGGAGGGGTTGGGTTGACACCATCACCGCTGGCAGAGGTTCACAGCCGAGGCTGCTTACTCTGCTGCGCAGCAGTGTCACTTCCATGGCCCGCGCCGCGTCGTCCGCCCGGCTCACCGTGATCACCGGTCCCAGCGGCGTGGGCAAGGGCACACTGGTGAGCCGCCTGCTGCAGCGCCAGCCACGCATCTGGCTGTCGATCTCGGCCACCACACGCCAGCCCCGGGCCGGTGAGGTCGACGGCGTGCACTACTTCTTTCTCAGCCGTGAGGCCTTCGAGGCGCAGGTGGCCGGTGGCGGCTTCCTCGAATGGGCCGAGTTCGCCGGCAACCTTTATGGCACCCCGCGGCAGCCGGTGGAGCAGCATCTCGCCGAAGGACGGCCGGTCCTGCTGGAGATCGAACTGGAAGGGGCCCGGCAAGTGCGTCACTCCTTCCCGGCCGGCCAGCAGCTGTTGATCAAGCCTCCCTCTTTTGAAGAGCTGGAGCGGCGGATTCGCGGACGCGGGACCGACAGCGAATCCGCCATCGCGAAGCGCCTGGAGCGCGCCAGGGTGGAACTGGCCGCCGCCGCCGAGTTCGATGCCTGCCTGGTGAACGGTGATCTTGAGGTGGCGCTGGCGGAATTGGAACAGCTCATGGATCTGGGCACCAGCAAGAGCTGACGTGTACTGAGGCGTGAGCTGATCGGCCCGATGCCCGATCTGTCGGATTGATCCGGTCTGCCTGATCGATCTCCCTGGGTAAAAAAGCATGGTGATCCCAGCATCAACACTGAATCGACTCAGCCGAAACCATGCCATTGATAAGAGCGTTGCTCCCATTATCCGGACCTGATGGCAGCCAGGCAGTATCACAAGCTGCAGGCAAAGAACCTCGCCAGCCCAGCAGGCTCCGGGGCAAGAATGCCGTGCATGACAGCAAAAAAGCGGCCCCAAAAGGGGCCGCCAAGACTAGACAAGTCTGAGCAAAGAATCAGTGATGGCGGTTCAAGGGATATCGATGAAGCCCTGAAGGAACAGCTTCCCTGAACCTCTGAAATCAATCTGTTTTCAGAGGGGGTGGAACAGCAGATCAGGGAAGAAGCGATTGAACTCAATCATGATGCCGGCGGTGATCGTGAACCAGATGGCCGCGAACACCGGAGCGGTGGTCAGGAATTTCTTCATGTCAGAGAAGGGTGAAGCGGTTAGGGAGCAGGACATCAGCCTGCCGCGATGGAAAGGCTGTGACAATCAACAGCCCGTTGCCTTCAGCGGGGCGACACGGTGACCTTGTTGTCGGACTCGAGCAGTTTGCCGCTGGTGAATTCACCAAAAGCGGCAATCGGCCAGCTGGCGGCTGCCAGGGTGCTCTTCAGGGCCAGGGAGAGATCAATCTGGATTTCCTTGGTGGTGGCGTCCTTGGTGCCACGGATGGCCTGCAGGTAGGAGCGCCCAGCCCAGCCGATGCAACCGGCGACATACAGGAAGGCGATTCCAGGGATCATGAAGTCTCCGGCGTGGCTCCAGCGGCCATCCACAATCAGGTGGGGCAGACCATCGGTGCCGCAGACGGCCTTGCTGTACATCGCAAAGCGAGCTTTGGCCTGCTCGGTCTGGGCGGCGCCGGCCCGCTGCTGGAACCGCGGGCTCTCGGCACAGGGGGTCAAACCGGCTACATCAGCCCTGGCGGACGGAGCGAAGCCAAAGATGAGAAAGGCGGAAAGAACGACGGCGAATAGACGGCGCATAGGGAGTTCGGCCGCAGGGCAGGATGTCACGACCGGACAGTAGGAGCGGCCCCCAGAGTCCATGGCCACGATTCTTGCCCTCGAAACAAGTTGTGACGAGTCGGCAGCGGCGATTGTGCGGGATCGCACCGTTCTGGCCCATGCCGTGGCTTCTCAGGTTGAGGAACATGCGCGCTTCGGCGGCGTGGTGCCTGAAATCGCCTCGCGACGGCATGTGGAGGCGCTGCCCCAGCTGATCGCCACCGTGCTGTCCGAGAGCAGTGTGGCGCTCCCTCAGCTGGATGCGGTCGCCGCCACGGTGGCGCCGGGCCTGGTGGGAGCCCTACTGGTGGGATCGGTCACGGGCCGCACCCTGGCCCGCCTGCATGGATTGCCGTTTCTGGGCATGCATCACCTTGAGGCGCACCTCTGCTCGGTGCAGCTCGGATCTCCGCTGACGCCGGGGCCCCATCTGGTGCTGCTGGTGAGTGGTGGCCACACCGAACTGATCCGGGTCGAGGGTCCCGGGCGCTATCAACCCCTGGGCCGCAGCCATGACGACGCCGCCGGCGAGGCCTTCGACAAGGTGGCTCGCCTGCTCGGATTGGCCTACCCCGGAGGACCCGCCATTCAGGCCGCTGCCGAAGCGGGCGATCCCCATCGTTTTGCCCTGCCCAAAGGGCGGGTGTCGAGGCCGGAGGGAGGCTTCTACCCCTATGACTTCAGCTTCAGCGGCCTGAAGACAGCCATGCTGCGCCTCGTGAGGTCGCTCGAGGCCTCGGGTGAGCCGCTGCCCGTGGCAGATCTGGCGGCGAGCTTTGAGCAGGTGGTGGCGGACGTGCTGGTGGACCGCAGCTGCCGCTGTGCCCGCGATCAGGGCCTGGCCACGATCGTGCTGGTAGGCGGTGTGGCGGCGAACCGCCGCCTGCGGCAACGGATGGAGCAGAGCTGCGCCGAGGCCGATCTGCAATGGCGTCTGGCGCCGCTGGCATTCTGCACCGACAATGCCGCCATGGTGGGGGTGGCGGCGGCCCAGAGATTCTCGCAGGGCTGCCGCAGCCCCATGGATCTGGGGGTGGCGCCGCGGTTGCCGCTGGTGCAGGCGGAGCGCCTGTATGAGGCAACAGCTTGTTTCTGATCGCCCTAGGGTGGAATGATTCGCTGAGGACTGGTCGTCATGGCGCCGGTTGAGGAGGGCCAGGTTGTGGGCACGACCGATCCTGTTCAGGCGGATCAGGTGCCCGCAGGTTCAGTGGAGGGCGATTCAGGTCAGGTTGCTGTGACGCCGATGGAGGCTTCCCTTCCGGGCGGGGTTGAGTCTGAGACCGTGATTGAGCCGGTTGGACCGGAGGAGCTCAACGCTTGGCGACGAGGCTTTACGCCCCAGGCGGAAATCTGGAACGGCCGACTGGCGATGCTGGGACTATCCGTTGGGCTCTCGGTTCTTCTGATCGCACGCCTGGCGGCTGGGCATTGATCGGTGCCTTTCCTTATAACGAACTGAGCCTGATCCTGTCAGGACTTTGACTGAATTTCCACCGATTCAGGCAGGCGGATTGATCCCTTCAGCGCATCATGTCCTTCCACGCAGGGCCTGAGCAAGCTCGTTTGGCCTGAGGCTGACGGCCAATGCATCAACGCCCTCCACGCGACCATCTTCTACCAGCTTGATCAGGCTTTGATTGGCGGTTACCATGCCCTCGAAACTGCTGCGATTCATGATGTCTTCAATCTCGCCGAGTTCGCCTCGCTGAATGTAATCCTTGCAAGCATCTGTGTTGATTAAAATATCGTGAAACGCAACCCTCTTGCCGTCCGTGGTCTTGATCAGGCCCTGGGCGATCACCCCCAGCAAGGTTTCGGACACCGCCCGCCGCACCGCATCCTGCTCCTGAGGGGGATACATCCCCAGCACCCGCTCCACGGTCTTCACAGCAGAGTTGGTATGCAGAGTTCCAAACACCAGGTGACCCGTCTGGGACGCTTCGATCGCCGTGGCCAGGGTTTCCTGGTCACGGATTTCACCGATCAGGATCACGTCCGGATCTTCCCGCATAGCGGCACGCAGGGCATTGTGAAAGTGCTTGGTGTGTTGGCCAACTTCCCTGTGGCGGATTAGGGACTCTCGACTTTCATGCACGAATTCAACCGGATCTTCAATCGTGATGATGTGGCGGGTCATGTTGCGGTTGATCCAGTCGATCATCGCCGCCAGAGTGGTGCTCTTACCGGAGCCAGTCGGACCGGTCACCAGGATCATGCCCTTGGGAAGGGCAGAAAGCTTCTTGAGTACAGGGGGCAGGTGTAGGTCCTCCAGGGTCGCGATCTTCTGAGGAATCAACCGCAACACCATCCCCGGCCCCCGCAACGAATCGAGCACGTTGATGCGGACTCGCGCAAAGGGGAAAGCAAAACTTCCATCGAATTCCTTGTCCCGCTGAAAGGAATCGATCTCAGCCGGCGTCAGCATCTCGCGCAGCCATCGTTGGAACGTCGCGGCGTCGGTGACCGGCCAACCGGTGCGCGCCATCTCTCCGCGGGCCCGATAGCGCGGTTCTTCGCCGACGCCCAGGTGGACATCTGAATGGTTCCGCTCGTGGGCCAGGCGCACGATGTCCTCGAGGGTGGCCGGTTGGCTTCCGTACCCACCAGCCTCCTGTCCAACCGATGCAACAGGGGTGGAGACAGGCTGGGCGAATGGTGGCGGCGGCGGTGGTTGCAGCCCCGGACCAGGCGAAGCAGGGGGTGGTGGCTGGGCGGGACCGGGAAAAGGGGAGGGCAGAGCCGAGGTTCCGGTCGGGGGGAAGGGCGAAGGCGGAAAAGGAGAGTCGGCCTGGGCCATGCCGGAGCGGAACGGGTCGGGTACAACCAGCTTCGCCCCTATCGGGCCGGGAGGCCACCATCCCTAGGATCCGGGCATTGCTGCTGGGGGGCGGGATGCCACTGGTCACGATCGTGCTGGGCACCAGGCCGGAGGCGATCAAACTGGCCCCGGTGATCCGTGCCTTTCAGCAGGCCCCGGACCTGACCACCCGCGTGGTGCTCACCGGACAGCACCGCGAGATGGTGAGCCAGGTGATGGAGCTGTTCGGCCTGCAGGCCGATCACGATCTGGCACTGATGGCTCCCAAGCAGACCCTCACCCACGTGACCTGCGCCGCCCTCCAGGGCCTGGAACAGGAATTCACCGAGCACCGCCCTGATCTGGTGCTGGTCCAGGGCGACACCACCACGGCCTTCTCCTCAGCCCTGGCGGCCTTCTATGGCCAGATCCCCGTTGGGCATGTGGAAGCAGGCCTGCGCACCGACAACCTGCTTGACCCCTTCCCTGAGGAGGCCAATCGCCGGCTGATCTCCCAGCTCGCCCAGCTTCACTTCGCGCCGACGGCGCAATCGGCCAGCAATCTGCGCGCCTCCGGCGTGGTGGGCGACATTCTCACCACCGGCAACACGGTGATCGATGCTCTGCTGCTGATGGCGGAGACGGCCCCGGACTGGGATCTGCCCGGCCTCGACTGGAGCAGGCAGCGGGTGCTCCTGGCCACGGTGCACCGTCGCGAGAACTGGGGCGAACGGCTGCAGCAGATCGGCCAGGGTTTTCTCGATCTTCTGGAGCGTTTTCCCGACACAGCCCTGCTGCTGCCGCTGCATCGCAACCCCACCGTGCGGGAGCCCCTGCAGGCCCTGCTGGGCGACCATCCCCGCGCCTTCCTCACCGAACCGCTCGACTACGACAGGTTGGTGGCGGCGATGCGGGGCTGCGCGCTGCTGCTGACCGATTCGGGCGGCCTCCAGGAGGAGGCTCCAGCCCTCGGCAAGCCGGTGCTGGTGCTGCGCCGCACCACCGAGCGTCCCGAAGCGGTGGAGGCCGGCACGGCCCGTCTGATCGGCACCAACAGGGGCGACATCCTGCGGGAGGCCAGTCGCCTGCTGGAGGATCCCGCGGCCTACGCGGTCATGGCCCAGGCCCACAACCCCTTCGGCGATGGGCAGGCCAGCGGACGCATCCTGGAGGCCGCTCGCAGTTTTCTCAATGGCGGGGACGCTCAGTCGGCCTGTCCCTAGTTGGCCTGCTGTCCGTCCGTCCACCCTCACTCAGTCCGTCTGCGGACGCTTGCTGGCCCAGGGAGGAAGATCGATGAACACCCGTTCACCAGGCTTGAGGCCTGTGATGATCTGGGTGTCCTTGCCGCTGCTGGATCCGAGCTCCACGGGCTGGAAGGTGGGCTCGCGCTCGGGGCCGACCCTGAGCACACCAGGTTTGCCTGCTTCGGTCACCACCGCCACGGTGGGCACCAGGGTCTCGGAGCGCAGCTGACCGGCCTGAAAATCAATGTCGGCGGTCATGCCGATGCGCAGCTCCGGCGGCGGATCGATCAGCTGCAGTTTCACCTCAAAGGAGGTGACATTGTTGAGTTTGATCGCACGCGGCGCGATGCGCCGCACCCGGGCCGCAAAGCGCTGATCGGGGAAGGCATCCACCCGCACGCTGGCCATCTGGCCCACCCGTAGCCGACCGATGTCATTCTCGGGCACCTTGGCCAGCACCTCCAGCCCCTGGGCCAGCTCCACCACCGAGGAACTGGTGGCACCGGCCGTGGCCGACGCTGTGGTGGTGGGTGTCACGAAGGCGCCAGGGTCAGCGAACCGCTGGGTGATCACCCCATCGAAGGGGGCCCGCACGATCAGCTCATCCCGTTCCACCTGACGCTGCTCCAGCCGCTGACGAGCCGCCGCCACGTTGGCCTCATCCACGTGAAAGGCCCCCAGGGCCCGCTGATAGTCGTCAGCGCTGATCGCCTGGCTGGCGAACAGCTGGCGGCGGCGCTCCCATTCACTGCGGGTGCGGGCCAGCTGGGCCTCGGCCGAGCTCAGATTGGCCTGCAGTTCCTTCAGGCGTTCATTGAGATCACCCGAGTCCATCAGGGCGAGAGCCTGGCCTTGCCGCACCCGGTCGCCCTCCTCGACGTAGAGCTCCTGCAGCAGCCCCTGCCGCTTCGGGCTCACGTTCACCCGCCTGACCGCATCCAGTTCGCCGCTGGCGCTCACCACACTGGGAAGGGAGCCCTGGCGGGCCAGCACGGTGTATGGATCGAGATTGCGGCCCTTCTGGCCCGACTGACGCAACCAGACCGCCGTGCCGCTCAGACCGACCAGCACTGCCAGGGTGCCGGCCCAGAGACGTCGCCGTCGCCAGAGGGGCTTGACTGACGGGCTCCCGGTGAGCCCGTCGATGTTGGGATGTCCGGTGGGGGCGGGTTCGGGCCGGCGACGCGGCCGCAGGGGGGCGAGGACGGGAATGGGCCTGGTTCCGACTGTGCCCCAGTCTTTCGGGTCCGCGGCGTGATTGGGGTTGTTCACCGGGACGGATCTCCCCCGCAGCTCTGGATCCGACTGGCGCCTGGCTGGCAGCGATTAGATTCGGACCATGCTCAAAGCCGGAATTGTGGGACTGCCCAACGTGGGCAAGTCAACCCTCTTCAACGCCCTCGTGGCCAACGCCAAGGCCGAGGCCGCCAACTACCCCTTCTGCACGATCGAACCCAATTCGGGCGTGGTTGCGGTGCCGGATCCTCGACTGGAGCAGCTGTCAGCTGTGAGCGGCAGTAAGGAGATCATCCCGACCCGTGTTGAGTTCGTCGACATCGCCGGCCTGGTCAAGGGGGCCAGCCAGGGGGAGGGACTGGGCAACAAATTCCTGGCCAACATCCGCGAAGTCGATGCGATCGTCCACGTGGTGCGCTGCTTCGAGAACGACGATGTGATTCACGTCTCCGGTTCGGTAGGTCCTGCCCGTGATGCCGAGGTGATCAACCTCGAGCTGGGGCTGGCCGATCTGGCCCAGGTGGAGAAGCGGCGCGAGCGGCTCAAGAAGCAGACCCGTACCAATAAGGAAGCGCAGCTCGAGGACGGAGCTCTTGCCCGCATCCAGGCCGTGCTGGAGCAGGGTGGAGCGGCCCGCACGGTGGAGATCAGCGAAGAGGAGGCCCTGCTGATCAAGCCCCTGGGCCTGCTCACCGCCAAGCCGATCATCTACGCCACCAATGTGAGCGAGGACGACCTTGCCTCCGGCAATGCCTTCGTCGACGAAGTGAAGGCCGTTGCTGCTCAGGAGGGCGCCGAGACCGTGCGCATTTCCGCCCAGGTGGAGGCCGAGCTGATCGAGCTGCCTGAGGAGGAGCGAGCTGAGTTCCTGGCCGGTCTTGGGGCGGAGGAAGGTGGGCTGCAAAGCCTGATCCGCGCCACCTATTCCTTGCTCGGATTGCGCACGTACTTCACCACGGGTGAAAAGGAGACCCGCGCCTGGACGATCACGGCCGGTATGACGGCGCCACAGGCCGCGGGAGTGATCCACACCGATTTTGAGCGGGGCTTCATCCGCGCCCAGACGATCGGCTATAGCCAGCTTCTGGAGGCCGGTTCCCTGGTGGAGGCGCGCAATCGTGGCTGGCTTCGCAGCGAAGGCAAGGAGTACGAAGTCGCCGAAGGTGATGTCATGGAATTCTTGTTCAATGTCTGACGATATCGAAGTTAAAAATGCGACGAAAAAGATGCGGGCATGCGAAAATCTATGCAAAGCACATAATTGAATGCGGTTTGCATATGCCTTAGGAGTACCGCGACGGTGCGGCAGGGGTTGCCCGTTGCGAGGCTGATATAGCTATTTGTGGTGAATCGGGAAAGGCCCGTATCAATGAGGCTGAAGAAATACTCTTTGAAGGAGTGATCCGAGCCGCGGCGGGCCGGCTCAAAGAGGCGGCTAGTATGCCGTCCCGGAAATAACAGCTAGAATCGAGAGTGTCACCCGAGGTGCCTTGTGGCGCTTGGTCGTCCGATGCCTCCGCTGGTCCTCAGCGAGGACGAGGTTCAGCAGTTGCGGGCCCTTGCAAATTCCCGGTCGTTGCCGCATTCGATCGTGCAGCGCGCTCAGATCGTGCTGGCCTGCGGTGCCGGCGAGACCAACACCGCCATCGCCAAACGGATGGGGCTGACGGGGATGACCGTTGGCAAGTGGCGCAAGCGGTACCGGGAGCTGGGCCTGGAGGGCCTGCATGACGAGCTGCGGCCGGGTAGGCCTCGCACCTACGAGGACGACACGGTGGCGGAGGTGATCAACCGGGCACTGCAGACCAAGCCCACCGATGGCAGCACCCAGTGGTCTGCGCGCTCCCTCGCGGCTGCCACCGGCATCTCCAAAACCACCGTTCACCGCTGGCTGCAGACTTTCTCGGTCCAGCCCCACCGGCAGAAGTCGTTCAAGCTCTCCACCGACCCGTTCTTTGTGGAGAAGGTCCGCGACATCGTCGGCCTGTACCTGAACCCTCCGGATAAGGCGATGGTGCTCTGCGTCGACGAGAAGACGCAGATCCAGGCACTGGACCGCACCCAGCCGCTGTTGCCCATGGGCCTGGGTTACGTGGAGGGCGTCACCCACGACTACATCCGCCACGGCACCACCACGCTGTTCGCTGCTCTGGATGTGGCAACAGGCGAGGTGATCACCCAATGCAAGCCCCGCCATAGGCATCAGGAGTTCCTGGGGTTCCTGCGCCAGATCGAGAAGTCGGTCCCCGAGGAGCTTGATGTCCACTTGATCGTCGACAACTACTGCACCCACAAGCACGCCAAGGTGAGGGCCTGGCTGGCGCAGCGGCCCCGCTTCCACGTGCACTACACACCGACCTACGCCTCCTGGATCAACCAGGTGGAGCGTTGGTTTGGGATCATCACCCAGCGGGCGATCCGACGCGGCAGCTTCTCCAGCGTCAAGGAGTTGATCTCCAAGATCGAGCAATTCGTGGCGGCCTACAACAAGACCAAGGCGCCGTTCAACTGGACGGCCACAGCGGATTCAATCCTGGAGAAGCTCCAGCGACTTTGCTCGCAGATCTCCGGGACGGCACACTAGGCAGCACTGTGACATCGGAGGCCATGTGAGTTTCGCTTACCTGAATTCCCTGGTCATCAAGAAGGTAGGCGGCTTCTATGCCGGTATTGTTGGCCACCAATTCCCAAAGGGCCGCATCAAAGTCCTGCCGCTTCGCCTTCTGCAGGCCTGCGCACCCTTGTTGGGCAAGTCGCTGCAGGTCTAAACTCTGCTGGCGGCGGGCCTTGAGTGAATCAGTGGCATGGATGCGCTGTCGACGTGTTGCCTGAGTAAGGGGCTCCAACAGGCTAGGAAGATCAAGCTGTTCAGCTTTCCTGGCCCTCGCAAAGAAGAAACCCTGCAAAAGCTCCGCTCCCAACGAGGCACAGGTGTCAACTTCGGCATGGGTTTCAACCCCTTCGGCCAAGACCATGCAACCGATACTACGACTAAGATTAACCAGGGATTTTATTGTTTCTTGCTTAAAGAAGTCGCGATCCACATGGGCCACCAAATGGCGATCGAGTTTGATGATGTGGGGACGCAGCTGGGCGATGCGGGGCAAATTACTGTCACCTGCTCCAAGATCGTCAAGTGCAATGAGAAAGCTATGCCGGCGATAAGTATCAACGAAGTCTCGTAGGGACTCGAGATCATGTACCCGGCTTTCATTGACTTCGATCACGACGTCGCTGGGTTCAAGACCCGAGGCCTTGACCCTCTCCAGCAGCCAGCCGGAGCCCAGGACCCCACGATCGATCACTGAAGACTCGAAGTTGAGAAACAGCAGCGGACGGCAGCCTTCGGCGAACCGTAGACGGCTGTAGCTCTCCAGGGCCTTCAAACGGCAGAGCCGATCCAGTTCCAGCATGCGACCGGTGGTTTCCGCTTCCAGGAACATCTGCACCAGTCCCATGGTGCGCGGCCGTGCCAAGGCCTCGATTCCAACAACAGACTGATGGCGGAGCGAAAGAATCGGCTGGAATTCAATATCTAAATCCTGATTGGTCAGCAGCTCTGCCAAGGCATCGCAACTGGTTTGGTCATCCTGTTGTGGAATCTCTTCAGAGAAGCTGGTATCGAGTGAAACCTGCGCCTGTGGCGTGGCCGTAGTCTCCCTTCGAGTCCGCGGGGCTGGATCTTCCATCCTTGGGAAAGGAGTAAGCACGTCAGACCCTCGCTTCGCAGCGAGCATCCTGGTTAATTATAGTAAGAGCATGGCTGGGAAAGGCTTTGTATTCGCCAACACGGTTGCAAGCTTTCACTCCGCTTTGGTTCTGTTCTTGCTGATCGGGTTCAGCCTCTCAGGAGGCTTGCCGGCGGGCGAGATCCCTGCGGTTCTGCGGGTCACGCGATGGAAGCCTGGTTCAGGTTGAAACCTTGAAGTCGATGCAAAGCACGAAAGCCTGATCTGAATCATGCTCGAACACCACGGTTACGGTGCGACAGGGTCGCCCAGTAGCAAGACTGATATAGCTGTCCGTGGTGTAACGCTGCAGCCCAGCATGGATGAGACTGAAAAAATACTCCTTGTAAGAGTGGTCCGTGCCGCGGTGGGCTGGACCGAAAAGCCGGCTTTTGAGGCCAATCACTGGATGGGACATGTGGGTGTGGCTCACCTGAATCCCCTGGTTGTCCAACAGGTAAATGGCCTCGATCTCAGGGTTGTTCTGCACCAGTTCTTTCAGAACTAAATCAAAATTTTCGGGAGTGCAGTCCTGCAATCGTTCGCAAGCGATTCCGGCGAGTCGATGTAGGACGCTGCCAACTTGTTTCCGGGCGTGGAGGGTATCCACGGCATTGTCTCTCTGCCGTTGCGAAGCAGAGACCAAGGCTGGCAACAAGGCAGGAAGGTCGAGGTGGACAGGAGCCTTGGGGCGATCGAAGTGAAAACCCTGGAATAACTCAGCGCCGAGAGAGGCGCAGGCATCCACCTCCTCCAGGGTCTCCACGCCTTCCGCCAGGACGAGACTCCCAATGCTGCGGCAGAGATTGACCAGCGACTTGATCGTTTGCTGTTTGAAGAAGTCATGATCCACTCCGGCGATCAAGTTGCGGTCAAGCTTGATGATGTGGGGCCGCAGCTGGGCAATGCGGGGGAGGTTGCTGTCACCGGCGCCAAGATCGTCGATGGCGATAAGGAAGCCGAGATCGCGATGCGCATCCACAAACTTCCTTAATGAGTCGGGGTCGAGTACCTTGCTTTCATTCACCTCGATCACGATATCGTTAGGATTGATCCCGTAGGACTCCACCGTGCTCAGCATGGATCCCGAGTTGACCACCGCTCGGTCGATCACCGAAGCCTCAATATTGACGAAAAGCAGCGGCCTTGTCCGGCCAATCGTGGGCAAGTGCCTGTAGGCTTCCAGCGCTTTGCGGCGACAGAGGCGATCCAGCTCCAGGAGCCGACCAGCGGCGGCCGCCTTGGCAAACATTTCACCCACGCGCATGCGGTGCGGCCTCGCCAGCGCTTCGACGCCCACCACGGTCTTCTGACGCAGCGACAGGATCGGCTGAAAGTGGATATCCAGTCGCTCGTGTTCGATCAGGTCGTGCAGATCGGGTAGCCATGCATCCACCCGTGAACCGGACGCCTCGACCCCACCTTCCTCAAGCACCTCCAGAAAGGGCCGGGGGGATGGTCGGATGGGCTTCCGGGGTAGGTAGAGATGCCGATGGGGCTCGTCAGACTGGTGCCCATCCAGGTGGCGGGGGGGGGCGGGATCCAAGATGTCTGCAGAGGACTGACCAAGTGCCTCCTCACTCACCCGATCAGAATCGGGGTCGGGACGGTCTTGCGGAGAATGCTCCTCGTGCCGTGTCATCAAGCCTCCTGCACGGCCCGTTGAAGCTGATCTGCTTCACTCTATGCAAGGTTGCCGGAATTACGATACTTCTCCCGCGCCGGCCCACACATCTCAGCCTGTCGTCGGATCGGTGGCGGCTGGGCAAGAATCCAGGTCAACAGCGGAGGCATGCAATGCCGTCATCCCAGCCATCCCCGTCGAGCCAACCGATCGAGTCGGCGAGGAATCTCGCCAGCCCGGAGCATCCCCACAACTTTGAGGCGCAGAAGGAGGTGCATCAACAGATTCGTAACGATCCCGACTACGACGACTGGGAATACGGCACGGAACCCTTGCCCCATGAGGCCTGGATCGCCGCGCGTGAGCGTGGCGCCGCGGCTGTGCCGGACTCAGATTCTGGGGCCGGCGGTACGGGGGTGTAGGAGGCGCACCAGACGCAACCCCACCAGGTACAGCAAAGTCATGGTCAGCCAAAGGCCGGCGCCATGACCCTGGCGATCCAGCAGTTGGCCGGCCAGAAGGGGTGCGGTCAGGGCGCTCACGGCGAAGCACTGGGAGAACAGTGCCAGGGCAAGCCCCTGGTGTTTCAGGGGTGTGAGTTCCACTACCGTCTCGCTGGCGATCGGCAGGAAGGCAGCCTGACCCAGCGCCAGGGGTAACTGGGCCAGCATGATCAACCAGGCTCCACCCACGTGGAGGGCCGAGATTGCCAGCAGCAGGCTGCCGCAGGCGAAGCACACCAGGCTGAGTCCGAGGCCCGTGCCCACCGGTCGACGAGCCAGGGCCTGCCCCACGGGCCACTGCAGCAGCAGCAGCAATGCCAGCTGCAATCCGATCATCAGGGCGCCCTGGCTATCCGGAAGGGGTGGCCGCTGCAGCCCGCCGCGCACTAAGTCGAGCGGAAGGGCGCTCTGCATCAGCGCCGGCATCGCTGTGGCCAGCACCGTCAGTGCCAGCAACGGCAGCAGCGGAGGCAGCCAGCTGCGCCAGGTGTCACCAGTCCTGGAAAGGGATCGGGGCCTCGGATCGGGCAGAGGACGCAGCAGCAGCAGCAGGGCCATCACAACCAGGCAGGCAATGTCCACCAGATAGATGCCCCGCAACCGGCCGCCCCAGGCCAGCAGGGCCCCGAGCAGCGCCCCCGCTGCGATCCCGGCCGCATCAGCGCTGCGTGCCAGGGCATAGCCCCGTGCCGAAGACACCGGCTCGCAGCTCAAGGGCACCGCCAGCTCGATCGCCGGCCAGTAGAGCCCCATGGACGCCCCCAGCAGCAGCTGGCCCTGCAGGAAGCCTGACCAGCCCCAGGCTCCCGCCAGCAGGCTGTCACCCGCCAGGGAAAGCAGCACTGCCATCAGGACGGGGACCGTGCAGTTGAGGCCCCGATCCAGCAGGAGGCCACAGAGCAGGCGCCCACCGGTGCCGGCCAGGGCCGCCAGTGCCAGTCCCTGGGTGACGCTGCTGGCGCTGAAGTCGGCCTGGTGGAACACCATCGGAGTGAGATAGACCACACCGCCAGCCCCCAGAGACCCGATCAGCCGGATCAGGACCAGTTCACGCAGAGGCGCGGGAAACTGGTGAAACCAGGAGCCCGCTCGGGCCACCTCTTCTGCAACCGTCTCTGACTCCGCTGTTTCCTCCGTCAAACCGCGCACGCTGTCTCTGGTCTGCGCTGGCCAGTCTGCTGCTGGGCCTGATCGGGCTGCCGGCCGAGCCCGTGGCAGCGGCAGAGCGCCTGCACGTGCACCTCGACGGTCTGGAGATTCCGATCGACCTGGAGCAGCTGGAGGCCTGGAGCCGCCGCCGGACCCGACTGCAGGACAGCCAGCTCGGACCTGGCGATGACTTCAGCAAAGGTGAGCTGGCGGTCTGGCTGGAGCTGATGGATGGGCGCAGTCGCAACAATCTGAGCCGCCTGCTGCGGGGTCCACTGCTGCGCTCCCGAACCTTCGGCGAGCAGCTGCTCACCAGCTGGGCCGGCCAGCGGATCCTCGTGGAGGTGGGCAGTCTTCTCACCGACGCCGATGGTCGCGATTCCACCGCCCTGCTGCAGGACACCCTGCGGCGTCTGCTGGAGGAGCGGGGCGAGGTCACCGTGCTGGATCTGCTGAGTGCCATGCCCGCCGACGATCTGCACCTGCAGCTCGACACCCTGCTGGCCCAGGCGGAACAGTGGCGCGACCAGCTGCGTCTGCAGCAGCGGGCCCTGCGACGGCTGCGCCGGATGGAACTGCCGGATCGCCAGGAGCGTCCCCTGGCCTTCAGCGAGGCTCCGGAGGTGCAGATGCAGCGCCTGCTGCTTCCGGTGGATCACCGTGACGCTCCCCTGCCGCTGGAACTCTGGCGTGGCCGCAGCACGGAGGCGCCAGGCCCCTGGGTTCTGCTGATGCCAGGTCTGGGCGGCAACTCCGAGCAGCTGGGCTGGCTGGCAGCTGCCCTGGCGGATCGGGGATGGCCTGCCGTGGTGCTGCAGCACCCTGGCAGTGATGCCGGGGCCATGCGGGCCCTGCTGGCCGGAGCAAAGCCTCCGCCCGGGGCCGAAACCCTGCCGGATCGGCTGGCCGATCTGGAGGCCGTGCTGGCGGCAGAGGCCCATGGTGTGCTGCCGCCGATGGGAGATGGTGTGGTGCTGATGGGCCATTCCCTTGGCGCCATGACCGCCCTTCTGGCCAGCGCACCTGCGCCGGAGCCCGGGCTGGAGCGCCGCTGCCGCGAGGCCCTGCGCCGCCTGCCGATCACCAACCTCTCAAGGCTGCTCCAGTGCCAGATGGCGGATCTCTCGTTGGAGCTGCGCCCGCCGCCCTCTCTTCAGGAGGGAACACTGCGGGGGGTGGTGGTGCTCAATGGTTTCGGCAGCCTGCTCTGGCCTCGGCGTGGACTTGATCGCCTCAGCGTGCCGCTGCTGATGGTGGGCGGCAGCCTCGACCTGATCACGCCGCCGGTGAGTGAGCAGCTTGAGCTGTTTCTGCCCTCCAGCCAGCCCCGCAGCCGCCTCGTGGTGGTGGATGGGGGTAGCCATTTCTCTCCTGTGCGGGTCTCACGCCGTGGGGAGGTCCTCTTCCAGCTGGGCGAGGAGCTGGTGGGGGTGGAGCCGCAGCGGGTGCAGAACCTGATCCTGCGGGTCAGCGTCGAGTTCCTCCAGGGCCTGACGGGTCCTGACCTGCTTCCGCCCCAGCACCGACTGCAGGAGGGCGTCGGCGCCTATGTGCTCGACGCCGCAGCGGCCCGCCGCTGGCAGAAGGATCTGAGCCGCTGATGGCGGATCAGAAGCGGATGCGGGGATCCAGCAGGGCCACCAGCAGATCCACCAGCACCGTGACCATCACCACCAGCGCCGCCACCACCACCACGATCCCCTGAACCACGGGATAGTCCCGCTGGCTGATCGCCTCCTGAAGCCGGAAGGCGATGCCGGGCCAGGAGAAGGTGACCTCGATCAGCAGGGCCCCGCCGATCAGGGAAGCCACCGTGATGCCGGTGATGGTGAGCACCGGCAGCAGGGCATTGGGCAGGGCATGGCGCAGCACCACCCGCGCCTCCCCCAGGCCGCGGCTGCGGGCCGCCTCCACGTAGTCGGAGTCGAGGGCGCGGCGGAGGTTGAGGCGCAGGGCGTTGTCGAAGATGCCGCTGAGCAGCAGGCCGAGGGTGGCGGCAGGCAACGCCAGATGGCGCACCGTGCCCTGCAGCTGGCTCCAGTTGCCCGCCCTGAAGCTGTCGAACAGGTAGAAGCCGGTGCCGGTGGGGGGCAGCAGGGACGGAGGGAAACGGCCGCCCACCGGCAACCAGCCCAGCCAGACGGCAAACACCAGTTGCACCAGCATCGCCGCCCAGAACGGCGGCAGGGCGTAGGTGCCGATGCCATAGAGGCGTCCGGCCAGGTCGAGTTTTCCCTCCGGCCGGGCGATGCCGCTGAAGCCCACGGCCAGACCCACCATCGCCGCCAGCAGCAGGGCCGTGACCCCCAGCTCAAGGCTGGCCGGCAGGCTCTGACGAATGATCGCCGCCACCGGCTCCTGGCTTGCCTGGGAGACCCCCAGGTCACCGTGCAGGAGATTGGCGATGAAATGGCCGTATTGCACCGTCAGAGGCTGATCGAGGCCCAGCTGCTGGCGCAGGGCCTCTCGAACCGCGGCGGGTGCTTTGGGGCCCAGCAGGGCATCGATCGGATCACCGGGCGCCACCCGCAGCAACAGAAACACCAGGCTGGCGATCAGCCAGAGCATCAGGGGCGCCAGGGCCAGGCGGGCCCCCAGATAACGCAGCAGCTCGTTGCGGCGACTCATCGGCCGGCCTCCCCTCCAGAACCGGATGCCGTTCCGGGACCCAGTCGATGCAGCGCCTCCAGCCGCACCCGCCCGGATCCATCAAAGAGGGGTGGGCTCACCTGGGCGCCGCTCCAGGCGCCCTCCTCCATCAGCCACACCGGCAGATAGGGCACTGCGGCGGCTGTGCGCCGCTGGATGGCGCGCAACAGGCCAATCCGCTCAGGGCCTTCCACCTGGCTGCTGAGCACCAGTTCCCGATCCAGGCCAGGGGCGGTCCAGAAGGAGCCGCTCAGGGCACTGTTGCCCTTGGCGCAGCGGTTGCCCTGGGGCTCCTGACAGCTCAGCAGGGGGGCGAGAAAATTCTCGGCGTCGGGATAATCGCCGATCCAGTCGTAGAAGAACAGCACCAGGGCTCCATTGGCGAGCTGGTCGTAGGCGGTGGTGGATTCCATGCCGCTCACCTCCAGGGTCACGCAATCGCCCAGGTCGCGCCGCATCTGGGCCTGCCAGGTGAGGGCGAACAGTCGGTCACTGGGGATGTCGGAGCGGAAGGTGAGCGGCAGGCTGAAGCGTTTGCCGTCGCAGTATCCAGCCGCGCGATACAGGCGACGCGCCTCGGCGGGGTTGTAGGCGGGCCAGGCACTGGGATCGGAACCCGGCAGGCTGGGGGGCACCAACTGGCGCAGCGGCGGACGCATCCCCAGGCTCACCCGGCGGCTGATCGTCTGCCGGTCCAGGCTGTGGGCGATGGCCTGGCGCAGGGTGGGATTGTCCAGGGGCGGCTGGTCGGTGAGCAGCGAGAGGAAGCCGATCGAGAGTGCCGGGCCGCGGGCCTCATGCAGCCGACCGGCCAGGGCATCGCGCCGCAGGGCCTGTTCGTGGTCGATCTCCAGGCCGCTGGAGAGCAGAACGTCGACTTCGCCGCTGCGCAGCGCCCCGAACAGGGCGGTGGAATTGCTCAGGGTGACCAGATCCATGCCGTCGTTGGCAGGTTTTGGGCCCCAGTAGCGCCTCCAGGGGGTGAGCCGCACCTGCTGGCCGCCGAAGAAGGTGAGCTTGTACGGCCCCGTACCGACGAAGCGCTCGTTCAGCGGCTGGTCCAGATGGTTGCGATAGGCGGTGGGGGAGATCGGCGTCAGAACAATGGCCGACAGCAACCGCGGCAGGGGGCTGAAGGGTTGATGCAGTTCCAGTTCAACCTCGTGGCTGCCGCTGGTCCGCACCTCCTTGACCCGATCACTCAGCTGATAGCCGAGGGTGCCGATCGCCATGAAGCGCTTCAGCGAAAACACCAGCGCGGCGGCATCGAACGGGGTTCCGTCGTGGAACAGCACGCCCCGGCGCAACGGGATGCGGGCCCTCAGGCCATCGCTGCTGATCGTGGGCAGGGCCGTGGCCAGCCGGGGTTCGAGGCGGCCATCGGTGGTGACGGCGTAGAGGGGGTCCCCCAGGGCACTGAGCACCTGCATCGCCCCGATCCGGGAGGCCTTGGCAGGATCAACGGAATCGATGCGGCTCTTGGTCGCCACCACCAGACGGGTGGGCGAACGCTGCGGCTGGCAGGCCGCCAACAGGGGCAACAGCAGCGCCAGGGCCAGCGGCGGCAGCAGAGATCCCGGGCGTGAGCGGAGGCAGCGGAGAGGGGCCAGGACTCTGGAAATGGGGAGGTCCGGTGCCGACAGAGCAGAGGCGAAGACGGAATCAGACAGAGCTGGGGACAAGGTCACCGCTCGAGTGGGGCCATTCAAGGCCAACGGACCGCCTGTGATGGGCAGGACTCTGTCGCCTTCAACGATGGCTTGACCATCTGCAGAGAGACAATCCGGCAGGGCGGGTCTCAGGAACGGGACGCGAAAGGCTGGGGACGATGAGGGGCTGGCGTGACGCAGCCGGGCTGGAGCTGCTGAAGAGGCAACTCAAAAACCGGGCAGCCATGGCGGGCCAGGGGCCAGCGGCGCAGCCAGCAGCGGTTCCCGGCCTGATCAACGCCGATCACCTGATACAGCTGCTGGTCATCGCCGCAGATCCGGATGCAATCGCCCTGATGCGGGGGGGTGGACGTGAAGGTCATGGTCGGGGGAGGAAAGAAACAACGCTCCCGGATGTCCGGCGGTTCCCCCACCCTTCCGATGGCGGCGGGGCGGGGTTGTGCGCTCGGCTACTGGGTAGCCGGTCGGTGAGGGGATGGCGACCTGGACTCGGGGGCTGAGGGGCGTTGCCTGAGGCTGGGTGGTGCCTCTTTTCTTCAGGATTGCTTCAGTGTTTGGCCGTCACTCTGCCGCATCGACGGGGTGCTTCGCCAGGGGGGTCAGAGGGTGCGCAGGCAGGCAGCCACCGCCTCCACTTCGGCCAGCGCTTCGATCGCATCGAGGGCAGTACGGAAATGCTGCTCCAGCACTTCGTGGGTGATCGCCACGATTTCAGCGGCGCCGTTCTGCCCTTCGAATTGCACGATCGACTGCAGGGAGACCCCCGCATCGCCGAAGCAGGTGCCGATCCTGCCGATCACACCGGCCTGATCGCGGGTCTGGAGTCTCACATAGTTGCGATGCCGCGTGCGGGATCCGTCCACCAACCGGCAGCGGCGCCAGCTGCCGGCTGCCAGCAGGGGATCGAGCTGGCCCGGCGCACCACCTACCTGGCGAATGCCGGCGATGTTGAGGATGTCGGCCACCACGGCCGAGGCGGTGGGCCCGGCACCGGCGCCTGGGCCATAGAACATCACCTGGCCCACCGGATCGCCTTCCACCAGAATGGCGTTGTTGACGCCATGCACGCCTGCAAGAGGGTGCTGTCTGGGCAGCAGGGTGGGATGGACCCGCACGTCCAGCAGCTCGGTGCCATCGTCTGCGGTGCCGAGGTGCTGGGCGACGGCCAGCAGCTTCACCACGAAGCCCAGCTGGGCGGCGTAGGCCACGTCGCGGGAGTCGAGCCGGTCAATCCCCTCCGTGGGGATCGAGGCCCTGGGCACGCTGCCGCCGTAGGCGAGCCCGGTGAGGATGGCGATCTTGTCGGCCGCGTCGCCGCCTTGCACATCGGCGGCGGGATCAGCTTCGGCATAGCCCAGGCGCTGGGCATCGGCGAGCACGGCGTCATAGGCGGCCCCCTCCTCAGCCATCCTGGACAGGATGTAGTTGGTGGTGCCGTTGATGATGCCGCTGACCCGTTGCAGGCGGTTGCCGCCCAGCGACTGCTTCAGCGGCTCGATGATCGGAATGCCGCCTCCGACAGCCGCCTCGATCAGTACGTAGACGCCCCGTGCGGCGGCGGCAGCGGCGATCTCCTCGCCATAGCGGGCGATCACGGCCTTGTTGGCGGTCACCACAGACTTACCGGCAGCGATGGCCCGCAGGATCAGGGAGCGGGCGGGCTCCAGCCCTCCCATCACCTCCACCACGATGTCCACCGCCGGATCGTCCACCACCGCTTCCGGGCTTGTGGTGAGTACCTCCGGGGCCAGGTCCACGGGGCGAGGCCGGCTCAGATCCCGCACCGCCACACGACGCAGGGCCAGCTGGCCCACGAGGGGATGGCGGCCTTCGGGGCTGCTGAGAATCGCGGCGACACCGGCTCCCACCGTCCCCAGACCGAGCAAGCCGATGCCGATGGTCATGTCGCTGACGCCCCTCAAACCACTGATCCTAGAAATCCGCTCTGAATTCAACCGTTGCCCAGGGCCGGAGCGTTGCCCAGCGCCGGATCTTCGCCCTGAGCACCGGCCTCGTCTTGTGCAGCAGGCTGGCCCAGCCTCACGGCCTGGGACTGCATCATCCGCAGGATGTTGAGAAACCCGTTGGCCCGAGATGGGGTCAGGCTCGCCTGCAGCCCGGTGGCGGCGATGAAGGCGGGATCCACCGCAGCGGCCTCAGCCGGCGTCAGCCCTTCAAGACCCTCAATCAACAGGGCCAGCAGGCCCTTGGTGATCTGGGCGTCGGAATCACCCTGCCAGTGCAGCGTTCCATCGACCAGCTCCCCCACCACGAACACCTGAGACACACAGCCCTTCACCTTGTAGGCGTCCTGCCGGAACTGATCGGGCAACGGCGCCAGCTTCTTGGCCAGCCAGAGCACGTATTCGTAACGGCGTCTGGGCTCGGCGGTGCTGCCGAGCTTCTCGACGATGCGGTCGAGGGAGGGACTTCCGCTGGCCATCGGCTCAGCCCTGGCGGCGGCTGCCCAGCCGGGCAAGGCGCACCAGGGTCCCGGCCGAGAGGAGGCCTCCAAGCGAGGCGAGGCCAATGGTGATCAGTGGCACGCCGGGAGAACGGAGCTCCTGCTGCCAGGCGGCGTCGATCCCGAGGGGGCTGGTGACCTGACGAACCTGGTTGTCGCCCTTGGCAGGCAGTTCGATGTAGTCGCGATGGCCGGATCCCCCATCCACCTGCACTTCCCAATCTTCGGCGTTGGCCATCGACGCGGGCAGCTGGAAACGCAGCTTGCCCTGGGTGTCGGTACGGCCCACCAGAATCGGATCACCGCCACCGGGTGGCATCAGCCGCACCAGGGCTTCGGCGACGGGCGCTCCACTGGAAAAGTGGCTCTGCAACATCATGTCGTCGTTGAGGCTGCTGAGGCGCTCCAGACTGCTCTCCACGGCATGGGCCCTGGCGGCACAGGGGTTGAGCAGGATTCCGGCCACTGCCGGAACCAGAACCGCGACGGCACGGAGACGCATGGGGAACCTCAGGACGCTTTCCAGCGACTATCGCTGCTTTTTCCGGCCTGCACCATCCTCACCATCGAACTCACCATCAGCGAGAGGGCATCGCTGGATGACCCACCAGCCTGTCCGCGGGCCTGGAGCTCTGAGGCGAGCACACGCTCGGGGGCGGAATCGGTCAGGGCGGAGAGGGCGGGAGAACGCATCAGAACCGGCTCGACCAGAACTTCGAGATTCTGATCCTGCCAAATTCACGGCGTCCTCAGCGGCCTGGCGCCCAGGAGTTACAAGGTTGCAATGATTGTGGGGGCTGAGGGGTGAACCCTGAGGGTCAGGGCTTGGGCACCAGCACCAGCCCGGTTTCGCTCAGCCAGCCCTGGAAGGGCACGTCCCAGGGATCGGCCGGCAGCGCCTCCACCACACAACCCTGGGGCAGCACCACCAGCGCCGGCACATCCCCCCAGGCGGGCAGGATCCGCAGGCGGTCGTACCAACCACCGCCATAGCCGAGGCGAAGGCCGCGGCGATCCACCGCCAGGGCCGGCACCAGCAGCAGCGCCAGCTCCGCCGGATCCAGCGTTGCCTGCGGATCCGAGGGCGCCGGGATGCCGCAGCCGTCAGGCCGCAGCGGCTCCCCAGGCTGCCAGGCGCGGTAATCAAGGACTTGCCGCTCGGAGGCCGTGGCCGCCGGGGCCCAGGGCAGGGCGATGCGACCGGGCCAAAGGTCGGCCAGCCCGCGCAGATCCGCCTCGCCAGCCAGGGGCCAGTAGAGGCCGACGCTCCGTTGCGGCGGCACTAGGGCCGGCAGGTGGCGCCGGGCCATGGCAGCCAGGCCGGCTGCGGCAGCTGGCAGCAGGGCGCGCCGTCGGGTCCGCCAGTGGGTGCGCAGCTGCACCTTGGTGCTGGGGCAGGCGTCTAGCGGGTCCGCCATCTCAGCGTTGGAACCAGCCCGTCAGGGCAACAGCCAGGGCATCGGCGGCGTCGTCCGGCCGCGGCGGGATCTCCAGCTGCAATTCCCGCATCACCGCCTCCAGCACCTCCTGCTTCTCGGCATGGCCCGAGCCAGCCAGGGCGAGCTTGATCTGCATGGGAGGGAATTCCACGACCGGCACCTTGAAGCGGGCCAGGGTCATCATCAGCACACCGCGCGCCTGCACCACCGAGATCGTGGTGCTGGAGCGGTAGAAGAAGAACTTCTCCACCGCCGCCAGCTGGGGCCGCCAGGTGCGGATCAGCAGCCTGAGATCCCGGGCGATCTCCACCATCCGATCCCCCTCGCTGCGGCCCGGATCGGTGCGGATGATGCCGCAGTCGAGCATGCGCTGCAGACCGCCACTGGTGTCGATCACGCCGTAGCCCACACGGGCCAGGCCGGGGTCGATACCAAGGATGCGCATGCCGGCAGGCCGTCAGCCGGCCAGCGCCAGCTCGAAGTCGCGCCGATCGGTGCTCACAGGCCGTTCAAACACCTTGCAGAACACCTTCACCACCCGATCACCGGAATCGATCTGCTCCAGCGGGTCCTTGCGCAGGCGGTGGCGCAGGCAGCAGGCCACCACCCTGGCCACATCGTCTTCGCTCACCTCGGTGCGCCCCTCGAAGGCGGCCAGGGCCCGGGCCGCCCGGTTGGTGACGATGTCGCCGCGCAGACCGTCGACGTCGAGCTCGCCGCACACTCCCGAAATCCGGATGCGCAGGTCATCGTCGATCACCACCGATCCGAGGCGCTGCTGGGCCTCCACCACCCTCGCCTGCAGGGCCTCCTGGGTGGTCTGCACAGCGGTGTTGAAGCCATCGGGGTCGTCATCAAAGGCGGTGCGCTGATCCACCACCTGCACCCGCAGCTCGGGATCACGCACGGTGCGCACCTCCACGCTCATGCCGAAGCGATCCAGCAGCTGGGGCCGCAGTTCGCCCTCCTCGGGGTTCCCCGAACCGATCAGCACGAAACGGGCCGGGTGGCGCACGCTCACCCCCTCCCGCTCCACGGTGTTCCAGCCCGAAGCGGCCGAATCCAGCAACACGTCGACCAGATGGTCGTCGAGCAGGTTCACCTCATCCACGTAGAGCAGACCGCGGTTGGCCTTGGCCAGCAGCCCCGGCTCAAAGGCGCGCACCCCCTCGCTGAGGGCCTTCTCGATGTCGATCGTGCCGCAGAGACGGTCTTCGGTGGCGCCCAGGGGCAGGTCCACCATCGGCACCTGGCGGGCTTCGGTGGGGAGGGTTTCGCCCTGCTCAGCCCGCTGACGCACTTCGGCGCTCTGCAGGTCGGGGTCGAAGGGAGAGCTGTTGTAGGGGTCGCCCGCCACCACGTCGATTTCGGGCAGCAGGTCGGCCAGGGCCCGGATCGTGGTGCTCTTCCCCGTACCCCGGTCGCCCATGATCATCACCCCGCCGATGCGGGGATCGATCACGTTGAGCAGCAGGGCCAACTTCATCTCCTCCTGCCCCACGATGGCGGTGAAGGGGAAGACCCGGCGCTTCCGGACTTGACTCACGAGATTGCCTGCACGGTGGAGGGACGGGGCCCGCAAGGGCCGATTGGAGCGGATTGTTTCACAGGCTCCGGGGGTCAGGCTCGACCGGCAGCAGGCTGAGCACCTGCGGCGGCGTGGCATCGGCGGGGTAGATCAGCCGCACCTGGAGCTGCCGCACCTGGCCAGGCGCCAGGCTGATGCGCCCGAGAGCCGGGCCGGCCTGGCCGGCCCGCTGCACCAGATGAAAGCTTCGCCGACCGGCGGGCTTGCCGGCCGCATCGTCCAGGCCCCGCACCTCCACCGTGCCGCGGAACATCACGGCCCTCGGAAGCACTGAATTGAAGCGGAGGCCACCCTGGGCCTGGTCCGCCTTGATCGGCGATTCCAGGGCCAGTTGCAACTGGACCGGCTTGGCCGTGTCGTTTCGTAACGGCAGGCTGAGGTCGTATTCAACCCCGTAGTTCCCATGGGCCGCCCAGGCGGTGCCGGGGTAGAAGCCCGCCAGTTCCGCCGTCTGCACCTGGCCCGTGCCGAGGCTGCCCCGCTCCAGGGAGGCAATTGGCCAGGAGATCGGCGCCTGACGCACTGAGAGATAAGGGCTGCCGGGATCACTGATCTGGCCACGCCAGGTGCTGCCGGTCTGTACGCCGCTGACGCGCGAATAGATGATTCCGCCCTTATGGCCGCGGGGGGTAGGGGTGTGCTCGCGAGGGCTGAGTGGGCCCTCGAGCAGGGCCTGCCAGCTTTCGCTGCCTGGCGGGGTGTCGAGATCGCCGAAGGTGGCCAGGGTGGCCACATCCACCGGTCCATCGCTCTGAAGGCGCAACTGCAGGTTGCGGCCGTTCAGCAGCGGGTCGAGGCCACGCACGGGGATCTCCAGCACCATCAAGGTGGTGAGGCTGCCGGGCGCCAGGGTCCAGCGCTCCGGGAACAGGGGACTGCGGTAACGCTGCAGAAGCTCGGTGGCCACCCGGCTGCCTGGGCCGGAGAAGACCGGCGTTGAGCCCTGTTGCAACAACTCCGGCAGGGGCAGGAAGGGGGCGGAGGGCTGGGCCGGATCAAGCGACTGGGACAGGGCCGTGGAGCCACTGAGCAGCCGCAGGGTCACCGGGTGGTTGCCGCGGGGTGCGGCCACCACGGCCAGCCACAGGGTGGAATCGAGGCTCTCCGGCTTGCCGGCATAGACGTGGTGGCTGAACAGGTCGAAGCGGCCGTTCAGGGGCAGGTTGAGGTGGGCCTGCGGTACGCCCCGTCCTGCCGGCGCGAAGGTGGACAGCAGGATCCCCGGTCCACGGATCAGTTCGGGGTTGTTGTCGTTGATCATTGGCACGGCATCGAGCCCGCCGGGGAGGGGCCGCACGCTCTGGCGCCGTAGTTGGGGCGGCGGCGGCTCCGCCGGCTTGGCATCGGCACTGGACTCCGCCTTGGGCTGCGCCGCCAGGGGCAGGGCTGCGCTCCCGCTCAGCACCAGCAGTCCCAGCAGAGGCGCTCTCAGGACGCGAAGGCACTGGACAACAGGCTTGAGGAAGGCCGGCTTTTGGCGGGTCGGCGGATGGCAATCAGGTTGCGGGCGGGCAAGGGAAGGACGCGTCATCGGCGGGCGCAGCATCGGCAGTCGGAGCAAAGACAGGGCGCCCAAGGGCGCGTTCTGGGGAGGAGGGGAACCACTCATCGGCGACCGACGAGGGTCTGGGCCACAGCACCGGCCATGGCACGGATCAGATCAGTGGAGCGGGGATCATTGAACGGACCTTTCACCATGAAGGCCGCCACCGCCCGCTGTCCGGTGGGCAACTGGATCAGGGCCGCATCGGCATAGGCGATGCCGATGTCGCCGGTCTTGTTGTAGACGGTGATCCCAAAGCTCAGCAGCTCGCTGTCGGGATCGGCGGCATCCTTGCCCAGCCCCTGGAGCAGTCCGAGAGGGATCAGGGTGTTGGTGCGAGACGTTCCCATCACCTCCCGGAAGAGGTCGCGGGCACGCTGGCTCAGCTTCTGGCCTGTGTCCACCAGGGCGATCGACTTGGCCAGATCCCGGGCACTGGTGGTGTTGGTGCCGTTCAGATCCGGCAGCCAGTTGTTCACCACCGTGGCCGGCAGCCCCAGTTGCTGGAAGCGGGCATTGAGCACCGTTTTGCCACCCACCCGCTTGATCAGCAGATTGGTGGCGCTGTTGTCGCTCACACGGATCATTTCGGTGGCCGCCTCGTAGAAGGGGAAGCGGGTACCCACGGGCCGGCTTGCCATCCAGCCGGCTCCGCCGCCCACCACCTCCTTGGTGAGGGGCAGTGGGTCGTTCCAGCGGAATTTGCCGTGGTCGTAATCCTCGAGTCCCACCAACAGGATCGGGGTCTTGATCGAGCTGGCCGCCGGCAAGGGGAGGTCAGGCTGAAGTTGGGCGAAGCGGCCGTCGTCAAGCACCAACAGAAAACCGCTGACCTTGAGGTCCTTGTGGACGGCAGCCTGCTGGCTCCATTTCTGGCTGAGGGCGGTGAGCTCCTGGCGCGGTTCGAAGCTGCCGAGCGGCAGGCTCTTGATGCCGTTCTCGGCCACCTTCGCATCGGCCAGAGGCTTCTGGATGGCGCCATCGGCCAGGCGGGGGGCCAGCAGTTTCAAGGTGGTGCCAGTGATCACCCCCAGGCCCACCCCCAGCACCAGCAGCCGCAGAACCAGCTTCAGGGGTTGCCCCCAGCGGTTGGTGCTGGATCGAGGCGGACGGCCGGCACTCACGGAGAACAGCAATGGCTGGGCTGACGCTAAGGGCTTCCCCGCCGACTCGCCCAGCGCAGCTGTCGCACCATGCCGCGCAGCAGGGCCACCTCGCCCTCGTCGATCTGGGCGCGCTGCAGCAGGGCCCGCACTTTGGCCATGCGGGCATGGGCGGTGTGCGGATAGAGAAACCCCACCTCCAGGAGCAGCTCCTCGGCATCCTCCAGGCTGGCCTCCAGGGCTGCCCGGGTGGCGGGATCACCGGGATCCTCCGCCCCGACGGTGCCGGGAGGAGAGGACGTTGGTCCCCCCGCGCTGCGCAGGCCGTGCAGCTCGTGCAACACCACCGCCACGGCATGGGACAGGTTGAGCGAGGCGTAGGCGGCGCCCGTGCCGATCTGCAGCAGCCGGCCGGCCTGCAGCAACTCGTCGTTGCTGAGGCCCCGATCCTCACGACCGAAGACCAGGGCCAGGGGTGCCGCCATCGCCGCCTGGGCCGAGGAGGGTGCGGTCGGCCCCGACGCTGCTGAGCCCCCCAGCAGCCAGCGCAGGGCCTCGCCTGGAGGCAACAGCGGCAGGGGTGGCGCGTCGAGCCGGCCGCTGGTGGCCACCACCCGCCGGCAGTCGGCCAGGGCCTCGGCCAAACAGCTGTAGCGGCTGGCCCCCTCCAGCAGGGAGCGGCCATGCACCGCCATCCGCACCGCTTCCTCGCCGAGGGGGTCGCAGCGGGGAGCCACCAAGCGCAGGCGGTCCACCCCGAAGTTGGCGCACAGGCGGGCGACGCTGCCGACGTTGAGAGGGCCTGCCGGCTCCACCAGCACCACGACGATGGGCGGCCGGTCGGGGCTCAAGGGATCAAGGCAGGGTGTGGAGGAACGCGAGCAGATCAGCCATGGCCTGGGGATCGGGCTGGAAGCGCGGCATCGGCGGGGTACGGCCACTCACCACCTGCTCGATCAGCTGGCGATCGCTCTTGCGGCGATCGACGCCATGCAGATTCGGGCCCACCAGTCCCTGGGCCGCCAGGCCGTGGCAGCCAGCACAGTTGAGTCGAAACAGTCGCCCGCCGTTACCGGCCGAGCCGGTGAGGTCGATCGTCTGGCGGGTGTAGGGATCCATCCGTGCCACCGGCAGCACCACCAGCACCAGCAGGATGCAGGCGACGGCAGCCACCGCCACCAGGGCCGCGACCAGGCCACGTCTCCGTCCTCCTGAACTCTCGTCATGTCCGGGCGGCGCGATCCCGGAGAGACCGTCTGGGCTGCTCAGCGCGGGGGAGGGAGGAGCTGTCACGGATGGAGAAAAGGCACGCAGTGCCGACCGGCGCATGGAAGAATTGTGCCGTGCTTCCCGTCACGGCGTTTCCCCATGATCGAACCCCTGCTCTGCGGCATCGTGCTGGGTCTGATCCCCGTGACCCTGGTGGGGCTGTTCGTGGCTGCCTGGAACCAGTACCGCCGCGGCAGTGCCCTCGGCGGCTGAAACCGGTCTGTTGACCTCCAGCAGCTGAATCGTGGTGCTGCCATAGCGCCGCTCGTCGCGGCAGCGCCATCCCGCTGGCAGCTCGGGCCGGGCGTTGCTGGCGCACTCCCAGATCAGCGTTCCACCCGGTGCGAGCCACGTTCCGTCCAGCAGAGCCGCCGCAATCGCCGGGTAAAGCCCAGCCTGGTAGGGAGGATCGGCGTAGATCAGATCAAAACCAGTACCGGCCTGCTCTCGCTTGAGCCAGCCGATCACCTCCTGGCAGATCACCGTCAGCTTCGGCACTGTCAACGAAGGGCTCGTCAACGGAGACTCCGTCAGGCAGGGATCTGAAACCGTGGTCCGTTCGGGGGTCCAGCGGGTGGCAGCCGTCACACCGGCCACAGCTTCGAGGTTGCTGCGGCTGATGGCGGCATGGCGGCGATCCTTGTCCACTGCCACCACCACGGCGGCTCCACGCTGCAGGGCTTCACAGCCCATGGCACCGCTGCCGCTGAACAGATCCAGCCAGGTCGCATCCGGCAGATCGCGGCACAGCATGTTCATGACCGCTTCGCGCACCCGGGCCGGGGTGGGGCGGGCCCCATGGCCCGGCGGGCTGAGCAAGGTGCGGCCACCGCTGAGACGCAGGCTCACGAGGCTCCTCTCAGGCTGGCAGCTGGGCGAGCCACTCCAGCCAGCGGCGCAGCATCGCCTCGCCCACCGGGCCCGATTTTTCTGGATGGAACTGACAGGCCGCGATCCGCTCCTGCCAGACCGCCGCGGTGAGCGGCACTCCACCGAAATCCACCTGGGCGGTGATGCAGGCCGGGTCCAGCGGTTCGGCGGCGTAGGAGTGCACGAAATAGACCCACTGCGGCGGTAGCCCATCGGGGAGCAGCGCACTGGCCTGGGCTGGCAGCAACGGTGCCCATCCCATGTGCGGGATCGGATGACCCGGCAGCCGAGGCAGAGCGCTGACACGCCCGGCCAGCAATCCCAGCCCGGGGCGTTGGCCTTCGTCGCTGGCCTCGAAGAGAAGCTGCAGCCCCAGGCAGATGCCGAGCAGGGGCCGACCAGCTCCACACCATGCGGCAATCGCCGGGATCAAGCCCGACTGCTCCAGGCGGTCCATGGCTGGATCAAACGCCCCCACTCCCGGCAGCACCAGGGCCTGCACACCCTCGATCTGAGCGGCGGTGTGGATCGGCACCACCGCAGCGCCGAGACGCTCGAAGGCCCGCTGCACCGAGTGGAGGTTGCCCATGCCGTAGTCGAGCAGGCCGAGCCGGATCACAGGGTCGCCTCCACCAGACGCACACCGGGCTGCTCCAGGGCAGGGCAGGGGGCCAGATCGAGCCCGTTGAGCCGGTCGATCAGCTGATACAGCTGGCCGATGCGGCGCTTGTCGAGCTGGAAGCGGAGGCAGGGCCGCAGGATGCCGTTCTCATCGCAGCTTTCACCGGCACTGATGGTGCCCTCCTTCACCAGCTGCTCGAACTCGCGGTTGAGCTCGGCCAGCAGCGCGATCGGGACGGGAACGTGCATCAGCAGTTCGAGGCGGTCTTCGCCCAGATTGGTGCCGTGATAAACGCGGTAAAACCGGCAGATCTGGGCGATCGCCTCGTGGGCCGTGCGCGCTTCCCGCAGCAGCGAGGTGTCTTCCGGTGAGATGAGGCCACGATCCACCAGGCTGCGGCGGATGTCGTCCTGCCACACCTCCCAGAAGCGGTCCCCGTCCGGCGCCAGCAGAACCAGAGGGATCGGCGGAGTGCGACCGGTCTGAATCAGGGTCAGGGACTCGAACAGCTCATCGAAGGTGCCGAACCCGCCCGGCATCACCACCAAGGCATCACTTTCCCGCAGGAAGAACAGTTTGCGGGTGAAAAAGTAGCGAAAGTGAAGCAGCCGCCCGTCGCAGCCACTCACATAGCGGTTGGCGTGCTGTTCAAACGGCAGATCCACGTTGAGGCCGATGCTGTTCTCACAACCGGCTCCCTGGTTGGCCGCCTCCATGACGCCGCCACCGGCTCCGGTCATCACCTCGAAGCCCTGGGCCACCGCTGCCGCAGCCAGCTCCATGGCCAGCTGGTAGGAGGGATCCTCGGGGGACGTGCGGGCCGAGCCGAACACCGTCACCTTGCGGGTCTGGCGGTGGGGCTGGAACACCGCAAGTCCATCACGGATATCCGCCATGGCGCCGTTGATCAGGCGCCATTCACTGGTGTCGTCACTGCTGCGGGCGATCTCCAGCAGCGTGACGATGGTGCGTTCGATCTGACGGCGTTGTGGATGCCCCTGGAGCAGGTTGCCCAGCACCTGCAGGGGGCTCTGACCAAAGCCGTCGAGGGCGGAAAGAGAGGGAGTCAGAGGTACTTGGAAATCGTTCCGGAAAGGGTGGTCTTGGGAACGGCTCCAACGACGGTGTCAACCTTGTTGCCGCCCTTGAACACCATCAGGGTTGGGATGGAACGGATGCCGTACTGACTGGCGACATTGGGGTTCTCGTCGGTGTTGAGCTTGAACACCTTGATCTTGCCCTCGAATTCCTTGGCAATTTCATCGACGATCGGCGCCACCATCCGGCAGGGGCCGCACCAGGGAGCCCAGAAATCCACCAGCACAGGCACGTCGCTCTTGAGCACGTCTTGCTCAAAGGAGGCGTCGGTGACGGCTGCAGCGCTGGACATCCTTTACTGGGATCAGGGTGATTCGAATCTAGCAACGGCCCCTGAATCCTCCAGACAGCTCCCGTCGAAGCGTTGCACGGCTTGATGGGACACGATCCAGGGGCCAGGAAGACAAAAAGCCCGGACGCGCCGGGCCGGGGGGTGTGAGGAGTGTGCGAGCCGTAGCCCCCACGCCTTGAGATTAACGCCCGTCTCGCCGGCGCCCGAACTGAATCTCAGCTTGCGACAGGCCCGGAATCACTTGCCCATGCCCAACTGCTGGGCCTTCTGATACACCTTCCCTTCGGTGAGCAGCGACGGAGCGACCACCACCTCCACCTGCTGCATGTCCTGGATGGTGCGGGCTCCCAGGGTGCCCATGGAGGTGCGGATGCAGCCCAGCAGATTCTGGGTGCCGTCATCGAGGCCAGCGGGGCCACGCAGGATCTTCTCGAGGCTGCCGGTGGTGCCCACCTTGATGCGGGTGCCCCTGGGCAGCACGGGGCTGGGGGTGGCCATACCCCAGTGGAAGCCGCGACCCGGGGCTTCGGCGGCACGGGCGATCGGCGAGCCGATCATCACGGCGTCGGCGCCGCAGGCCAGACACTTGCAGATGTCGCCGCCGGTGACGATGCCACCATCCGCCACGATCGGTACGTAACGGCCGCTCTCTTTCTGATAGTCGTCGCGGGCGGCTGCGCAGTCGGCCACTGCGGTGGCCTGGGGGATGCCGATACCCAGCACGCCGCGCGAGGTGCAGGCGGCACCGGGGCCGATTCCCACCATCACGCCGGCGGCGCCGGCACGCATCAGCTGCAGGGCCACCTCGTAGGTGACGCAGTTGCCGATCACCACCGGCACGCCGAAGTCGCGGCAGAGGGTGGCCAGATCCAGGGTTTCCTGGCCTTCAGGGCCGATGTGCTCGGTGCTCACCACCGTGGCCTGGACGAAGAACAGGTCCGCACCGGCCTCGGCGATCGCCTTGCCGAACTTCAGGGCAGCCACGGGGGTGGCGCTCACCGCGGCAATGCCACCCTTGGCCTTGATCTCAGCGATCCGCTGGCGAATCAGATCCTCCCGGACCGGCTGGCTGTAGAGCTCCTGCATCAGCGGCACGAAGTCGTCCTTGCCCACGGCGGCGATGCGATCCAGCACGGGGTTGGGGTCGTCGTAGCGGCACTGCACCCCCTCCAGGTTCAGTACCCCCAGGGCCCCTTGCCTGGTGAGCTCCACGGCCATATCCACGTCCACCACCCCATCCATGGCGCTGGCGATGATCGGGATCTCCCGATCGATGCCACCCAGGGTCCAGCTGCTGTCGGTCACCGCCGGATCGACAGTGCGGCCACCGGGCACCAGGGCGATCTCATCGATGCCGTAGGCACGGCGGACGGTGCGGGATCGACCGAGCTGGATGTTCACCGGAGACTGACGCAATCGAGACAAACTATCAACAAGCCGTCACATCACGGCGCCGACTCAGCCCCTGCCGCGAAAGGATTCCCAGCGCCTGCTCCAGTCCTGCAGCAGGGCCTCACGATCCTTGCTGTAAACCAGCTTGGTCACAGCGAAGCGGCTGAGCCAGATCACCCCCACCAGCTCCAGCAGCCCGGGCAGCAGGGGAAGGCTCTGCATCGCCCCGATCACGCCGGCGTAAACCTTCAGGAGCATCACCACTCCGATCAGCACCGCCAGTGCGATCAGCGGGGAGCGCAGCTGCTGCCAGAGCTCCTGCACGGCGCCACTGGCGAACCAGTCCTGCAGCTTCGAAACCAGCAACTGCCATTCGCCACCCTCCCCGGCATCACCCTCCAGAGGAGGCACCGTCAAGGTGGCGGCCAGCGGCGAGTCACTGTCCGTTGCCGGTGTGGTGACTTCCGGGGCCTGCGCAGCCTCCACGGCAGGAGCCGGGGGGGTGGGCAGGCCGGCATCCTCGGCGGACGGCATCGGGCTGGAACTGTCGACCATGGGTCCAGGCAGGGCTGGAGCGGAGCTTACGGCGACCTTTCCATGCGTTCCAGGCGGGAGGCCTTGAGATGGAGATCCCTGGAGATGAACTCTCAGGCGTTCCACGAGGGCCTTCAGGCCACAGGCTTCAGCGGTCCTCTGGCTTGAGGCAGGCGTGGTCTCCCGGCGTCATGGGACACCCTTCAGGGATCAAGGGGAAGCAGGGCTGCTCTCTCCGTCAGGGGCTGCAGGGGCAGTCTCAGGGGGAAACGTCCCTCCTGCAGGCGTTGCACCAGCTCCTCGGCGATCTCGGCCGCCAGGCGGATGCTGTGGGCCGGAGCGCAGCGCAGCGATCGGCCACTGACCTGCACCCGACCCGCCAGCAGCTGGGCATAGGGCACCCCGCCGAAGCTGGGCTTGATCCGCCGCGGGATCGACAGGTCCAGCACCGGTGCCTCCAACTGTTCATGGGGCGCGGCGGCGCGGCGGGCGACGGCCTCGCTGAGCAGGGGGACCGGTGCCGCCAGCGCCACCAGCAGGGCACTGCCCTGCCCCTCGAAATGGCTGGCCCGCAGCCAGCGCAGATCAAGATCGGCCAGGTCCACGCTCACCGCCGCCACGGCGCCGGGCGTGCGGGCATGGCCGCTGGCCTGGCGTCGTGGCCGGGGCTGATGGCCGCTGCCCGCCCCCACCACCACGCCCAACCCACCAGCCACCAGTACCGGTGACCCCGGCCCCAATCCGGCCAGGCCCGGCATCGTCAGGCCGATGCTGCCGGCACCGCCGCAGCTGAACAACGCGTTGCCGAAGGGACCCAGCAGGGGGCCGTAGGGGGAGCGGATCAGCCCTTCGGCGCTGCTCACGGCCACCACGCCGTTCTCGCTGATGGCGCGATGCAGGCTGAGGCGAGCCACGCCGATGCGATCAAGGTCAAGGCTGGTATGCAGTTCCGGACGGGGCTGCAGAGGCGTGGCCTCGCCGGTGGCCGCCAGACTCACCCGCTGACCGGCCAGCAGGTTCGCCAGCACCTGGGCGCCCCCAGCGGCGATCGGCAGCAGCAGCTCGCCCGGCCCGGCTCCGGCCAGGGCCGCCACCCCATCCACCTGCGCCTCCCGGATCCGGATCGGGGGATCGGTGGGGCCCAGGCCGAGCAACAGGCACCCCTGATCGATGAAGCTGGCGTCGGCGGCCACCACCACATCGGTTGCGGCGTAGGCCTGCTCCAGCCCCAGCTCCGCCACCCGCTGCCGGAAAACGGCGGCCGTGCAGACCCGCAACGTGCCCTGCCGCTGCCGCCGCTGCAGATCGACCTCAGTGCGAACCGCTCGGCTCATGGGGCTTCGATAAACTGCCGTCTTCTAGAGACGGTCGTGCATGGCGGATCCAAGCGGGCCCGGACCCACAGGCCCCGGGGAATCCGACGGGCGGATCATCCAGGCCGACCTTCGCAACGAGATGTCGCGCTCCTATCTGGAGTATGCGATGAGCGTGATCGTGGGCCGGGCCCTGCCCGATGCCCGCGATGGCCTGAAGCCGGTGCATCGCCGCATCCTCTACGCGATGTACGAGCTGGGTCTCACCAGCGACCGGCCCTACCGCAAATGCGCCCGGGTGGTGGGCGAGGTGCTGGGTAAGTACCACCCCCACGGCGACACAGCGGTCTACGACGCCCTGGTGCGGATGGCCCAGGACTTCTCGATGCGCATGCCCCTGATCGATGGGCATGGCAACTTCGGGTCGGTGGACAACGATCCGCCGGCGGCGATGCGCTATACCGAATCGCGCCTCCAGGCCCTCACCACCGACAGCCTGCTCGAAGACATCGAGAGCGAAACGGTCGATTTCGTCGACAACTTCGACGGCAGTCAGCAGGAACCGACGGTGATGCCGGCGCGCATCCCCCAGCTGCTGCTGAATGGCTCCACCGGCATCGCCGTGGGGATGGCCACCAACATTCCGCCCCACAACCTCACCGAACTGATTGATGGCCTGCTGGCCCTGATCGCCGATCCCGAGCTCGACGATCGTCAGCTGCTGGCCCTGGTTCCCGGGCCGGACTTCCCCACCGGCGGCCAGATCCTCGGCCGCCGGGGCATCCGCGAGATGTACACCACCGGCCGCGGCTCGGTGACGATGCGCGGTGTGGCGATGATCGAGACCGTGGAGGCCAAGGGCCGTCCGGACCGCGATGCGGTGATCATCACCGAGCTTCCGTATCAGACCAACAAGGCGGCGCTGATCGAGCGGATCGCCGAAATGGTGAACGACAAGAAGCTGGAGGGCATCGCCGACATCCGCGACGAATCGGATCGCGATGGTATGCGGATCGTGATTGAACTGCGGCGTGATGCTTATCCTCAGGTGGTGCTGAATAATCTGTTCAAGCTCACACCGCTCCAGAATAATTTCAGCGCCTATATGCTGGCGCTGGTCAAGGGCGAACCGGTGCTGCTCACCCTGCGCAAGATGCTGCAGGTGTTCCTTGAGTTCCGCATCGAGACGATCGAGCGACGCACGCGCTACCTGCTGCGCAAGGCCGAGGAGCGCGATCACATCCTGCTCGGCCTGCTGATCGCGCTTGACAATCTCGACGCGATCATCGCCCTGATCCGCAGCGCGGCCGACACCGCCACCGCCCGCATCGCGCTGACCGAGCAGTTCGGCCTGACCGAGATCCAGGCCGACGCGATCCTGCAGATGCAGCTGCGGCGCCTCACCGCCCTGGAGGCCGACAAGATCAGGCTGGAGCACGAGGATCTGCTCGCCAAGATCACCGACTACAAGGACATCCTGGCCAGGCGGGAGCGGGTCCTGGGCCTGATCGAGGAGGAACTGCAGGCGATCCGCACCCGTTACGGCTCGCCCCGCCGCACCGAGATCCTCGATCTCGAAGGTGGCCTCGAAGACATCGACCTGATCGCCAACGAGCGCTCCGTGGTGTTGCTCACCGAGAACGGCTACCTCAAGCGGATGCCGGTGAGTGAGTTCGAGGCCACCAGCCGCGGCACCCGCGGCAAGGCGGGCACCAAGAGCCAGGGCGAAGAGGCGGTGAAGCTGTTCATCAGCTGCAACGATCACGATGCCTTGCTGCTGTTCAGCGATCGCGGTGTGGTGTATTCCATCCCCGCCTACCGCGTGCCGCTCTGCAGCCGTGCCGCCAAGGGAACACCGGTGGTGCAGTTGCTGCCGATTCCGCGTGAGGAGGCCCTCACCTCCCTGCTGGCCGTGAGCGACTTCGACGACAGCATGCAGCTGCTGATGTTGACCAGCGGCGGCTACATCAAGCGCACCAATCTGTCGGCCTTCGCCAATATCCGCTCCAATGGTCTGATCGCCATCTCCCTGGAAGATGGCGATGCCCTCACCTGGGTGCGGCTCGCCCTGCCCGGCGACAGTGTGCTGATCGGCTCACGCCAGGGCATGACCATCCACTTCCGTCTCCTCGATGAGGAACTGCGGCCGCTGGGACGCACGGCCAGGGGTGTGCGGGCCATGAATCTGCGCGCCGGTGATCGGTTGGTGAGCATGGATGTGCTGCCCGTGGAGCTGGCCGATCGGGTCGCCCGCAGTGCCATCAGCGAGGACGATGGTGATAGCGAAGCCGATGGCCAAGAACTCGCCCCGTCCGAAGGGCCCTGGGTGCTGGTCGCGTCAGCCAGTGGGCTGGGCAAGCGGGTGCCGGTCGATCAGTTCCGACTCCAGAAACGGGCCGGCATGGGCCTGCGCACCATGAAGTTCCGCCGCGATGGCGACGTGCTGGTGGGCCTCAAGGTCGTGGGCAGCGGCGAGGAATTGCTGCTGGTGAGCGAGCGCGGCGTGATCGTGCGGATGCAGGCCGATGCGGTGCCGCAGCAATCGCGCGCCGCCACAGGGGTGCGACTTCAGAAGCTGGATTCCGGCGACCGCCTCAGCGAGGTGGTGCTGGTACCGCCGGCGCCTGAGGAGGAGGAGGAGGAACTCCCGCCCGTTCCCGATCCCGAGGTCTGAGGTCCGTCATGGTCGATGTCCTGGTGATCGGCAGCGGACCGGCGGCGCTGGCGATCACGGCCGCCCTCGGCAGGTGCGGCGTCAACGTGATCGCCCTGGCGCCTCAGCCCCCTGAGACCCCCTGGGAGAACACCTACGGGGTCTGGGGCGAGGAGGTGGACAGCCTGGGGATGAGCCATCTGCTGGCCCACCGCTGGAGCAACACGGTGAGCTGGTTCGGGCCCGAACCCCTCAGCCACGAGCGGGACTATGGCCTGTTCGATCGCCACAGGCTGCAGCAGCACTGGCTGGAGCAGGGTCGCGCCACCGGCGTGGTGTGGCAGTGCGGCCAGGCGACCCGGATCGAGCACGGCTCCCACCAATCCACGGTGAGCCTGGCCGATGGCAGCCAGCTGCGGGCTCGACTGGTGCTGGATGCCAGCGGCCATCAGCCGGTGTTCGTCCGGCGGCCCGATCGGGGGCCCGTGGCCGGCCAGGCCGCCTACGGAATCGTGGGGCGGTTTTCGGCGCCACCGGTGGATCCGAGCCAGTTCGTGCTGATGGATTTCCGCGCCGACCACCTCGCGCCGGAGGAGCGGCAGCAACCGCCCACCTTTCTCTACGCGATGGATCTGGGCGATGGCGTGTTCTTCGTGGAGGAGACCTCCCTCGCGCTGGCTCCGGCCGTTCCCTTTGCCGTGCTGAAACAGCGCCTGCAACGCCGCCTCAGCCATCGCGGCGTGGCGGTGCAGGAGATCCATCACGAGGAGTTCTGCCTGTTCCCGATGAATCTGCCGCTGCCTGACCTGGATCAACCCGTGGTGGGCTTTGGCGGGGCCGCCAGCATGGTCCATCCCGCCTCGGGCTACATGGTGGGCGCGCTGTTGCGCCGGGCGCCGGTGCTGGCCGAGGCGATGGCCGAAGCTCTGGCGGATGCGCAGTGCCCCACGGCGGAGCTGGCCCGGCGCTCCTGGCGAGCCCTCTGGCCGCAGGAGCTGCGCCGCAAGCATGCCCTGTATCAGTTCGGCCTCGAGAAGCTGATGCGGTTTCCCGAGGAGCAGATCTGCCACTTCTTCGAGACCTTCTTCCACCTGCCGAATCGGCAGTGGTATGGCTTCCTCACCAACACCCTGCCGCTGCCGGAGCTGGTGGGGGCCATGCTGAAGCTGTACGGATCTGCCCCCTGGGACGTGCGCTGGGGCCTGATGGAGCCCCGCGGACGCGAGGCGGATCTGCTCACCCGGGTGCTTACGCTCTGAGCCTCACGGTTCCTGCAACCGATCAGGGGATGCTGGACCAGTCGGCGGCATTGAGCAGAGGGAAAAGGCCATCTTCCCGTTCCACCGCCGCCAGCCAGCTGCCACTCAGCTCGTTGCCCTGATCGATCGCCTCCATCAACCGCCAGAAGCGATCGAGGTGGCGGTGGATGCGCTCACGGGCCAGATCGGTGGTGGTGCCGGCCCGCAGGATGAAGCTCCAGTCGGAGCTCTGGGCCAGCAGCAGCTCCCGGCCGGCCTGGGTGAGCAGATCGCGCTGATGTTCGCTGCCCACGCCGCGGTTCACCCGCCGCACCATCGCCTGGGAGGCGCGATGCCACTGGGGAACCACCCAGGCGTTGGTGTCGTTCAGCCAGTAGTCGTGATACCCCCCCTGGCCCCAGCTGGAGGGAGAGGGGCGGCAGACCTGCAGTTGATCCCCACCGGTCAGCACCTCGCGCAGGTGGCAGAAGCGCACACCGCTGCCAGGCGCCTGCCGGAACAGCTCCGCCAGGAACCCCGGCCCCTCGAACCACCAGTGGCCGAACAGTTCCGCGTCAAACGGTGCCACCAGCAATGGCGGCCGGTCCATGGCCGAGCCCAGGGCCTGCAGCTGATCCGTGCGGCCGGCCAGATAGGCGGCGGCATGCTCCGCCAGGCGAGTCTGGGCCGCGGCGGGGTCATAGGGACGCTTGCGATCGAGAGGACAGTCGCGGCCACTCACACAGTGCAGCTTCAGACCGAGCGGCCGGCGACTGGTGATGCCGGCCTCGTCCAGCACCTCATCGCTCAGATCCCAGCCGAGATCGCGGTGGAATTCGCGGTACACCGGATCACCGGGATACCCCTCGCTCGCACTCCAAACCGGCAGGGTGGAGGCACTGTCGCGTGCGAAGAAAGCCACACCCGCCGGCGAGCAGATCGGCGCATAGACGCCGTACCGGGGTCTGGGCAGCGCATGCAGCAGACCGTGGCCGTCGAGCAGGGAGTAGCGCAGGCCGGCGCTGACCATCACCTGATCGAGACCTTCGTAGTAAGCGCATTCCGGCAGCCAGATGCCGAGGGGACGCTCCCCCAGCAGGCGCTGGTGCTCGCGGATGGCGGTGAGCAGCTGGGCCCGGACCGCCTCAGGGGTGTGGCGCAGCAGCGGCAGATAGCCGTGGGTGGCGGCGCAGGTGATCAGATCCAGCACCCCCCGTTGCTGCAGGGCCCGAAAACGGGGCAACAGGGTGCCGCCGCTGGCCCGGAACTGGTCGGCTGCGGCCTGGAGGCGCATGTCCAGATCCAGAACCGCGTCCCGGTGCGTGGATGGCGCCAGAGCCAGGAGCTGCTGACGTTGCTCCAGCCAGGCCGGGAAGCGGGCGTTCAGATCGGCGTCGCAGAGCAGCGACAGCAGGGTGGGGGAGAGCCCCAGGGTGAGGCGCGGCTGCTGCTGCGGGTCAGCCGCGGCCGCCTCCAGCATGGCCAGCAGCGGCAGGTAACACTCCTGCAGCGCCTGAAAGTACCAGTCTTCCTCCAGGGATCCCGGATCCCCCGAGCGCACGTAGGGGAGATGGGCGTGGAGCACCAGGGCCAGATTCCCTGCGGCCATGGGCTTGCGGCGATGCGGGCAGTGTAGGCCTCGCCCCTAGGCTGAACGTTGTCGCCCTCCACCCCATGCAGCTGGTCCTGGCGGTTGACGGTCACGGCATGTTTTATGCCCAGCAGAAGCTGGGTTGGTTCTTCGATCCCCGCCGCCTGCTGGAGCTGGCCCGCGAGCAGGCGGGTGGGGAACCAGCCAGCGCCTTCTGGTACGCGGGTCTCAAGGATCACACCGATCAGCGCCCCTTCCGGGACGCCCTCACCAGCCTGGGATTCACCGTGCGCACCAGGCCCCTGCGGGAGTTCGGCGGAGGCGACGCCGAGACCCGTCACTACGGACGGGCCAATCTCGAGGTGGAGATCGCCATCGATCTGATGGCGGTGGCCGGCCGCACCGACGAGGTCTGGCTGCTGAGCGGCAGTCGTGACCTGGAGCGGCTGGTGGAGGTGCTGCGGGCCCGGGGCCTGCGCATCGTGGTGATGAGCACCGAGGGGATGGTGGCCCGGGAACTGCGCAACGCCGCCGATCGCTTCGTGGACCTGGCCAGCCTGCGGGAGCGCCTCGAAAAGGCTGAGGCCCTGCAGGCGCCCGTGTTCCAGCGCCAGGGAGCGGCCCAGGCGACCCCCTAGACTCCACTCAACTCATACTCATTCCGACTTAACTGCCATGGCCCGCGATCCTGGCCGGGTGCTGATCTTCGACACCACCCTGCGCGACGGCGAGCAGTCGCCCGGTGCCAGCCTCAACCTCGAGGAGAAGCTGGCCATCGCCCAGCAGCTGGCCCGGCTCGGTGTGGACATCATTGAGGCCGGCTTTCCCTTCGCCAGCAGCGGCGACTTCAACGCCGTGCAGCGCATCGCTGCCAGCGTCGGCACCCCCGAGGGACCCGTGATCTGCGGCCTTGCCCGCGCGGCCCAGGGCGATATCAAGGCCTGTGCCGACGCCGTGGCCCCGGCGGCCCGCCGCCGCATCCACACCTTCATCGCCACCAGCGACATCCACCTGGAGCACAAGCTGCGCAAATCCCGCACCGAGGTGCTGGCGATCACCGCTGAGATGGTCGCGTACGCCCGCTCGCTGGTCGACGACGTCGAGTTCTCCTGCGAGGACGCCGGCCGCTCCGATCCGGACTTCATGTACCAGGTGATCGAGGTGGCGATCCGGGCCGGGGCCACCACGATCAACAACCCCGACACGGTGGGTTATGCCACGCCGTCGGAATTCGGTCAGCTGATCGCGGGCATCAATGCCCACGTGCCCAACATCGACCAGGCCGTGATCTCGGTGCACGGCCACAACGACCTCGGCCTGGCCGTGGCCAACTTCCTCGAGGCCGTCAAGCACGGCGCCCGCCAGCTGGAATGCACGATCAATGGCATCGGCGAGCGGGCCGGCAATGCCTCCCTTGAGGAGCTGGTGATGGCCCTGCACGTGCGGCGCAGCTACTTCAACCCCTTCCTGGGCCGTCCGGCAGACAGCACTGAACCGCTCACGGGCGTCCGCACGGAGGAGATCACCAAGACCTCGCGCTTGGTGAGCAATCTCACCGGTATGGCGGTACAACCCAACAAGGCGATTGTGGGGGCCAATGCCTTCGCCCACGAATCGGGCATACATCAGGATGGCGTGCTCAAAAATCGCCTCACCTACGAGATCATCGACGCCCGCACCGTGGGGCTCAGCGACAACCGCATCTCGCTGGGCAAGCTCTCCGGCCGCAGTGCTTTTCGCGCCCGACTGGAGGAACTCGGCTACACTCTTGAGCGCGAGGATCTCGACGACGCCTTCGCCCGCTTCAAGGAGCTGGCCGACCGCAAGCGCGAGATCAGCGACCGCGACCTTGAGGCGATCGTCAGCGAGCAGGTGCAGCTGCAGGATGAGGCGCGTTTCACCCTCAAGCGGGTCCAGGTGAGTTGCGGCACGGGGCTGCAGCCCACGGCCACCGTCACCCTGCAGACGGCCGATGGCGCCGAATGCACCGAGGCGACCATCGGCACCGGTCCTGTGGATGCGGTCTGTCAGGCCCTGAACCGGCTGGCCGGGGTGCCCAATGAGCTGGTGGAATTCAGCGTCAAATCGGTCACCGAGGGCATCGATGCCATGGGCGAGGTGACGATTCGCCTGCGGGCCGCCGGGGTGCTCTACTCCGGCCATTCCGCCGACACCGACATCGTGGTGGCAGCGGCCCAGGCCTTCGTGAACGCGCTCAACCGCCTCGTGGCAGGAGCCCAGCGAGCCCCTCTGCATCCCCAGAAAGCGCCCCTGCCGGTGGCCGAGATTCCGAGGCTCTAGATCGATGGGCCGCTCCCTGCCGCTGCTGCAACGCTGGAGCTAATGCAGGCTGCGCCTGCTGCTCTGAGCTGTGGCGCTGGGCGACCTGCTGCTTGAGGCCAGGGAGGTGGCAGGCAGCGCAGCGTTGAGGCGGTGTGGACCCAGCTAGCCTTCAGCCGCTTCAGGGACCCCCGAACCGCCGCGCCATGTCCCGTTCCGCCAGCGGTCGGTCCCGTCCCTCCCTCACCCATGGCGTGCAGCTGGCGGTGCTGTTGCTGGTGGCCCTGTTGATGCTGCTGCCCCTGCTGTGGCTGGTGAGCACGTCGCTCAAGGGACCCGCCGAGGACATCTTCACCAGCCCTCCGGCCCTGCTGCCGGCCCAGCCGAGCCTGCAGGCCTATGGGCGGCTGTTCACCGAGAATCCGCTCGGTCTCTACCTGCGCAACAGCGCCATCGTCAGTGCCCTGGCGGTGCTGGCCAATCTGCTGTTCTGCTCCCTGGCGGCCTATCCCCTGGCCCGGCTGCGTTTCGCCGGTCGCGGCCTCGTGCTGGCCCTGGTGGTGGCCACGATCCTGATTCCCTTCCAGGTGGTGATGATTCCGCTGTATCTGCTGATGGTGCAGATCGGCCTGCGCAACACCCTCTGGGCCCTGATCCTGCCGCAGGCGGCCACCGCCTTCGGCATCTTCCTGTTGCGTCAGAGTTTCCTGGGGGTGCCCGTGGAGCTTGAAGAGGCAGCCCGGATCGACGGCTGCACCCCCCTGGGCGAATGGTGGAACGTGATGATCCCGGCGGCCCGCGCCGATCTGATCACCCTGGCGATGTTCGTGTTCATCGGCACCTGGAGCGATTTTCTCTGGCCCCTGGTGATTCTCGACGACCCTCAGCTCTACACCTTGCCGCTGGGGCTGCAACAACTGGCCAGCAGCTTCTCCCTCGACTGGCGCCTGGTGGCTGCAGGCTCGGTGGTGTCGATTCTGCCGGTCCTGGTGCTGTTCATCGGCCTGCAGCGCTACATCCTTCCCAACGCCAGCGGCGACGCGGTCAAGGGCTGACCCCTTCAGGGATTGGCACCCGGATTGGCTGGCCGGCTCGTCGATGAGGCCGACGGAGCTGGGGCTGGGCTCGATGGGGCCGGTGCCTCCACAGCCGGAGGGATCTCCAGTTCGGGAGCCACCTGGCGCCGGCTGATCTGGCGGACTTCGACGCGCAGGCGATCCTGTTGTCCCTGCAGATTGGCGATCGAACCCTCCAGGGACTCGAGCTTGCGCAGCCGCTCGGAGGTGCTGCGCAGCTGCTGTTCCAGAATCGTGGTGCGCTCCAGGGCACGGGAGTGCTCCAGCCCTTCGACCCGATCGCGCAGCTGGCGCAGGCTGCGGCTCTGCTCGCGGTACTTGCCGAGGATCACCACGAACAGCACCACGAGCATCGTGGAGATGCCCACCAGAAGCCAGGGAACCCACAGGGGTGCCTCGGGCAGGGAGGGGCTTCGACTGCTGGAGGCGGGTGCCATCGCGGCGAAACGGCGTGTCTGGTTCGATCCTGGCCGGTCGCCTCTCCCCTGGCCACCCATGGCTGAGCTCTGCAATGGCTCGGCCCAGCCCAGACTCAGCCCTGCAATCGCCCCGCCCCCCGCAGCAGGGCCTCCTGGGTGCCCTGATACACCGCAGCGGCTTCCTCGGGGCTGCGGCCGATGCAGGTCATGCCGAGCTTGCCGTATTGCGACAGGCAACCGAGCAGATGGAAGAGGCTGCCGCGCAGATGGGCTGGATCGAAATGCAGCCCCGCCTCGGCCACCAGATCGATCAGATCCTCCGGCAGCAGCCCCCGCAGGCGGGGATCGCAGAGATTGTCGGTGGCTTCGTAGTAAAGGGCCTGGCCTGAGGGGGAGAGGAAGGCGCCAGTGGAGGGATCGAGCCGGCCGCTGGTGGTGTGGCGCAGGGCCATGAAGGGATGGGTGGTCCCCCCCTGGCGCAGATTCACCTCGATGGCCTGAAGATCCCAATGGCCTGAAAACCTCCGGGCCACCACGTCGACGGCGTAGCGCTCCAGCGCCCCTTCGGCGGCGAGGGCCTCCCCGACAAGCCGGCCCATCTCCATCAACGGCTGGCGGTAGGCGGCATGGGCAGGGAAGGAACAGCCTTCGAAGGTCTGGCCGGAGCTGCCGCCCAGCCGCTGCTCATGGGTGGAGAGCACCTCCACGAAGCCATCGGGATGGATCATGCCCTGCACGCTGGGGGTGCTCTGCTGCTCGCCCCCCTCCAGCCAGGCCTCCACCAGGGCCCCCTGCCGGGCCAGCAGCTCCAGCCAGTGCTGGCTCGGCATTGGCAATCGCTCCAGGGCCTGCCGCATCACGGCCAGACGCTGGCCGGCGCTGTGGCCGGGCAGATCCAGAGGCTTGAGATCGAGCCTGGCATTGCCCTCGCCGCTGAAGCCCTCGTTGAGCTTCACCACCAACCGCCGCAGCCCTGGGTTGTGATCCCAGAGATCCACGGCCGCTGCCGCCAGATCCTCCAGGGTGAACACCACGCCACTGCCCGGAGGATGGGGCACACCACAGCGGGCAAACAACTCACGGCTGCCGGCCTTGGTGCCCCAGTGGGCCAGGGCGGGATCGCAACCCAGCAGCGGAACCTGCAGGCGCTCGGAGAGGCTCCGCTCCAGATCGGTCACCGTGTAGCAGCTCAGAAAGCTGCGCCCTGGCCGCAGCTGCTCGCGGATGCGGGCCAACAGGGCCGGCCGCTCCAGAAGCTTGGCGGTGAGCGGCCGCGGCGAAGCGTCGTTGGTGTCGAACAGGTGCAACCGGCGGCGGGCATGGGAGGCCGGCATGCCGGGCAACAGCTCCAGCACCGCATCCACCACCAGCTCCGGCAGCAGCGTGCTGGTTACGTACACCACCCGCACGCCTGGATGGCGCAGCCGGATCAGATTGAAGAGCTGGCGTTCTTCGTAGTGGTGGACGCCGGTCACCAGCTGGATCTGGTGCTCCTCCATGGTGAGCGACGGCACCACCAATTGATCGAACCGGGCGTCGGCCCGATCGCCGTGATCGCCCCAGTGCCCACCCCAGCCCTGCCGCAACTGGGCCTGGAGCTCCGCGAAGCTGAGCGCCATGGCTGGCCGCCGGACTGTCCCCATGCTGCTGAGCCGAGGCCGCGGCGCCAACCCTCCGAATCGTCATGGGTAGCCTGCGGGGATCGAGCCGGATGGGATGGCCGCTTGAGCAGAGCCCACCATCGCCCGCCGCCCCGCTGGTGGGACTCCCTCTTGATCGGGCTCACCAGCATGGTGATCGGGACTGTCCTGGCGCGGTTCATCCTGGCGATGGCTGAGCAGGCTCGCCGTAGCGGCAATCTCGAGCAGGCCTTCGACAGCACCGTGATGCTGTTCTCCCCGGCCATCTTCCTGCTGGCCGGCGCGGGGCTGATCAGCCGCGGCCTGCTGGGTCTCTCGAGTGCGCTGTTGCAACGTCGGCCGCGCCATCGGTCCCAGTCCGAGCCCCCGCCTTCCTCCGGCCCTCCGACATCCTCCCTCCATGCTGAAGCCGATCCCCAGCGCGCCCAGCCGGGCCATGATCGTTACCGACGAGCCTGCGCCGAACTTGGTGTCCTTCCAGGCAGCTCCTGGCCCGTGATCCGGGCCACCTGGCGCCGCAAGCTGCAGGAGTGGCACCCTGATCAGGGAGGTGATCCTGAGCTCTGGTATCGCCGGCTGGCGGCCTACACGCTGCTGGAGGCCTGGGAACGATTCGAGGAAGACAGCCCAGACCAGATTCCGAAAGAGTGACCGTCGGCGTTTGCTGATCAGGCGCTGTACGCCTTGCGGGCGGGGATCGGGTAGGGGATGCGACGGTGTCGCATCCGTTTCCAGACCCGTACAAAGGCGCGCACCAGCAGCTCCAGATCGGCCTGTCCCAGTCCGCTGCGGGCCAGCTGCCCGTCGTGGCGGCGCGCTTCGATGATCCGCCTCACCATTGCGCCCGCCTCCTGCTCCGAGGTGCCCGGGGGAAGAGATCGCAACGCCGCCTCGCATCCATCAGCGAGCATGAGAATGGCGGTTTCAGGGCTGCGCGGAGCCGGCCCCCGGTAGCGGAAGGCGGATTCCGGAACAGATGGATCCCGCTCTCGCGCCTGGTAGAAAAAATATCCCATCTTTAAGGTGCCCTGGTGCTCGGGAATGAAGTCCGCCAGGGGGCTGGGAAGGCGATAGCGGCGGGCAAGCTTCAGCCCTTCATCCACATGGGCCTGAAGGATCTCAGCACTGCGGAAGGGGTCATTGAGGCCGTCGTGGGGATTCTCCCCGTCTCCCTGATTCTCGATGAACCACTGCGGAGCATGCAGTTTGCCCACATCGTGATACAGAGCACCTGTGCGGATCAGGTCCACATCCGCCCGGATGGCCCGAGCACCCTCCTCTGCCAGGCCGGCAATCATCAGGGTGTGTTCGAAGGTGCCGGGTGCCTCACAGGAGAGACGACGCAGCAGGGGCCGCTCCAGATCGGCCAGTTCCAGCAGTCGCGCCCGAGTCAGCAACCCGAAGGAGCTCTCCACCAGCGGAGCCAGGAGCACGCCAGCCATCACCAGGCCACCCATCAGCAATGCTTCACTCAGCAGCTGGGCGGCGTCTGGCAACCGGCCATCCGTGACTCCCGTCAGCCCGGCCAGCTGCACCAGCAGCCATTGCAGCACCAGGGCGGCGGTGGGAAGCAACACCGCCAGCTGCAGCAGCTGCGCACGGTTGCGCTGGCGGCTGGCCACGATCGCCGCCGCCGCCGCGATCGCCGCCGCCAGCAAGACCCGCACGTTCAACAACGCATCAAGTGGAAGCGGCCAGAGCAGGGAGGCCCCCGCAAGCCATGCCAGCCCCGCCACAGTGCCTAAGCCCTCTGCCAGCAGCAGGGTGGGCGGCACCAGCAGGGCCATCGGGCTGGCGGCCGGACCCAGCCAGAGCTTGAAGGCCTGAACCCCCAGCAGCATCCCCAGCACGAGCAGCGCATGACGCGGTTCGGCCCGGGCCCGCCATCGGCGCAGAACAAGGAGGATGACCCCACAGGTGGCCATGGCCTCGGTCACGTGCTGCAACCAGGCCAACGGCCTCGGTTGGCGGCTCACCAACCCGAAGTAATCGAGCACGTCGTAAGCCTGCGAGCTGATCGCCTCTCCCTGACGGATGATCAGATCACCACGCTTCACGGCGATCGTGGGAACACCTTGCTGGGTCACCAGATCTTCAATGCGGCGCTGGGTGAGAGCCGCATCGGTGCGAAGATTGCTGTAACCAGCCACAGATTCCGAGACCAGCCGCGCAGCCAGCCGGCGGCCCGTACTCGGCAAACCCTCGAAGTGAAGGCCAGCAGCACTGGCGAGCTGGCTATCGGCCACGCTCGCAACCAGGCCCTGGCTCAGCATGCGGGCCTGCACCTGGCGCACCTGCTTGATCCAGTCAGTCCATTGGGTCGGGGTGAGCGATTCGAGCCACGCCTGCTCGTCTGGACTGAGGGTCTGGGCGCCAAGGCGCTGTTGCGGAGAGGTGATCGAGATCTGAAGGCGACGCAGCTCCTGCTCCAGGCGGTCTTTCAGTTCACGAGTCGCCCGATCATCCACCACCTGCACATGGCTGCGGGGCACCAGCTGACTGCGGCGCAGCTCCAGCTCCTCGCTGTCGACCACGGTGGCATCTCGGGGAGCCTGGGCCGTGAACGGGGCCGGAAATCCAGGCTGAAGACTGGGTTGGGTGAGCCAGGGCCAGCTGGTGATCAGCGCCACCAGAACGCACATCAGCAGGACACCTGCTGTGGCCTGCAGGCTCCAGGTGGCCAGAGGCTGTCGAGGGCATTCCAGGCGCACGAATCGTCGCCACAGAGTCCTGGCACGACGCTGTCGAATCCCCATGGACAACACGCTAGCGAGGGCACTGCTGAGGCGGAACAACCCAGGCAAGCTGGATGGCGAGATGCCTCGGATGTGCATGGCCACCCGTCTGGACGGACGCCTTCTGGCCCAGGAGATCGAGCAGCGCCTGGCCGACGTGATCGCCGAGCGGCTGGAGCGGGCCGGCAGGCCGCCGGGGCTGGCGGTGTTGCGGGTGGGCGACGATCCCGCCAGCGGCGTCTATGTGGCAAACAAGGAGAAGGCCTGCGGCCGTGTGGGCATCCGCAGCTTCCTGACCCACCTGGCGGCCGGCACCCCCGCTGCGGAAGTGCTGGCCGCGATTCGGCAGCTCAACGCCGATTCCTGCGTGGACGGGATCCTGCTGCAGTTGCCCCTGCCGGCCGACATGAGCGAGGGGCCCCTTCTGGCAGCGATCGATCCCGAGAAGGACGCCGACGGCCTGCACACGCTCAATCTCGGCCGGCTTCTCAAGGGCGAGCCTGGTCCGCGCAGCTGCACCCCCGCCGGCGTGATGGCCCTGCTGGCTCGGTCTCAGGTGGAGCTGCGCGGCAAGCGGGCGGTGGTGGTGGGCCGCAGCATCCTGGTGGGTCAACCGATGGCGCTGATGCTCCAGGCGGCAGATGCCACCGTGAGCGTGGCCCACTCCCGCACCAGCGACCTGGCGGCCCTGACCCGCCAGGCGGATGTGCTGGTGGTGGCGGCAGGCCGGCCGCGGATGATCGGGGCGGAGCACGTCAAGCCCGGGGCGGTGGTGGTGGATGTCGGTATCCATCGCCTTGATCCCGATCCGTCGGCTGGTCCTCAGGCCCGTTCCAAGCTCTGCGGAGACGTGCGCTTCGAAGAGGTGGAGCCGATCGCCAGCGCGATCACGCCGGTACCCGGCGGTGTGGGCCCGATGACCGTGACCCTGTTGCTGGTCAACACCGTGACCAGCTGGTGCCAGCGCTGCGGCCTCGATCAGCCCCTGGCCGACCTGCTGCCCTGAGGCGAGGACTGCGCACTGTTGCGATCACACGCGCTGCAGGAGCCCAGACGTGGCGACAGGGCTGTGGCCTGAGAGAATCGCCGCCAGTGCGCAGCAACCCATGGCCGTGGCGGTGAGCACGGAGTTTGATTTCGCCGCCTACCTGGAGGCAGCTCGCCACAGGGTCGAGGCGGCCCTGGATGGGTCGCTGGGGCCGGAGCATCCAGAGAGCCTGCGGGATGCGATGCGGTATTCGCTGCTGGCCGGTGGCAAACGGCTCCGGCCGATCCTCTGCCTGGCGGCCTGCGATCTGGCCGGCGGTACGAGTGATCTGGCCCTGCCCACGGCGGTGGCGCTGGAGATGATCCACACCATGTCGCTGATCCATGACGATCTCCCCGCCATGGACAACGACGACCTGCGGCGGGGCCGCCCCACCAATCACAAGGTCTATGGCGAGGCCAATGCCATCCTCGCCGGTGATGCCCTGCTCACCCGGGCCTTCGAGATGGTGGCCCTGCGCAGCCCCGGTGTTCCTGCCGCCCAGTTGCTGGCGGTGGTGGGCGAGCTGAGCCTGGCGGCCGGGGCCCCGGGCCTGGTGGGCGGCCAGGTGGTGGACCTGGAATGCGAAGGCAAGCAGGTGGATCTCGACACGCTCGAGTACATCCATCTCCACAAGACCGGGGCCCTGCTGCGTGCCTGCGTCCTGACCGGCGCCCTGATCGCTGGTGCTCCGGAACCGTTGCTGGAGGCCCTGCGCACCTACGCCCGCGGCATCGGACTGGCCTTCCAGATCATCGACGACATCCTGGATGTGACGGCCAGCAGCGAGGTGCTCGGCAAGACCGCCGGCAAGGATCTCACCGCCGACAAGACCACCTATCCCAAGCTGCTGGGGCTGGAGGAATCCCGCAAGCGGGCCGATGCCCTGGTCAGCGAGGCCAAGGCCGCCCTCGAGCCCTGGCGTGACAAGGCGGCGCCACTGCTGGCCTTGGCCGACTACATCACCAGTCGCGATCGATGAGTGCAGCCCACGATCCGAACGTGGCGACGGCCTTCTTCTCCAACGGTGTGCTGGCCTGGGGACTGGCTGCCTGCGGCACCGCCCAGCTCTCGAAGCTGGTGATCGAACTGGTGGTCCACCGCCGCTGGCGGCCCGCTGTGCTGGTCGAGACCGGTGGCATGCCCTCCAGTCATTCGGCGCTGATGACCGGCACCACCGCCGCCATCGGTTGGCAGCTCGGCTTTGCCGATCCCCTCTTTGCCCTGGCGTCTGCCCTCTGCTTCGTGGTGCTCTACGACGCCAGCGGCGTGCGCCGCGCCGCCGGGCAGATCGCCAGCCGGGTCAATGGGCTGCCCGATCACCTCTGGCTGGAGCGGGATGGGGGGAGCGTTGATGTCAATGTTGCCATCAAGCCGCTCAAGGAAAACCTCGGCCATACCCGACTCGAGGTGCTGGCCGGCAGCGTCATGGGTCCGGCCGTGGCCCTGCCCGGCCTCAGCCTGGTGGGCTCTCCGCTCGATCTTGCGGCGTGGATCGCTGATGCCCTGAGCGGCGCCGCCAGCCTGGGTTGAGCAGAGCCTCCCGCAGCTCGGCCGCCGCAGCACCCGCAGACAACGGCGAGGGGCTCACCGCCGATCAGCACCAGGCCCTGACCGCCTTCGCCACCTGGCTGGAGGCCCCCGCCGACGGCACCCCCTTCGTGCTGCAGGGCTTCGCCGGTACCGGCAAGACCTTCCTGTCGATGCGGTTTCTGGCGCTGGCGGAGGCCGCCTGCCTCTGCTGGACCGTGGTGGCGCCGACCCACAAGGCCGTGGGGGTGCTGCGTCACCATCTGCAGCGGCAGGGCCTGCAGCCCACCTGGTATCCCTCCACGATCCACCGGTTGCTGCGCCTGAAACTGCGGCGGGAGCGGGATCTGGAACGCTGCGAGGAAACGGAGCAGACCGCCGCCGCCCTTGAATCGCTGGGGCTGGTGCTGGTCGACGAGGCCTCGATGGTGGATGGCACCTTGCTGGAAATCACCCTGCGCTGTGCCCATCCGTTCCGCACCCGGTTGGTGTTCGTGGGCGATCCGGCCCAGCTGCCGCCGGTGGGGGAGCCGAGCAGTCCGGTGTTCGCGATCGGGCGGGCCCAGGGAGCGGCCCTGCAGCAGGTGGTGCGCCATCAGGGACCGGTGCTGCGCCTGGCCGAGGGGGTGCGGCTCGGAGCCCTGCCCTGTCGCCAGCCGCCACCCCTGCGGCCCCTGTGCAGCCCCCAGGGACAGGTGGCGTTGCTGGACCGGCGCGCCTGGCTCACGGCCGCCCAGGCGGCGCTGCAAGGCTCCGCCGCAACGGCCGACCCCGATCAGGTCCGGATCCTCTGCTACACCAACCGGCGGCTGGAGCAACTGGTGCCGATCGCCCGCCGAGCCCTGCACGGAAGCATGGCCGACCAGCTGCCGGTGCTCCCCGGTGAGGTGCTGATCAGTCGCACCGCCGTGATGGCACCGGCCTGCCGCGAGGGGGCGGAGGCGGCAGAGGAGCCCGACATGGTGCTGGGCTCCAACCGCGAGCTGGTGGTGCAGGACGTGCAGCCCGAGCGCTGCGATCTGCGCGACTTCGGCGTCGAGGAGGCACCCTTGATCGACACCCTGACGGCTGCGGTGGAAGCGGGTGAAACCCAGCTGCAGCTGCGCCTGCTGCCGCCGATCGGCTCCTCCGGCCGTGGGGCCCTCGAGGCGGTGCTGACCAAGCTGCGCCAGGAGGCGCGCGAGGCCGGCCGCAAGGGCGGCAAGGCGCTCTGGCGGCGGTTCTTTCTGTTGCGCGATGCCTTTGCCTCCCTGGGGCCGGCGGCCGTGCTCACGGTCCATCGCAGCCAGGGCAGCACCTTCGGCGAGGTGTTCGTCGATGGGGATGTCTTCTGGCCCCAGGATGAACGGCTGCGGCGCCAGCTCATTTATGTCGCGGTGAGTCGGGCCGCTGAGTCGGTCTCCCTGGCTGCGGGTCCAGGCAACCCCGCCGAGCAGGAGCAGTGGCGACGCTGGCTCGAGGGGGGATGACGTCTCCTGCAGACGTCGCAACCCGGAGGGGTTGCAACCTGCAGATGTTGCTCAGCTCATCGGCAGCAGCAGGCCGTCAATGCCCTGCCAACCGAGATAGCCAGCCAACAGAAGGCTGACCCCCGCCACGATCAGTTCGCCCCGTTCAAACAGCCAGGTCTTGGCCCGCTTCAGCAGCGGCAGCACACGATCACTGCCCAGCAGCAGCACGGCGGCAAAGGGCACCAGCAGCAGCACGGTGCTGGCAAGGCTGAACAGCAGGGTGATCAGCGCTTCCTGGCCCCGGCCCAGGCCGGAGGCCAGCAGGCTGCCGGCCGTCTTGGCATAGAGGAACAGGTCTTCGGGGCTGATCACCTGCAGCACGCCACTCAGTCCCAGCAGCAGCGGCAGAGGCATGGCGCAGAAACGGTCCAGCTGGCTGGTCCAGCTGGGGGGCTGATCACCGGCGGCGCTGCGGCCCAGCAGTTCGCGCAGGCCCAGGGCCAGCAGGGCTCCGGCTCCGAGCAGATCGAGGCCGGTTCGATGGACCGAGCCCTTCTCCATGCCCAGCAGCAGGCCGTGCCCGATGGTCACCAGCAGAGTCACGGTGAGCACGGAGGTGAACAGCCAGCCCGCCACGAACCAGCCGCCCCGCCGCAGCGGGTGTGGACCGAGCAGCAGCAGGAACAGCAGCCCGAGATGGACCGGTGAGAACCCCACCGCCAGTGCGAAGGCGCCGAGCTCGCCCAGCAGGGCGGCGGGCAACGAAACGGACGATGCGGCGTTAGCAAGGATGGACATGGGTCGGTCGCTGCCTTCAGGGCCACTGCACCGGGGCATTCCAGCGCAGGATCACCCGTTGCTCCCGTTCCTGACCGAGCACACCGATACAGGCCGTGTCCAGCGCCAGCAGGGAACCGCCGGCCGCGCCCAGCCCCAGCCAGGTGCCGGCAAGGCTGCGTAGGAGATGGCCGTGGGCGAAGAGGGCCACCCGCGTGGGGGCAGCGGCAGGCCCGGGGTTCGCTCCAGCGGAGATCGGCGCTGCCGCCAGAGCAACGGCCTGGGCGATCACCCGCCGGCAACGCTGCTCCACGGCCTCCAGGGTTTCCCCCTCAGGGCAGGGATGGCTCCAGACCGTCCAGCCCGGAACGGAACGGCGGATCTCGGCGGTGGTGATCCCCTCATAGGCGCCGTAATCCCACTCCTGAAGGTCGTCGCAGGGGCTGGCCTGTCCAGCCAGACCGGCCAGCTCGCAGGTGCGCAAGGCCCGCTGCAAGGGGCTCACCAGCACCGCCGTGAAGCGATAGCGAGCCAGAAGCGGTTCCAGGGCACGGGCTTCCTCCTCCCCTTCCGGCAGCAGGGGCAGATCGGTTCGGCCGGTGTGGCGGCCGCTGCGAGCCCAGGCGGTGGCGCCATGACGCAGCAACCACAGTTCCAGAGGCGCAGCAGCGGGCAAGGAGGAGCCTGTGGATGTCGCCTTGGTGGAGTCGATCAGGAGCGCACCTCAAACCAGTCTTCGCCGGTGACCGGGATCTGGCTGGTCACCACCCGGTTGACGCGGGCATGGAGCGGGCCCTTGTCACACCAGAGTCTGAAGTCGTTGAGCTGGCTGAGCTGGCCTTCCGCTTCAATCTCCACCGTGCCATCGGGTCGGTTCCGCACCCAGCCAGCCAGACCCAGGCCCACCGCAGCGCGGCGACAGGCCTCGCGGTAGCCGACCCCCTGCACCACACCCTGGGCAATCAGGCGCCAGCGCATCAGGGGTGAGGCCGTGGGCGGCTCCCGGCGGCTCACGAAACTGGACGAAGTGTCAGGGGCGCGGCGCGGACGGCTGCGGCGGCCAGGCGTCTCGGTATCTTCGGGCAACCAGCCCAGTGGAGATGCAGCCAGGAAGCGTGCATCGTGCCGCTCGTCCATCCCTCCGCCCTCCGCGGATTTCCCCAGCCTTCAAGCTGCCACAGCCGGTCGCAGCTGGCTACGTCGCGCGACATTTCGGGATCATCTGTGAGCTGCCAGCGATGGAATTCATGGCCCACCAGCCGCTCTCCGCGGCGCACCAGCAGCCCGTCCCGTTCCCCCACGGCCTCCCGATAGCCGAGGCTGAGGCTGCCGCGACGGGCCGAGAAGGGCAGCAGCCCCGCCATCCCATGGCGGCGACCCTGCTGGTCTTCCAGAGAGCGGCCCAGCAGCAGCAGTCCGCCGCACTCCGCCACAAGGGGCACACCGGCGGCCGCGGCCTGCCTCAAGGCGCCGAGGCTGCGGTGAGCGGCCGCCAGCGCCGGGGCGTGCAGCTCCGGATAGCCACCGGGCAGCACCACAGCGCGGCAGCCGGCTGGCAGGGGCTCATCCGCCAACGGGCTCCAGGCCCGAGCCTCCAGGCCGAGGGCCCCCAGCAGTTCGGTGGCTTCCGGATAGCGGAAATGGAAGGCGGCATCGCTGGCGATCGCCAGCGGCAGGGGGGCGCCCTTGAGAGCGTCCCCTGCAGAGTCAGTGGCCACCGGCGTGAGGCACCAGCGGATCGGATCCTGCTGCTGGGGCAGGGCAGCCGGCGGTGAAAGCAGCGGCCAGAGCCGCTCCAGGTCGAGATGGTGCTCCGCCAGCGCGGCCCAGGCCGCTTCCCGCGCGTCCAGGTCGTTGACTTCCTGCGGTGGCAGCAATCCCAGATGACGGGAGGGAAGCTCCAGGGCGGGCGACACCGGCAGAATCCCCAGCAGGGGCACGGCGATGGCATCGAGGGCCTCCCGCAGCAGGGCACGATGCCGGTCGCTGGCGACGCGGTTCAGCACCACCCCGGCCAGCCGCACCGGCGGTGGCCCGTGATCCCGGAAGCCCCGCACCAGGGCTGCGATCGAACCAGCCTGCCGCGAGGCTTCCACCACCAGCACCACCGGCAGATCCAGCAGGTCGGCCACCTCGGCTGAACTGCCCGCACTGGTGGGGCCGCGGCCATCGAACAGGCCCATGACCCCTTCCACCAGGCAGAGGTCGGCCCGGCTGCCATGCCAGTGGAAACTGCGGCGCACCCACTCGGGGCCACACAGCAGGGTGTCGAGGTTGCGGCAGGGCTGGCCGCTGACACGAGTCAGCAACTGCGGGTCGAGGTAGTCAGGCCCCACCTTGAAGGGCTGAATCCGCAGGCCCCGCCGCCGGGCCAGTGCTGCCAGGGAGAGGCTGAGCAGGGTCTTGCCGCTGCCGCTGGAGGGGGCGGCGATCAGGCAGGCCATGGGGTTGGGATGTCCGGCCCCGGGCCGGTTGCTCAGTCGGGCAGCAGCTTGGCAGCCAGAGGGGCGGCAGCGGCCAGCAGGGGGTTGGTGCTGTCGTGACCGCCGGACAGCAGGCGGGCCACCTCCATCTCCTCGCTTTCCGAGGGCACCGGCACCACCTCCTCAGCCAGCTCCATGCTGGCCACACCGCCGGCCTCGAGCCGCATGCAGCCACCGGATTCCGAGCAGAGAATCACGCACAGAGGTGGTCGGCCGATCGGTTCGCAGATCAGGCGCAGACCCACCAGGCTGCCCGGGTGGGTCTTGGGCACGCCCACCGGTACGGGCATCTGGCGGAAGCGCACCGCCACCCCATCGGTGCGCACAAAGTCAGCGCCGATCCCCTCGCCGAGGTCATCGCCTCCCACCCGGTAGCTGCTTTCGAGGTGCCAGCCGAGTCGATCGGCGATCCAGGCGGCCAGCAGCAACCCCTTTACCGGATGGGTTCCTTCCACGTCGATGTCGAGCTGCACCACATGGTTGAGCGCATCCCGGCGACTGGGGGGATCGAACACCATTGCCAGCGATTCGCGCCAGCTGCGCAGCCGCAGCCAGTTGAGATCATTGAGTGCCTGGCCGGCCTCGATCCGCTCCTCCAACACATCGAGGCAGCGCCGCGGCCGCCCCATGGAGCTGTCCACGATCAGCCGCCGTGCCACCGGTGCCAGGGATTCGAGCATCTCGGGGGCTTCGTCGAGGTAGCCGTTCCACCACACCCAGCAGGGCAGATCACTTCCCACCAGCGGGTTGACCAGATCCAGGCCCTGCTGCAGGGCGGCCATGCCACCGCGCAACACCACCACATCGCCGCAGGCCGGTCGGGTGCCGCCATCTTCAGGCAAGGGGCAGTAGGCCGCCACCAGGGTCTCCAGGGCTTCGGCCGGCTCCAGGGTGGGAGCCAGGGTGATCAGTCGACGGGGCATGTGGGCGCTGATCGCCCCATCCACATGGCGGCCGCGCAGATCGTTGGCCTTGCGATCGCCGGGCTGCTGGCCGAGGGACCAGGCCAGATCCGGCGCCAGCGGGGCCGTGCTGGGCGGCAGGCCGCAGTCGGGTACGGCGGCGACGGCCTCACGCACCAGGTCGTCACTGAGCAGGCCGGTGATCGGGCCATCGAGGCGGCCGGTGCGGATCAGGTGCTGCTCCAGCCAGGCCGGATCCCAGACCAGCAGGGTGAAGGTGGCGGCGCCGCTGGAGCCCTCGAGGTTGTGGGTCCAGAGGCGTTCCAGGTAAGGAGTCACCTCGGAGGGAGGTAGTTCCAGGGGCGCCTGAAGGGTGAGCTGGGTGGACATGGTGAACAGACGGAGGGCGCGGGATCTGAAGCGTTGGGGGTTGGTCTGGAGACTTCAGGGACGGCGCCAGGCCAGCTCGTCGTCGGCCAGCAGGCTGTCGGCTGCGGCGGGTCCCCAGGTGCGGGCTTCGTAGGGATGCACCGGCAACTGCCAGGGGGCTTCTTCGATCAGCTCCAGCAGGGGTGTGTAGAGGCGCCAGGCGGCCTCCACCTCGTCGCTGCGGGTGAACAGGGTGGCGTCGCCCAGCATGGCGTCGGCCAGCAGGCGCACATAGCCCTCGTCGGAGGGTTCTCCGAATGACTCGTCGTAAGAGAAGCCCATATCCACCGGACGGCTGCGCATGCCTGAGCCCGGTGCCTTCACCTCGAAGCGGAACTCGGCCCCCTCATCGGGCTGAATGCGCAGGATCAGCTGGTTGGGGGTGGGGGCACCCCCAGCCGCATCGAAGAGGTGAACCGGTGCCTGGCGGAAGGTGAGCACCACTTCCGAGAGGCGTTTGGGCAGCCGTTTGCCGGTGCGGAGGTAAAAAGGGACCCCCTGCCAGCGCCAGTTGTTGATGAACAGCTTCATGGCCACATAGGTCTCGGTGGTGCTGTTCGGATTCACTCCCGGTTCCTGGCGATAGCCGCTCAGGGGCCTGGTGGCGCTGCCACCAGCGGCGTACTGGCCGCGGACGCAACACTTCCAGGGTTCTGCCTCATTGGCCAGCTGGGCGGCCTGAAGCACCTTGGCCTTCTCGTTGCGCATCGCCTCGGGATCGAAGCGACCCGGCGGCTCCATGGTGGTGAGCGCCAGCATCTGGGTGAGGTGGTTCTGCACCATGTCCCGCAGGGCACCCGAGGTTTCGTAGTAACCGGCCCGTTCTTCCACGCCCACGGTTTCGGCGGCGGTGATCTGGACGTTGTCGATGTAGTTGCGGTTCCAGATCGGCTCGAAGATCGTGTTGGCGAAGCGCAGAACAAGGATGTTCTGGACCGTTTCCTTACCGAGGTAGTGGTCGATCCGGAAGACCTGGCGCTCCTTGGCACAGGCCTGCACGATGCGGTTGAGCTCCTGGGCGCTGCCGTAATCACGGCCGAAGGGCTTCTCGATCACCACCCGGCTGCGCTGCGGATCCTCGAGCAGGCCAGCCGCCGCCAGGGCACGGCAGCCACTGCCGTAGTGGGCAGGCGAGACCGAGAGGTAGAAGGTGCGGTTGCCACGGGTGGCCCGTTGCCGATCGATCTGATCGAGACGCTGGCCAAGGCGCACCACGTCGGCGGGCTGCTCCAGATCCACAGGCTCGTAGAACAGGCCGGAGGCGAACTGGGCCCAGGCCTGCTGGTGCTGTTCCACTTCCTCGGCCAGGGCCTCCGCCATGCGGCTGCGGAATTCCTCGTCGCTCCAGGGACGGCGGGCACAACCCAGCACGGCAAATTCGCTGGGCAAGCGGCGCTGGCGGAACAGCTCGAACAGAGCCGGGATCAGCTTGCGGTGGGTGAGATCCCCGCTCGCCCCGAAGATCACCAGACATTGCGGCGGGATCACCCGCTCCTGACGGAGCCCGACCCGGAGCGGATTGGTGAGGGTGACGGTCATCGCGTGGGATCCAGGCGCCTGTTCCCTCCTGTTTAACGAGGGCGGGGCTCCATCGCTGGAGCGCATCGGTTTTCGGCGGCTTCTGTCGGGAATCCCTGATCATGGCCGCGCCTGTCGCTTCACAATCCGCGCAGGTTCCGGCCGCTCAGGCATGACCCGTGCTCACAACACGCATGGGCCGCAAACAACAACCACAAAGAATGGCCTCAAACAGAGATAAAATGCTGGCCATAAAAAAGTCCGCCAAAGGCGGACTTGTCAGTTCTGAAGGCCTGATTGATTTGGATCAAACGATTGTTGACGTTCGAAGCAGATCTGCGGATCAATCCGGTCTCGTTCAGTAGGTCTCGACGTGCCAGCGCTCGGCCTTCTTGAGCTGGGGACGCAGTTCAGACCAGTTGATTCCCTTGGCCGAGGCAGCGGCGGTCATGGCCTCGTCGATGCCGGGTTCCATGCCGCGCAGACCGCACATGTAGACGTGCGTCTTGGGATCTTCGATCATGGTGAAGATCTCATCGGCATGCTCGAGCACCCGATCCTGGATGTACATCCGGCCGCCCTTGGCATTCTGCTGCTCACGGCTGATCGCCTTGGTGTAGCGGAAGTTGTCGGGATACTGGCTCAGATAGTGCTCGAAGTCGGCGTCATACAGCAGGTTGGGGGTCTTGGGGACTCCCATGAACAACCAGGCCTTGCCCCGGAAGTTCCAGCCGTTCTTCTCGCGCTCGGTCGGTTCGAACATGCGACGCAGATAGGCCCGCATCGGAGCGATGCCGGTTCCGGTGGCCAACATGATCACGTTCGCCTCTTCATCCTGGGGAAGAAGCATCTCCTTACCCACCGGGCCGGTGATCTTCACCTTGGCGCCCGGTTCGATATCGCAGAGGAAGGTGGAGCAGACGCCGTTGATGGTCTCACCGTCCTTTTCGTACTGCAGCTGACGCACGCACAGCGACACGGTGTGGCCCGCCATGTTGTCGCCATGGCGGGTGCTGGCGATCGAATAGAGGCGCAGCTTGTGGGGCTTGCCGTTGGCGTCGCTGCCGTCGGGAATGATGCCGATGCTCTGGCCTTCCACGTAGTGGAGCTGGGGATCACCGCCGGCCAGATCAAACGTGATGTGGTTCACCCGGCCGATGGCGCCTTCCGCCAGGAGGCTGTAGTTCTCGGTGACAGTGCCGACGAAAGGGGATTTCGGCTTGTAGAGGTTGACCGGCACGGCGGCGTGGCTCGGAGCTGCTTTCACGGATTTGGGTGCTGGGGATGGGGCCTCGGGGGCAGGAGCGGCAGCCGGAGCCGGCTCAGCCTGGGTGGCTCCCTGGTCGGCGGGAACAACGGCCGTGATGCGTCCACCCTGCTGGGCGATGGTCTGGACCAGGGCCTGCATCCGGTTGTAGGGGACGGTGAAACGACGCTCCCCCTGGCGCTGCCGGCCCACCCCAAAGCCTTGGACCACAACGGTGAACATCCGCCCATCGGACTGAGTGGCAGCGCTGGTGGAGACACGCATTCGAGCTCAGTCCTCTCAAAAATCGGTTTGATCATAGAGAATCTGTGCCTGCCACTCCCAATCGCGGTTAGGGTTGCAGCTTCCAGGCCGATCCCACTCCAGAGTGCTCGGCTGGCGCCAACCCTCCCCACGAACCGTTCTGGTGCAGCCCTTGGCCACCGTTTCCGTTCCCGTCTCCCTCTCCCGCGCCCTGCAACTCCCCTCCAGCGAACCCAGTTGCAGACTCGACACCATCCAGCAGGAGATGGAGCGTCTTCCCCAAGGGACCAGGCGGCTCGCGGTCCAGTTGCGTCTTGATCTGGATCCTGGCTGGCTCTGGACCGTTCTCACCGATTACGAAGGGCTCTGCCGCTTCATCCCCAACCTGGCAGTCTCGCGGCTGCTCTGGCGCCGAGGCTGCACTGTGGGTCTGGAGCAGATCGGGACCCAGCAGTTCTGCGGTCTGCGTTTCAGCGCGGCGGTGGAGCTGGAGCTTCAGGAGCGTCAGCCTGAGGGGCGTCTGGATTTTCGAATGGTGCGTGGCGATTTCCGTCGCTTCGAGGGGGCATGGATCGTGGACCGGGATTCCTCCGGCACCTCCCTGCTGTACGAATTGCTGGTGCAAGGCAAACCCGGCATGCCGATCGGCCTGATCGAGCAGCGTCTGCGCGACGATCTCGCCGCCAATCTGCGTGGAGTCCAGCAGGAGGCCCTCAGGCGAGCAGCCCTGCAGGCCTGAGTCAACGGTTCTGCCCCTGAATCCGCGCCACTGCAGAAAGCCCGCAACGTGGCAAACCAAATCTGGCTCAGAAGCAAGATGCCAGATTGGAATGCAGAACGTCTGAGCACAAAAAAAGCGGCTTTCATGCCGCTGATCTTGCATACCCCCAAGGGGATTCGAACCCCTGTCGCCTCCGTGAAAGGGAGGTGTCCTAGGCCTCTAGACGATGGGGGCATGGACTCGGTGGGAACGGTTAGATGCCGCCTCGCCGATGGAGAGAACCTACGGTTCGGACGGACCCTTCGTCAAGCTGAAACGCCGGGCCGCAATCCCTTTGCCGAGGGTGTCTAGCTGGAAGGGTTAGGCGAACGCACCTGGCCATTCCAGACAGGAACGGTGACATGGAAACAGGCTCCACGCTCGGGCTCCGAGACCACCCAGATGCGGCCACCATGCACTTCAGCGATGCGGCGGCACACCGCCAGCCCAACCCCATAGCCGGATGTGCTGCCGGAGGTCTGGGGTAGGCGCACCCTGTCCTGGAAGATCCGTTCCTGCTCGTCGTCGGGGATGCCAGGGCCGCTGTCGCAGACGATCACCTCCACCCACTGGCTGGTGCGGTGCCAGAGGCGAAAACTGACGCGGCCTCCACCGGGTGTGTACTTGAAGGCGTTCTCCAGCAGGTTGAGGAACACCTGGCGCATGCGGCGTGGATCGGCAAACACGTCCGGCAAGTCACCGGGGATGTCGGTGACCAGTTCCACTTCCCGGCCCACCCAGAGCTTCTCGAGTTCAAGGATGGCCTCCGCTGCCACATGACCCAGCGCGAGGCGCTGGGGATTGAACAGGGCTTCCCAGCGGGTGGTGCCCACCTCGAGCAATTCCTTGGAGAGAGACTCCATGTCGTCGAAACGTCGACGCAAGACGTCCCGAAAGCGGATCTCATCGATCTGGCCGAGGCAGTGGCTCTGTAGCGCCAGTTTGGCCACCGTGAGCGGGGTTCGCAGCTCGTGGGCCACCATCCGCAGCAGCTTTTCCTGGCCTTCCAGGCGTTCAATCAGGGTCTCGTTCTCCTGCCTCATCACCAGGAGCTGATCTTCCAGAAGCTGCTCGCGCGGTGTACGGCCACTGTCGACCAGGGGGGTCTCAAGCCCGACGGCCAGGGTGGCCGCGACCTCAGCCTGTTGCCAGCGCGGCACCCAGTTGCGCAGCTGCTGGGTGAGGGTGTTGCCAGCAAACACTTGCTTCGGCGCAGGCTCAAGTTTCACCAGGGCGGGTGTGGCCACCAGACGGTGCAGCTCCAGCAGCTCCGGATGCAGCACCGGATCCACGACCTCCAATCGCAGGTCCGCGGTGCAGTCCTCGCTTTTGAGATAGCGCATCAGGCTGCGCAGATCGGGTCCGGCCAGGTGCTGACGCGTGGCCACCAGCAGGAGTCTCAGCCCCCTGACAGGCGCTTCGGGGCCGTGGTCTTCCGCAGCGGAGGGTGGCCACTGGTGGGGTGGCGAACCGGCATGGTCAACAGTGTCGCGCAAGCGTTCGCCGCTTACGGGGGCATTCAGCACAGGTTCCGCCGCCACAGCCGCGCCTCCCAGGCAGCAGAGTCCACCCTATGCCGGGTGGCCAATCTGGCAGAACCCGTCTAGACCTTGGCGAGGGGAGGGCAGGCCCGATCCAGACCTCCAAACCGAGCTCCATTCATGCATCCTCTGATCGGCAGAAGGATTCCCGTCTCGGAGGGGGGCATGCCCGCACCGATTCACCGCAGCCGCATCCAGCTCGACAGCAGCCTGCGGCGCTGGTTCCACCGCAACCTGGGGCTGTGGCGGTCGCGGCGCACGCTCTACTTTCCCGACGACGAGATCCTGCAGCTCGATATCCAGCTGCGCATCGAGGAGATCAGCCCCTCGATCGAGGGCGAGACCGCCTACCGCTTCACCTGGTGGTCGGAGCACGCCGAGGGCCTGATCGAGCGCAAGCCTGGCTACCAGCGTGCGGGCTCAATCACCGCCCACCTCTGTGGGCACCAGTTGCAAGGGTCCTGCGGCTACCCGTTCAGGTCTCCCACTGAATCCCAGCTCCGCCAGGTGGACGAGCATGAACTCATCCTGAAATCCATCGACGAGGGCTGGCAGATCCTCGATCACATCCGCCTGGTGGATCAGGATCGTTTCCGGGCCCGCTCGATCTATGCCTGGTTGGACGGCAGCCTCCACCTGGTGGAGACCCATCACGATTCCCGTCTGCCAAGCGACACGCTTGCGGCTGTCCCGTCCGACTGACGGCCCAGGAACGATGCAGCAGCATGGGGGCTCACCATGGCCAGAGTCTTGACCTCCCTGCTAAGCCGTCGTTTTTCCCTGCTGGTTACTCCTCTTCTGGCCGCCCCTCTTCTGACACTCCCCCTGGTGCTGGATCCTTTGGCCGCCCTGGCGGCTCCTGCCACCGAGGAGGAGATGTCGCTCTACACCCGCATCGCGGCGGTGAATGTATGCATCGCCCGCTCAGCCGGGGTGGAATTCGACAAGGCCGTGAGCATCGCTGGTGAGACCATCGCCCAGCTGATCCAGGGCCAGCACGATGGCGCCATCCAGCAGGTCGGCAGCAAGCCCCTCTCGATCGAGGAGCTGCGGCGCGGTTCGATCAATTCGGCCGTGCTTGGGGCTTCCGAGGTGTGCCCCAAGGATGTGCCACCCGAGGTGATGAAAAAGGTGCAGGAGGCTCTCAAGCAGAGCGAGGCAGCTCCAGCGCCTCGGGGCGCGGCCGCCCCGGGGCCCACGGCCCCATAGGTCGAGTTGTCTCAACCGTCGCAAGGCTCAGCCCCGCGCGGTTTCTGTTATTTCGCTGGCCATCCAGGCCGATTCCCCCCGCTCTGCCAACTCCATGGCCGTTGTGCGCCTCGCGGACTACCGTCCCGCGCCCTTCCTTCTGGATCGCGTCGACCTGACGGTGCGGCTGTTCCCTGACCACACGGAGGTGGAGGCAGCGCTGGCGTTCCGGCCCAATCCGGCGGCCATGCCGACGGAAGACGGCCATCCCGAGTCCCTGCTGCTGCAGGGGCTCGATCTTGAGCTGCTCGATCTCAGCCTCGATGGCGAGCCCGTCGCCGCGGCGGCGATCCAGCACATGCAAGGGCAGTTACGGATCCTGGAGCCACCAGCGCGGCCGTTCCTGTTGCACAGCCGCGTTCGCCTGCACCCCGAGACCAACACAACCCTGGAAGGCCTATACGTGAGTGGCGGGCTCTACACCACCCAGTGCGAAGCCGAGGGGTTCCGGCGCATCACCTTCCACCCCGACCGCCCGGATCTGCTCAGCCGCTTCCGGGTGCGGATCGAAGCAAATCGCTCCGCCTGCCCGGTGCTGCTCTCCAATGGCAACTGTGTCGAAACCGGAAGTCTCGAGGCCGAAGCGGGCAGCGAAGCCGAACGCCACTACGCCATCTGGGACGATCCCTTCCCCAAACCCTCCTATCTGTTCGCCCTGGTGGCCGGACGCCTTGAGGAGGTGCGCGATCAGTTCACCACAGCCTCGGGTCGTTCCGTGCTGCTGCGGATCCACGTGGAACCGGGCGACAGCCCCTACACCGGCCATGCCATGGCTTCACTCAAACGGGCGATGGCCTGGGATGAACAGGTGTACGGCCTGGAGTACGACCTCGATGAGTTCAACATCGTCGCGGTGCGCCACTTCAACATGGGCGCGATGGAAAACAAGAGCCTGAATATCTTCAATTCCAAGCTGGTGCTGGCCGATGCCGAAACCGCCACCGATGCGGAACTGGAGCGGATCGAGAGTGTGATCGCACACGAATACTTTCATAATTGGACCGGCAATCGCATCACCTGTCGCGACTGGTTCCAGCTTTCGCTCAAGGAGGGGCTGACCGTCTTTCGCGATCAGTGCTTCAGCGCGGACCTGCATGGAGCGGCCCTGAAGCGAATCGAGAATGTCTCGCTGCTGCGCAATACCCAGTTCCGCGAAGATGCCGGCCCCACGGCCCATCCGGTGCAGCCGGATCACTACCAGGCGATCGATAACTTCTACACCACCACGATCTACGAAAAGGGATCGGAACTGATTCGCGCTCTGCACACGCTGCTTGGTGCCGAGACCTTCCAGCGCGGCATGGCCCTCTATGTGGAGCGCCATGACGGCACCGCGGCCACCTGCCAGGACTTCGTGCAGGCGATGGAAGACGCAGCGGCCGGCTCTGCCAGCTTCGATTTCGCCCAGTTCCGGCGTTGGTACCACCAGGCCGGCACGCCGGTGCTGCAGGTGAACCGCCGCTGGGATGGTGCGGCGGGGGTGCTGGAGCTCACCCTGCGGCAGCACACCCCGCCCACGCCGGGCCAGCCCGACAAGCAGCCCCTGGTGATTCCGCTGGTGCTGGGCCTGGTGGATCGGGCGGGCCAGCCCCTGCCCCTGCGCCTGGCCGGGGAGTCGCCCTCGCAGGCGGCCGCCGCCGAGCTTCAGGGCGCCTGGGGCAAGGAGAGCCGCCTGCTGGTGATCGATCAGGCGGAACAGCAGCTGCGCTTCGAGGGCTTGCCGCCGGAGGGCCATCCGCCGGCCCTGTCGTTGCTGCGGGGTTTCTCGGCTCCGGTTCGGCTGGAGATCGGTCGTTCCACCGCCGAGCTGGTGCATCTGCTGGCCAGCGACAGCGACCCTTTCGCTCGCTGGGATGCGAGCCAGGTGTTGCTGCGCAAGGCCCTGGTCGCCCGAGCCAGCGGGCAGCCCCATGACCAGCTGGAGGAGGAGCTGATCGATGCCTTCGGCCGCATCCTCAGCGATCCCTCCCTCGCGGAGGCGAGCCGCAGCATCCTGTTGGTCGCTCCTGGGATGGCGGAGCTGGAGGAGGCCATGGTGGAACCTGATCCTCCGGCCCTGGTCGCTGCCGGGCTGGCCCTCCAGCGCCGCTTCGGTGAGGCCCATGCCGAGCTGCTGGCCCACACCCTGGAACGCTGCCGGGCCTATTGGGGGATGGAATGGCCGCAGGGCAGCGGCGCCCGCATGCTCACCGGCCGGATCTGGGCCTGGCGGATCGCCGCCGGCGACGGGGCGATGGCAGCAATGGCCCGGGATGCGGTGCACGGGCCATCGATGACCCTGTCCCGTTGCGGACTGCAGGCGCTGCAGGCCCATGCCATCCCGGAGCGGCAGGAGGCGATGGCGGCCTTCTTTGAGCGCTGGCAGGACCGGCCCGTGATCCTCGATGCCTGGTTCGCCCTGGAGGCCGGGGCGCCCTTCGCCGATGGCCTGGAACGGGTGGCGCGTCTGCTGGAGCACCCGCGCTTCGATCCCATGGCCCCCAATTCCGTCCGGGCGGTGCTGGGCGGCCTGGCAGGCAACGCGGTGGTCTTTCATGCCGCCGATGGCCGTGGCTACCGCTTCCTGGCGGAGCAGATCGCCGCCCTCGACGGCCGCAACCCGATCACGGCCTCACGCCTGGCGAAGGTGTTCAGCCGCTGGCGGAGTTATGGCCCCGAGCGGCGCGAGCGAATGGCCGAGGCCCTGAACCTGTTGGCGGCCGCACCGTTGTCCTCCAACACCCGCGAGGTGGTGGAGCAGTGCCTGGGCTGAGGGCGCTTCAGCGGGCACAGCACGATGGCCGAGGCGAGCCGCGGCTCAGCGAAACAGCCTTCAGCGAAAGATCTGCCCATGCAGTCGGCGGAAAGCGGCCTTCCTCTGGGCGCCCCCCTCCGGTCCGGCGTGCTGGCCCCAGAGCCCTTCCCAGTAGAAGTAAATGACGCCGTGGCCCCGCTGGGCCGCCAGGCGCGCCTTCTCCTCCAGCTGGCTCATCGGCGGCGTGCGGCCCCCGAAGCCGGCCAGGATGCCGATCTCCACCGGCATGCCCCACTGCCGCGCCTTCACCAGGGCCGGCTGATTGAGATCCTTGGCGAAACCGGCCACGGAATAGGCGTAGTTCTGCACCACCAGGTCGTCGATCAGTTCCCCCAGCGCCCACAGCTCCCAGTCCTGCAGCCAGTGGTTGTAGGCGAAACGGAACGGGCCGGGCGAGAGGCTCACCACCGTGCGCCGATCCCGATCCAGCTTGCCGAGGGAGCTGCGCAGATCCCGCAGCAGTCCGGTGAGTTGCTGCCGCCGCCAGCGCATCCAGTCCCGGTCGGTGGCGTTGTCGGGTGGTTCGCGGCCGGTCTCGGCGCGGTAGAGCGCCCGGGTGTAGGGGTCGTAGCCCAGATCCACGGGCCAGGCGAAGTGGTCGTCGAGCTGGATGCCGTCCACTCCGCAGCGCTGCACGATCTCGCTGACCAGACCGATGAAGCGGCTGCGCACTCCCGGATGGGCCGGATTGAGCCACACCCGCAGGTCCTTCAGCGGCGATGTGCGCAGATCGGCGCCATGCATCGCATAGAGGCTGCTGCCATCGCGCCGCTGGAGCAGCCACTCTGGATGGCGGCGTACCACCTCCGCATCGGCCGGCTCCATCAGGCCGTATTCAAACCAGGGAATCACCTGCAGGCCGCGGCGCTGGGCGGCTTGGGTGAGCCGGCAGATCGGATCGAGGTCGGCACCGGCCCGCAGCAGGGCCGGCTCCATGGGCGCCCAGCGGCTGCGGTGGAAAGTGGTGCCTCGGCTCCAGACGTTGGGGTAGAGGGTGTTGAAGCCGGCATCGGCGAGCTCCTGAACCGCCCGCTCGATCCTGCCGGCGTCGTAGTACAGCGGGCTCGGACTGTTCGTGAGCCACACCCCGACACGCCGGCCACCACTGGCCTGCAGCAGATCCTGCAGGCGCGGGCGGGGTTGGGACTGCGGCGCGGAGCGATTGGGGGCCGGAGCTCGCCGATCGCGCTCCACCGCACCGGTTGGGACGGCCGCAGGGCCGGAGACGAAGGCTGCTGCCAGCGCAAGGGCGCCGCCCAGTCTCAGCAGCCTGTAGAGGGGATGCTGCGACTCAGCGGAACATCGAGCTGACAGAGCTCTCTTCATGAATACGCCAGATCGCTTCTCCAAGCATGTTGGCCACCGAGAGAACCTGGAGCTGCGGGAACGAGCGCTCCGGGACCAACGGGATGCTGTTGGTCACCACCACTTCTTCGAACAGGCCAGGGGTGGAGAGGCGCTCCACCGCCGGCGGCGAGAACACGGCATGGGTGGCGCAGGCGAGCACCCGGGCAGCACCCCGTTCCCGCAGCAGCTTGGCGCCCTGGTAGATGGTGCCGCCGGTGTCGATCATGTCGTCGATCAACACGGCGGTTTTGTCGGCCACATCCCCGATCACGGTGAGGCTCTCGGCCACGTTGTGACCACTGCGCCGTTTGTCGATGATCGCCAGGGGGGCATCGTTCATCTGCTTGGCGAAGGCGCGGGCCCGGGCCACCCCACCCACATCCGGCGACACCACGACCACCTCCCCGAGGTTGCGGGTGCGGAGATAGTCGACCAGCACCGGTGAGCCGTAGATGTGATCGCAGGGGATATCGAAATACCCCTGGATCTGGGAGGAATGCAGGTCCATCGCCAGCACCCGATCCACACCGGACTTGACCAGCAGATTGGCCACCAGTTTGGCCGTGATCGATTCGCGGCCGGCGGTCTTGCGGTCGGCGCGGGCGTAGCCGTAATAAGGGATCACCGCGGTGATCTGCCGGGCCGAGGCGCGGCGGCAGGCATCCACCATGATCAGCAGCTCCATCAGGTGATCATTCACCGGAGCGCAGGTGGGCTGGATCAGGAAAACATCGCAGCCGCGGATCGACTCCTGAATCTGGATGTACAGCTCGCCGTCGGCGAAGCGCTTGATCACGCACGGGCCATCCGGAACCCCCAGGTAGGCGGCGATCTCGCGGGCCAGATGGGGGTTGGAGGAGCCGCTGAACAGCCGCAGCCGCCGCGTGTCCTGGGCTGACTGGGTGGGACTGGACTGCTGCTCCACCCGATCAGCGGTCAAGAAACTGGTCACGGCGGACGCAAGCGCGACGGCGGAGTTTCGATGGTAGAAGCGACCCGTCCCAGCCAGTGCGAACAAGCGTGAAGTTTTCCGGCCTGGCCACGCCCCTGAGAGTGGTGCTGGCCTCAAGCGGCCGAGCCGACCAGGTGGCGGCCCTCCTGAGCGACCAGGCTCCACGGCTGGCGGCGGCCCTGGGCCTGCCGCTGCACACCCTGACGCCGGCCGCTTGCCCCCACCAGGCCCTGCATCAGCTGGAGGCCATCGTCGGCCCCTGGCTGGCCGCGCTCCCCTGCGATCCGGGCCTGCTGCTGGAGGATCCGGCCAGCGCTGCAACGCATCACTGGGCCGAGGCGCTGGGGGGCTGGCGCCAACCCAGCCTGCTGCTGCTGCCGGCCGACAGCCTCGCCACGGGCGCTCCCGCGGCCACCACAGCCCTGCTGCGGCAGTGGCAGGTGCCCCTGCTCGGCCTGATCCAGGGCGGTGGCCCCTGGGAGCCAGCCCGGCGCCGGAGTGACGGACTGCCCTGGATCGGCTGGCTACCGGAGGCTGGGCGGCCTGAAGCGGTCTTGTCGGAGGCCGTCGAGCAGGAGTGGACCGAACAGGGCATGGACGCCATGCGGCTCAGCCTGGAGGCTCGCTGGCTGCAGCTACAGGCTGAGCTGGACTGAGCATGGACCGCTCAGGTCTTCGTCTTCCAGGGCGGCAGGGGGGCTTTGGTCTCGAGCTGCCGCAGGCCGCCGTATGTCGCTTTGGCCGGCCCCAGCGGCAGCGACAGGAAGCGCACCTCCCCAGGGCGGGCCAGACCAGCGGCCAGCAGGCTGAGGGTCTCGCTGGGCTCGAGGTTCGTGTCCACCTCGCTGCGCAGCTTCTGCACCAGGTCCGGCAGATTGGCCAAGCGGGCCGGCTGAGCCAGGCTCTCAATCAGGGCGAGCACCACCAGCTCCTGCTGCTGGCGGCGACTGAGCTCGCCGAGGCTGGGATCGCGGTAGCGCAGCAACTGCTCCACCTGGGCACCGTCGAGTTGCTGCAGACCGCTCTGCAGATCAATGCGGTAGCCCTGCGCCTTGTCTTCGTAGAGCATCTTGCGGGGTGGATTGACCTCCAGCCGGCCCAGGGCATCCACCAGGCTGCGCAGTCCGGCGCGGGAGAGCACCAGATAGCGGTCCGGCTCGCCGGGCTCCAGCTTCAGCAGTTCGCGCACCGCATCGCCGGTCAGGGCGACCCCGCCCGTGCGGTAGAGGCTGCCCAGAGCCTGGGGACGTTTCTGACCAGGCAGATTCACGGCCAGTTCAGTGGGCAGGCCGAGCACCTGCAGAGGACCTTCCGGATCGACCCGCACCAGCAGCAGCGCGTCGCTGTTGGGGCTCGGGGCAGGCTTGGCGGCGGTGGCGTTGTCCTTCGCGGCGGTGTCCTGAGCGGGCGACGCGCTGGTGGCTGGCGGGGTCTGGGGTGAGCCAGGCAGGCGATCGGAATCCAGCCCCACCACCAGCAACGTGATCGGCCGGCGTGGTGGCTCGGCCAGATCGCTTGCTGTGCTGGGGCGGTCGTCGGGGCTGCGGGAGTCCTGAACGGGCCAGATCCAGCCCAGCACGGAGATGCCGAGACCAGCGCCGGCGAGGGCGATGACGACACGGCCCAGGGCTCGCCAGCGATGGCCCTTGCCGACGGGGCGGACCCGCGGCGCGGCGGAATGTTCCGCTGAGGAGCTGGAGGTGGAAGGGTCGGTGTCCCGCATGGGGGGCATGGTGCCCGCAGGGCTGGTGGCCCCCACTCTGGCTCAGCCCGGGGATTTGCCCCGCTGGGCCGGGTGGCCGATAGGTTGTGGGCCGTGGAGTCAGCCCACCCCCCTTCCTTGACCGCAGCCTCCAGCACGCCGTCCGGCGCCACCGCGGGCTCCGCCACGCCACCGCACGAGCGGTCCCGCCCCCTGGCCAAGGGCAGCGTCTATCCAGCCAAGGACCTCTGCAGTCAGTGCGGCCTCTGCGACACCCGCTGGGTGGCCTACGTGCGCCGCGCCTGCGCCTTTCTGAGCCAGAACTTCGAGACCATGGAGGCGTCCGCCCACGGTCGCAGCCGCCGGCTCGATGACGAGGACGAGCTCTACTTCGGCGTGCAGCAGCGGATGCTTTCGGCCCGGCTGCAGCAGCCGATCGCCGGAGCCCAGTGGACCGGCATCGTCAGCCGGATCGGCGTGCGAGCCCTGGAGACCGGTCTTGTCGATGCCGTGCTCTGCGTGGGCCAGAGCCCTGACGATCGCTTCACCCCCGTGCCGGTACTGGCCCGCACCGCCGAGCAGGTGCTGGCGGCCCGGGTCAACAAGCCCACCCTCTCGCCCAACCTTGAAGTGCTGGAGCAGCTGCCCGGCAGCGGCATCCAGAGGTTGCTGGCCATCGGCGTGGGCTGTCAGATCCAGGCCCTGCGGGCCGTGCAGACGACCTTGCCTCTCGACGAGCTCTACGTGCTGGGGCTGCCCTGCGTCGACAACGTCAGCCGCGAAGGCCTGCAGACCTTCCTCGAAAGCGCCAGCCGCTCTCCCGCGACGGTGGTGCACTACGAGTTCATGCAGGACTTCCGCATCCACTTCCGCCACAGCGACGGCAGCGAGGAGACCGTTCCGTTCTTCGGGCTGGACACCCCGAAGCTCAAGGATGTCTTCGCCCCCAGCTGCCTGAGTTGCTTCGACTACACCAATGCCGGTGCCGATCTGGTGGTGGGGTACATGGGGGCCAGCTTCGGCCGCCAGTGGATCACGGTGCGCAACCCCAGGGGGCAGGTGCTGCTGGATCTGGTGGAGCCCGAGCTGGATACCGCTCCCGTCACCAGCCGCGGTGATCGGCGTGCCGCCGTGCAGCAGGGCATCGACGCCTACGACAAGGCCCTGAAACTGCCCCGTTGGCTGGCCGAACTGGTCGGTTTCCTGGTGCAGCGGGTGGGCCCGCAGGGTCTGGAGTACGGCCGCTTCTCGATTGATTCCCACTTCACCCGCAATGCCCTGTGGCTGCGGCGCCATCACCCGGAGATGGCGGAGCGTCATATCCCCGCCTTCGCCCGTCGGATCGTTGAGCGCTACCGCATCCCCTCTCCATGAGTGACCGCCTCTGCGGGGTGCTGCTGCATCCCACCGCCCTGCCGGGCACGCCGGTGTGCGGCACCTTCGGTTCGCACGCCCATGCCCTGATCGACCTCCTGGCCGATCAGGGCATCGCTGCCTGGCAACTGCTGCCCCTGGCCCCCACCGACGGCACCGGCTCCCCCTACAGCTCCCCCAGCGGGTCGGCCCTCAATCCCTGGCTGCTGGATGCAGACGATCTGGTGACCCAGGGCTTTCTCGAGCCTGGCGATCTGGAGGCCCTGCCGAGCGATGGCTCCGAGCCGATGGCTGAGAGCTCCGCTGGAGCTCCCGGGCCGGCACCGCTCGACCTGAGCCTGGCCCCAGCCCGGGCGGCGGCCCTGGGTCGTCTGCTGGTCCAGCGCTGGGCCAGCCAGCCGCTGGACCAGAAACAGCGCTTTGGCCGCTGGCGCCGGCAGCAGCGTTCCTGGCTGCGGGACCACTGCCGTTTCATGGTGCTGCGGCGGCTGCAGGAGGGCCAGCCCTGGTGGAACTGGCCCGGCCCCCTGGCCCGCCGCCACAGCCGTGCCCTGCGGACCCTCGATCAACAACACGGCCCAGCCCTGCTGGAAGAGGGGTTGCTGCAGTGGCATCTGCAGCGTCAGTGGGATGGGCTGCAGCGCCATGCCCACCGCCGCGGCGTGCAGCTGATCGGTGATCTGCCCTTCTATGTGGCCCACGACAGCGCCGATGTCTGGCGTCACCGCTCCCTGTTCTCCCTCCAGTTCGACGGCAGCCTCGCCCAGCAGAGCGGTGTTCCGCCCGACTACTTCTCCGCCACCGGCCAGCTCTGGGGCACCCCGGTGTACCGCTGGAGCGCCCACTGGCTGGGGGGGTTCCGCTGGTGGCTGCGGCGCCTGGGTCGCCAGCTTCAGCTGTTCGACCGGCTGAGGCTGGATCACTTCCGGGCCCTGCAGGCCTACTGGAGCATCCCCGGCAGCGACACCACCGCCCAGAACGGCACCTGGCAGCCCTCCCCAGGCTGGCCCCTGCTGGCGCTGCTCTGGCTCGACTGCTGGCGGCGCGGCGGGTTGCTCCCCGATGGCCGGCTGCCCCTGATCGCCGAGGACCTGGGGGTGATCACGCCAGCGGTGGAGGCGCTGCGCGACAGCTTCGCCCTGCCCGGCATGAAGATCCTCCAGTTCGCCTTCGATGGCAACGCGGACAATCCCTACCTGCCGGCCAACTACCGCGGCAACCGCTGGGTGGTGTACACCGGCACCCACGACAACGCCACCAGCCGCAGCTGGTGGGATGGGCTCGATCAGGGCGGCCGCGACCGGGTCCGCGCGGTTGTCGGCGCTGACGTGACGGCGCCGGGCTGGCAACTGCTGGAGGCAGCCCTGGCCACCGAGGCCGAACTGGTGGTGGTGCCCTTGCAGGACCTGCTGGAACTGGACGACCGGGCCCGCTTCAACACCCCTGGAACCACCGGTGGGAACTGGTGCTGGCGCCTGAATCGATCGATCAGTGACCTGAAAGGTCCGCTGCTCGGTTTCGGCCGGCTGGCGGATCGCTACGGACGCTCCTCGCCGGTGGGTCTGGGAGGAGCGGGCTGAGCGACGGGAGTCTCCGGTCGTTTTGGGGCCGGGGGGGCGGCGATCACGGCCGGGTAGCGGAAGCGGCCAGCGGGATTGCCAGCCAGGGGGGGCAGCGGCGCCCCGTTCCAGCGCACCGCCCGTGCCGCCGCGGCCGGTTCGATCCGCAGCTCGAACGGCGGCAGGATCGGCAGGCTGAGCGTGCCGTTCACGCCCTCCAGACGCGTGTTTCCTCCCTGGGAGGGGGTGATCTCCACCTGGCTGGGGGCGGCCAGCTCCAGGCTCAGCACCCCGAGCGTCTCCGGGCTTCCCTTGGCCAGCTCCCGCCGCAGCTGGGGGAGCCCCTGACCTCTGGCCGTGAGCGTCAGGGGACGCAACTCCGGATGAATCGCCAGCAGCTGCGCGGCTGGATCCTGGGTCCGCACCTGTTCGGAACGGGGCAGGGGGGAAATCGGCCGCGAGCTCAGCAACCCCTCGGCGGCGAGGCGCTGCTGCTGCAGGTTCACCGCGTACACCAGGCCCAGGGTGAGCAGGCCGTAGAGCACCGTGCCCTGCCAGGTGGTGAAGACATCGATCGAGCCGGGGGTGAAGCGCTGCAGCAGCATCCGGCGACTGGAAGGCCGGGCCTCGTTCACCGGCGCAGGCAGGGCCGCATCGAGACTCCCGGGGGGGAGTGCCAGGTATCGCTCAATCAGCGGCAGCATGGTGCGTAGGTAGGTCACCTCCGGCAGGCGGTCACGCCAGCCGCGCTCGAGCGCCTCCAGCACAGGGGTGCTGATGCGGGTTTCCTGGGCGAGTTCCCGTAGGTTGAGGCCGCGGGCCTCGCGCTGCTCCCGCAGCTGCCGTCCGGCCAGCAGCAGCGGATCCTGTTCGACCCCGCTGGGACCGCCGGTCGGGGATTCGGGCCGGGAACGCCGGAGCCAGCCCAACAGGCGCCGCGGCACGGAGCGCGTCGAGGGCTTACCGGGGCGGAGGTTCACGCAGACGCGACCAGAGCCTCCCATTCTTGTGGGTCGAGCTCGCGCCACTGGCCTTCCGCCAGATCACCGAGTGTGAGATCACCGATCGCCGTGCGTTGGAGATCCAGCACGGGATGGCCGAGGCGTTCGCCGGTCCGGCGGATCTGGCGGTTGCGCCCCTCACGCATCTCGAGCTCCAGAAGGCAGCTCTCGCGGCCCTGGCGCAGCACCCGCAGCCCCACCGGCGCGCTGGGCCGTCCGTCGAGCTGAACCCCGGCCTGCCAGCGGCGCAGGGTCGCGGCATCCGGGCGTCCGGCCACCCGCACCCGATAGGTCTTGCGGTGGCCATAACGGGGGTGGGTGAGCCGCAGGGTGAAGCTGCCGTCGTTGCTGAGCAGCAGGGCGCCGCGGCTGTCGGCATCGAGACGGCCCACCGGATGCAGGCCATCGCCTTGACGCCAGGCCAGGGGCAGCAGGTCCATCACGGTGGTGCGCCCGTGGGGATCGTGACAACTGCAGAGCACCCCCACGGGTTTGTTGAGCAGCAGAACCCGCGCCGGCAGCCGCTCGCCAAGACGATGGCCATCCAGCTCGACCCGGTCCAGCTGCGGGTCAGCCCGCTCGCCCAGCTCCGCCACGACGCCATTGACCCGCACCCGCCCCTGGCGCAGCCAGTCTTCGGCCCGGCGGCGCGACCCCAGACCAGCGGCGGCGATCAGTTTCTGCAACCGTTCGGCGGCCATGGCAAGGGGTGAGCGGCCCTGCGCCCATTGTCCTGCGCGCAAGGCGGAACGATTCCGGAATTTGATGGTAGGTTTACGAAACAGGCAAGTTTCCTAACTCCGCCACCCCATGCCTTCCCTCTCCCTGGTTGCCACCGCCGGCTCCGCCACGGGGCCCCACGGCGATCTGGTGCGCTCCTACCTGCGCGACATCGGCCGGGTACCACTGCTCACCCACGAGCAGGAGATCACCCTCGGCCGTCAGGTCCAGGAGCTGATGGCCCTCGAAGAACTCCGCGAGGAACTCACTCTGCGTTGCGGCGGCCAGCCGCCCAGTGAGGAGCAGCTGGCCGTTGAAGCCAGTCTCACGGTGGCCCTGCTCAAGCGCCGGCTCGCCAACGGCCGCCGCGCCAAGGAGCGGATGGTGGCCGCCAACCTGCGGCTGGTGGTGAGTGTGGCGAAGAAGTACACCAAGCGGAACATGGAACTGCTGGATCTGATCCAGGAGGGCACGATCGGGCTGGTGCGGGGCGTGGAGAAATTCGATCCCACCCGCGGCTACAAGTTCTCCACCTACGCCTACTGGTGGATCCGCCAGGGGATCACCCGGGCGATCGCCGAAAAGAGCCGCACGATCCGCCTGCCGATCCACATCACCGAGACCCTCAACAAGCTCAAGAAGGGGCAACGGGAGCTCAGCCAGGAGCTGGGCCGCACCCCCACCGTCACCGAGCTGGCGGTGTTTGTCGAACTGCCGGAAGACGAGGTCAAGGAGCTGCTCTGCCGGGCCCGCCAGCCGGTCAGCCTGGAAACCAAGGTGGGCGACAGTGAGGACACCGAACTGCTCGACCTGCTGGCCGGCGATGGCGTGCTGCCCGAGGAGCTGGTCGATGGCGAGTGCCTGCGGGGCGATCTGAGCTCCCTGCTGGAGCAGTTGCCGGAACTGCAGGGACGGGTGTTGAAGATGCGGTTCGGCATCGACGGTAACGAGCCGATGAGCCTCACCCTGATCGCCAAGACCCTCGGCATGAGCCGCGACAAAACCCGCAACATCGAGCGGCGAGCTTTGGAGGGAATCCGTTCCCGCTCCGAGCTGCTGCAGGGATACCTGGTGGCCTGATCGATTCCTCAGAACAGCTGGATGCCGAAGCACTGGACTTCGAAGAACAGATCTTCGAAGAACTGGACTTCAGAAAAGTGAATGGAGAACAATCCCGCCTCAGAAAAACTGGTCGAAGTTGTCGAAGTCCACGGCTTTGAAGCTGCCATTCTCCACCTGTTCCATCAGGCGCTCCAACTGCACCCACAGGGCTCCCGCTGTCAGCATCGACAGCACGAACGACACCAACAGGGCGGCACCGGCGGAGAATCCGAACACCTGCAGGCTGCCGCCGATGAACAGGGTCACGCCGATCACCAGGCCGGTATAGGGCAGGGTGGTTTCCCATTGGCCCAGCGGCAGGAGTTTGAGGCGGTCCTGCTTCCAGCCATCGAGGCGATTCTGCACCAGCCGGGCGAAGGTGAGCCCGCACAGCACCGCGATCGCCAGACCGGCACCGGCCAGCAGGTACGGAGGCTGCACCAGGGTGGCGTACTCCAGAAAGATGTCATCGGCATCGAGGTCGCCGAACAGGCCACTGGCGGCATCCAGAGCCGCTTCCGACAGATTCACCGGGGCCGGATCGGGGGCGCCACTCGGCGAACCGAAGCTGCCGCCCAGCACCGCAACGGCAGAACAGAGAGAGGATGGGCCGCTGGCGAGGAAGCTCACGGAATCGGTCGGACGGTGCCGCGACCCTAGAACTGGGTCTGATCAGGCTGCGGCGGCCAGGGGATTGAGCCGGGCGAGCACCCCGCTGGCCAGCTTGCGGGCTGAGAAGGTGCGGCGCATCAGACCCAGCAGGGCCCGCAGATCTTCGGTGTGGAGCCGGTCGTTCCGCACCAGGGTGAGCAGCAGACGCTGACGCAGGCTGCTGCCGCCAGGGCCAAGCAGGAGCCGCAGGCCATCGGTGGCCACCGGCAGCAGATCCGGACTGGTCTGGTCGCCTTCCACCACCTGCAGCAGATTTTCGAGCCGCTCGATGCGCAGGCGGCCATCGCGGTCGAAGATCACCTCCAGCAGCTTCTCGCGCATCTCGGCGGTGTCCCCCGCCAGCAGGCGCCGAGCAACATAGGGATAGGCGACCCGGATGATCTTGAAGCTGGGATCCAGCCGCAGCGCCAGCCCTTCCTGGCTCACCACGGCACGGATGATCAGGGCGAAGCGGGCCGGCACGCGGAAGGGGTAGTCGAACATCAGCTCCGAGAAGCGATCCGTGATCGCCTTGAAGTTGAAGCTGCCCACATTTTCGCCAAGCGCCCCGCCCAGCACCTCCTCCAGTGCCGGCAGGATCGGGGTCAGGTCGGCATTGGGATTGAGGAAGCCGAGATCGATGAAGTCCTGGGCCAGGGCGGCGAAGTCACGGTTGATCAGGTGCACCACCGCACCGGTGAGGGTGAGGCGATCGGCATTACTGATCGAGTCCATCATGCCGAAATCCACATAGGCCATATGGCCCATGGCTCCGGTCTTGCCAGGCAGCGCAAACAGATTGCCCGGATGGGGATCGGCGTGGAAATAGCCGAACTCGAGCAGTTGCTGCAGGCCGGAAATCACGCCGGTGCGGATCAGGGCGGCGGGATCGAGATGGCGCGCCTCCAGCTCCTGCCGGTTCTGAAGCTTCACCCCATTGATCCACTGGGTCGTGAGCACATGACGGCTGGAGAGCTGCCGGTACACCCGCGGAACGATCACCTCCGGGTGGTCAGCGAACAGAGCAGCGAATCGCTCGGCATTATCAGCCTCGCAGTGGTAGTCGATCTCTTCAAACAGGGTGCGGCCGAATTCATCGATGATCTCAGCCAATCCGAAACCGAGGTTGAGCGGCAGGATCGGGGCTGCCGCCACGCCAAGCAGTCGGATGATCGCCAGATCGCGGCGCAGGATGTAAGGAAGGTTGGGTCGCTGCACCTTCACAGCCACCCAGTGGCCATCGGCCAGCCGGGCCCTGTACACCTGGCCGAGGCTGGCCGCGGCCATGGGGTAATGGGGGAACTCCTCGAACAGCTGTTCCACCGGAGCGCCCAGCTCGGCCTCGATCAGCGCCAGGGCGGTCTCGTGATCGAAGGGGGGAAGGTTGTCCTGCAGCTGGGTGAGCTGCTCCAGCCAGTCGCGCCGCACCAGGTCGGGACGGGTGGAGAGCGCCTGGCCCACCTTGATGAAGCAGGGGCCCAGGTTGGTGAGGGTGGTGAGAATGCGCCGGGCCAGACGCTGCTGCACAGCCCGATCGCGGCTGTTGCCCTGCACGACCAGCACCAGGGCCAGGCCGCCCAGCTGGCTCAGCACCACCACCAGCCGGGCGATCAGCAGCCAGGGGCGACGCAGCAGCCAGCGGCGGTCAGCGCTGGCGTCGTAAGAGGGCACCAGCTCCTCGACGGGAGCCTGGGTCTGGGCAAAGGACGCAGTGATGGCGGTGGCTCCTGGGTCTTGGCCCTTGGGAAGAGGAAACTCTAGGAATGTCTGCCCAGGGACCTGCGATCCAGTGACCCTGCTTCCCGACCTGCCCTGGTTCCGACCGCAGTCCAGTCCGGCGGCACCGCTGCTGGCGGCCCTGCGGGCGGGTCGCGGCGAACTGGCCTTGCATCTGCCGGCCCATGGCCGCGGCCGGGGCCTGGCTCCGGAGCTGCGCCAGTTGCTGCGCCAGCCGCCCGGCTGCTGGGATCTGCCCGAATTGCCCCGCTTCGGCGGACCACTGGAGGCCACAGGGGCGGTGGCTGAGGCGCAGGCCCTCGCCGCTGAGCTGCTCGGGGCGCAGCGCTGCTGGTTCGGGGTCAACGGGGCCAGCGGCCTGCTGCAGGCGGCCCTGCTGGCCCTCGGCCAGCCCGGCGATCGGGTGCTGCTGCCCCGCAACCTGCACCGCAGCCTGCTGCATGGCTGCGTGCTGGGCGGACTCGAACCCCTGCTCTACGAGGTGCCCTTCGATCCGGCCACCGGCCTGTGGCATCCACCAACACCGGAGCTGCTGGAGCGGCTGCTGCAGGCCGCCTCTGCTCCGGGCTTGCCGGGAACCCAGGCCCGGCTGCCAGGTAGCCGGATCGCGGCACTGGTGCTGGTCAGCCCCACCTATCACGGGTTTCGGGCCGATCTGCCGCCGCTGCTGGCCCAGGCCCACGCCGCGGGGCTGCCGGTGCTGGTGGATGGCGCCCATGGCTGGGGTGAGGCCCTGGCTGCCGGGGCCGATCTGGAGGTGCTCTCCCTGCAGAAGAGCGGCGGGGGCCTTGCCCAGAGCGCTGCGCTGCTGAGCCGGGGCGAGCGGGTCGCGGTGGCGGCGATCGAGCGGGCCCTGCTCTGGCTGCAGACCTCCAGCCCCAGTGCCCTGCTGCTCACCTCCGCGGCCGCAGCGCTGGGCCACCGGAGCAGCCGGGCGGGCCAGCGTCAGCATCAGCGGGCTCTGGCGCTGGCCGCACGGCTGCAGCAGGCCCTGCGGCAGAGGCAACTGCCGCTGGTGGAGACGGAGGATCCCCTGCGACTCGTGCTCAACACCGCCGCCCTGGGGATCAACGGTCTCGAGGCCGATGACTGGCTGATGGAGCGCGGCGTGGTGGCCGAACTGCCGGAACCCGGCACGCTCACCTTCTGCCTCGGCACCTGCCCGCCGGCTGGCCTGCGCCGGCTGCCGCAGCACCTGGCCGCCCTGCGCACGGCGCTCGGCGCCGATCCTGCCCCACCCTTCGAGCCACCGCCGCTGCCGCCTCTGGCCTGCCTGGAGCTTCCCCTGGCCGCGGCCTGGAGATCCCCCCGCGAGTTCGTGCCGCTGGAGCGGGCCTGCGGACGCATCGCCGCCGAGCCGCTCTGCCCCTATCCACCCGGCATTCCACTGCTGATCCCCGGAGAACGGATCGACGCCAGCCGCGCCAGCTGGTTGCAGAGGCAGCGGCGGCTCTGGCCCGGCCAGATCGCTGATACGGTGGCGGTTGTGGCCGGATGAGACGGCAGATGGCGGAACCCGGCCCCGATTCTCCGGGCTCGCACGCTGACCAGGACGGCAGCCGCTACCTCTGGGATTTCGTGACCCCGGGGCTGCCGGACAACGCCTTTGAAGATGCCCCGGGCTTCAGCCCCACCCCCCTGGAACTGCGGGTGATGCTGCTGGCACACCTGCGGCCGCGCGCCGATTCGCTGGTCTGGGACATCGGCGGCGGCACCGGTGCCCTGGCCCTGGAGATCGCCCGGCTGATGCCCGCCGGCGAAGTGCACACCCTGGAGCGGGATCCGGAGGCGATCGCCCTGCTGGAGCGCAACCGTCGCCGCTTCGGGATCCCCAACCTCCACATCCACCCCGGCCAGGCCCCCGCCGATCTCCACACCCTGCCGCCCCGTCCTGATCGGGTGGTGCTGGAGGTGGGGCGTCCCCTCGGTGAGGTGCTGCAGGCGGTGTGGCCATCACTCACCCCCAGCGGCCGGCTGGTGATCAGCACCACCAGCCTCGAGGGTCTGGTGGATGCCACCGACACCCTCACCCAGCTGCAGGCCCGCGACGTGCATGTGGTGCAGGCCACCGTGCACCGCATGCAGCGGCGCGGCAGCCAGGCGAAGCTGGCCGCGGCCGAGCCGCTGTTTCTGATCGCGGCCGAGCGCTGAAGGTCGGCCCCGACAATCGGCCGCCGCCCTCCTGCCTGTCCCTGCCATTCCCCCGTCTTGCTGCCGTCCCCCCGCACTGCCACCTCCCTGTCCCGGCTGCTGAGCGGTTGGGCGGCGGGGGGGTTCGGGCTGGTGGTGGTGCTGCTGGGCGGCTGGTGGTTCACCGTGGCCCTGGGCGTGATCGTGCATCTGGGGCTGCTGGAGTTCTTCCGCATGGCCCAGTTCAAGGGGATCCGGCCTGCCACCAAAACCACCCTGGTGGCCTGTCAGATCCTGCTGTTCACCACCATGGCCGCCACTGATGGCGGCGGCTGGCTGGCGGTCGACCTGTCAGCGGCGGTGCTGCCGGTGTCGGGGGCGGTGATCTGCGGCTGGTTGCTGTTGCAGCCGGTCACCGGCACGATCGCCGACATCGCCGCCTCGATCTTCGGGCTCTTTTATCTGGGCTTTCTGCCGAGCTACTGGATCAAGCTGCGCGAGCTCGCCGATCCGATGCTGGCCCCGAATCTGGCCTCAGCCCCGCCGCTGTTCACCCCCGGCATGGCGCTGATGCTGCTGGCCTGCCTGCTGATCGTGGCCACGGACATCGGCTCTTACATGATCGGTCGCCGCCTGGGCCGGCACCCCCTCTCGCCGATTTCCCCCGGCAAGACGGTGGAGGGAGCCCTGGGCGGAGTGGGCTGTGCCGTGCTGGTGGGTGTGCTCGGAGGCGTGCTGCTGGGCTGGCGCTGGGGCTGGCTGGTGGGGGGCGTGCTCGGCGGGGTCGTCGCTCTGTTCGCCCTGGTGGGCGATCTCACCGAATCGATGATGAAGCGGGATGCCGGTCTGAAAGATTCCGGTGATGCCATCCCCGGCCACGGCGGCATTCTGGATCGGATCGACAGTTACTTGTTCACCCCGGCGGTGGTGTATTCGCTGGTGAGCCTGGTGCTGCCGCTGCTCGACCGCTGAACCTCGCCCCGCTCATGACCGCACCACCCGACACCGCCGAAGCCTGCCGCCGGGCCCTGCTCGAGGCCCAGGCCCATCCACCGCCGCAGCGCCGGGATCTGCGGCCCGTGGTGGAGCAGCTGGAGCGGCTGCAGCCGGCGGATCTGGAACGGGACCGGGCCCTGCTGCGCGGGGTCTGGGAGCTGTTCTGGAGCAGCAGCTCCCAGCCCTGGCTGCGGGAGGCCCCCTGGCTGGAGAATCTGCAGGTGCTCGATCCGGAGGCCGGCCGGGCCATGAATCTGCTGCGGCTGCGGGGACCCCTGGGGGGAGTGGCGGCGATCAGCGTGGTGGCGGCCATCGCCGTCGAAGGCCGCCAGCGTGTGAGCGTGCGCTTCGAGCGGGGCGGCTGGATCGGCCCCACCCTGGGGGCCTGGCGCCCCGAGCTGCTGGCCCGGGTGCGGCAGGCCACGCCGGCCTGGCTCGACATCACCGTGCTCGACCAGGAGCTGCGCCTCTGTCGCGGCAACGCCGGCACCCTCTTCGCCCTGCGGCGCCGGCCGGATCTACGGCCGGAAGACCTGCTGCCGGCCGCCTGAGAGCCTTCCAGCGCTGGGGTCAGGCCAGGCGGGGATGGGCGAAGTTCTGGGTGAAGTCCATGGCGGGCAGGGGCGGGATACTTCCGCTCTAGCCAGTCCGGGGAACCCCGCCATGGTCCAGGAGCCAGAGATTCTCGATGTCGATCTGCTCCGGTTCGAACGCGGCGATGGAGCTGCCCGGCGGGCGGTGGTGGATGGGGTGCGCCGCAGCCTGGCCACGGGCTTCGTCTACACCAGCAGCGATCTGCCCGAGGACCTGCTCGATACCGCCTACGGAATGCTGGCGCGGTTCTTCGCCCTGGAGCCAGAGGTCAAGCAGCGCTTCCGGGCACCCGGCAGCCATGGCCAGACCGGCTACACGGGGCTTCTGGTGGAAACGGCCGCCGGCAGCGAGCAGGCGGACTGGAAGGAAATGCTCAACTGGGCCGCTCCGCTGGCGGCGGCTCATCCCCTGCGGCGGCGCTATCCCCATCTCTATCCCGAACCGGTGCTACCCGAGCAGGTGGTGCCCGGCATCACGGCCGTACTGGGCCACTTTCATGCTGCCGTGGCTGATCTGCAACGGCGCGTTCTGCGGGTGATCGCTCTGGGGCTCGGCTGCGCCGAGACGCTGTTTGAGGAGATGGTGCAGGACGCCCCCACCCTCACCCGCGCGATCCGCTACCCACCAATGGCGCAGGCCCCCAGCAGATCGCACCTGTGGGCGGCTGCCCACGGCGACATCAACCTGATCACGGCCCTGCCGCGGGCCACGGGGCCGGGCCTGCAGGTGAAGGTGCAGGGCCAGTGGCGGGATGCCCTGCCGCCGTCTGGGCGGGTGATCCTCAACAGCGGCCTGATGCTGGAGCGGCTCAGCAATGGCCTGATCCCAGCCGGCTGGCACCGGGTGGTGGCACCTCCAGGCAGCAGCGAGCAGCGGCTCAGTGTGGTGCAGTTCTGCCACGCCCGCCCCTGGACGGTCCTGGCGCCCCTGCCCAGTTGCTGCACAACGGAGAACCCACCGCGCCATGCCGGCATCAGCGCGGCCGATGCGCTGGAGGATGTGCTGTTTCAGATTCAGCTGCTGGAGACACCAAGCCCTGCGGAATCGTCGCCGCCCCTGGATCAGAGACAGCCGTCGTGAGGCGCTTGCCGGAGTTGGCCGTAAAGGTTTCGTTCACCCATGGCAGTCTGTCGGCGCGCTGTCACCACGGCTGAACCCAGGCTGGCGGAAGCGTGTCAGGCTGCGGCCCGGTTTGCGGCCGAGACCCATGATCCAGGCTTCGGTCGCCCATGGGCACGAGCTCCGTGAGATCGCCGCCCAGTTTCATCCCGGCGCGGGCATCATCGCCATTGAGCCCCTGGGGCAGGGCAATGTCAACGACACCTTTCTGGTGTCGCTGGCTGGACAGACCCAACCACCCCTCGTGTTGCAACGCCTTAACAGGGAGGTCTTCCGCCAGCCGAAGCTGGTCATGCGCAACATGCAGATCGTGACCCGGCATGTCGCCGCCCGTCTGCAGGACCTTCCGGATGATCCCGACCACAGCGGCGCCTGCAGGCGCTCCTGGGAGATGCCGCACATCCTTACCCCAACCGATTCTGCCGATCCCTGGGTGGAGCGCGATGGCCAGATCTGGCGGGCCATGACTTATGTACCGGCCGCCCGCAGCCTGGAGATGGCCCGGGATCCGGCGCAGGCGCGTGAAGTGGGCTATGGCCTTGGCATGTTTCATCACCTGATCAGTGATCTCCCGGTCGATCAGCTGGCAGACACGCTGGAGGGATTTCACATCACCCCCACCTACCTGGCCCAGTACCACCAGCTGCTGGGTCGTTGTTCAGCGCCGCCCTCGGCGCAGGAGCACTGGTGTCAGCAGTTCATCGAGAGCCGCCAGTCGCTGGCGCCGGTGCTGGAGGAGGCCAAGGCCCGCGGTGAGCTGCAGCTGCGCCCGATTCACGGCGATCCGAAGATCAATAACGTGATGCTGGATGCCGCCAGCGGCGAGGCCATCGCCCTGATAGATCTCGATACCGTCAAACCGGGATTGGTTCATTACGACATCGGCGATTGCCTGCGTTCCTGCTGCAACACCCTCGGTGAGGAAAGCCGTAATCCTGAGGCGGTGCAGTTCGATCTGGGGCTATGCGAAGCGCTGCTGGAGGGTTATCTGTCCGTGGCCCGGCAGTTCCTCACCACCGCCGATCACCAGTATCTCTATGCGGCGATCCGGCTGATCGCTTTTGAACTGGGTCTGCGCTTCTTCAGCGATCATCTGGCTGGCAACGTGTATTTCAAGACCAGCGATCCCCTCCAGAACCTCCGGCGCGCCCAGGTGCAGTTCCGGCTTGTCGAAAGCATCGAAGCGCAGGAAGGACCGATTCGGGCGCTGCTGAAGCGGCTGGGGGGAGCCTGAGATGGGAGTCCAGTCGGAGCCTGAGATGGAACCCCAGCTGCAGCCGGAGGCCCAGAGCTTCACCCTGGTGCCGTTCCGCAGCGCCCCCGCCACACCCGACCATCCCACCGCCGACCCATGTCTGCCGGGACTCTCCCTGACGGGCTTCATCCAGCGCCTGGGCCCGGAGCTGCGGATCCACTACTGCCTGCGGGCCCCTCTTGCCGAGTTGCTGGTGCCTCCACCGGCACAACAGCCGCAGCGCTGTGATGGCCTCTGGATGCACACCTGCCTGGAGGCCTTCCTGGCGGTGGAAGGGGACGATCGCTACTGGGAGATCAATCTCTCGCCTTCGGGCGATTGGAACGTCTATCGCCTCGAGGGCTATCGCCTCGGCCTCACCCCCGAAGCCAGCGTCAGGGCGCTGCCCTTTCTCAGCCAGCAAAGCCCCCAGCAGCTGGAACTCGCGTTTCACTGCCACCTGCCGCCACCTCTGGCGGCAGCCGCTTCCGTGCAGGTCGGCATCAGCGCCGTGATCGAGCACCGCGGCGGCGCCCTCAGCACCTGGGCCCTGGACCACCCTGGCCCCGAAGCCGATTTCCATCGCCGCGAGGGTTTTCTGCTGCGGATCTGATTGGTCGGATCTGTCGCCAATTCAGAGCCCCAGCTGCCGACGACCCACGACCATGCCAAGCCAGTAGCCCCCTGCCAGCACCAGCAAGCCCGGGGCGGTGAGCGCCTTCAGCAGCAGCAGCGCCCCCACCAGCCACGGCACCATCAGCAACAGGCCCATGCCGAGTTGGTTCTGGCGGCGGGCCAGCCGGCCACCGCCCTGGACCAGGGCAGGCACGCCACGACCGAGGCCGAAGCCGAGCAGACCTCCCAGAAGACCTCCCATCAGAATGGAGACGATCGCAAACACGAGGAACGAACAACGGATTGGAGCAGTCTGATCCTGGCCCGTTACGCCAGCGGCCGCTGGCGCTGATCCTGCTGCGGCCCAGCCGGCTGCGGGCCCTCGGATGAGCAGACACGCGAAGGCCCTGAGTGCCCGGCAGGTCTTCCTCCGCAGGGCCGATGCCGTCGTGGCCGTCGAGGTGGCCGACGGGATGGGCGCCGGTGTGGTGCTGAGTCGATCCGGGTTGATCGCCACCAGTCACCACCTGATCGAAGGCTGGAGCCATGCGAAGGTCCGCTGCCGGGATGGGCGTTGCAGTGCGGCGCCGATCGTGCGCTCCTTCCGCGACTGCGACCTGGCCTTCCTGCAGCTGGATGCCGCCACCGCCGCGGACACCTGCCGGGGGATTCATGGGGCCCTGATCGCTGATCGCGCCCCAGCGGGGCGGCTGCCTGCCATCGGGGAAACGGTCTATGCGATCGGCCATCCTCTCGGCCTCGACTACACGCTCACCCAGGGAATCGTGAGCGGCGTGGACCGGGAGATCGAGGGGCGCCGCTTTCTCCAGATCGATGCGGCGATCAACCCAGGCAACAGCGGCGGCCCCCTCTACGACGTCCATGCCGAGCTGGTGGGCATCATTGCCTGCACGCGGCTGGAATCGGAGGGGCTCAACTTCGCTGTTCCGGCCGTTCGGCTCTACCAGCTGTTCAACCTGTACCGGCAGGAACGCCAGCAGGGTGTCCTGCAGTACTGCAGCGTCTGCGGAGCGGCCAGCCGCGACCTTCACTACTGCGATCACTGCGGCGCCCTGCTGGCCCGGATTGATCCCAGCTTGGAGCCTGCTGAGGAGGAGTCGGCAGAGGAGCCTGCAGACCCGCAGCCCTCAGGGCTGGAAGCAGAGGGTGTCGTGGATCCGGGTATCGATCCAGCTGCCGATCCCGTTGCCGATCCAGTGGCGAGCAGCGCCTGTCCGGTCTGCGGGAGCTTCTGCCAGCCGCAGCAGCGATACTGTGCGGTCTGCGGTGCCACGCTGTAGCGGCCGGCTCCCCTGACGGGATCGATTCCCTGCCTGTGTCCCCTTGGCAACACTGCCGCGATTCCTGGCGGAGCTGGTGGCGAGATTGTCGCTGCCGCCACAACCGGTCAGCCCGGTGGAAGATGCGGTGGATCTGGTGGACGAGGTGCTCGAGAGCCTGGGAGTGAGCGGTCAGCGGCAGGATGGCGAGGAGGGATTCGACTGGAGCTTTCAGGTGGGCAGCGCCCCGATCGAGGTGGCGATCCATCCCAACCCTGTGCTGGGCGAGCTGACTCTGGAGGTCCGCTCGCCGATGCTGAAACTTCCCTGCGGCAATCTGCTGGCCCTGTACCGCCGCTGCCTTGAGCTGAACCGGATCGTGGTGGGCTGCTCGATCGGTGTCGATCAGGACGTGCTCGTGGTGGCCGAGGAACGCCGCCTGCCTGGTCTGGATCCACCGGTCTTTCTGCAGATGCTGCTCAACGTGGCCAGCGCCGCCGATCAGTTCGATGACGAGCTGGCCATGGAATTCGGCGCCATCAAGCTCGGGCAGGAATCGGCAGACCCCGATCCGGAGTAGCAGCCCCGATCCCAAGGATGGGGCCAGGATCAGAATGCCGCCATCCGATCCTGCCGCGACGGTCATGCCGACTCCCTCGCAACTCCTGCCGGAAGCCGACCGCGATCTGCTGCGGATCCTCTGCTGCGTGGCCTGGTCGGATGGGGATTTCGCTGCCGAGGAGAAGCAACTGCTGCAGCGGCTGGTGGCGACCTACTTCCTGCCCGAGGTGGATCCGCTCAGCGCTGCTGATACTGCCGAGGCCCTGGCCGATGAGGCCATGCAGATGGAGGGGATCGAGGAGCTGGTGCAACGCCTGCAGACCGAATCGGATCGCCAGCTGGCCCTGAAACTGGCGTTCATGATGATTCGTGTCAGCACCAGCCCTGGCGACGCCTCCAGCATCAATCCGATGGAGCGGGTGGCGTACCGGCGGCTGGTGGAGGCCCTGGGGCTGGGCGAAGCCAAGGTGCAGGAATGCGAGTGGGCGGCGGAGCAGGAGCTGCGTCAGCACTCCGGCCTGCGGGGCATCCTGGCGAGCCGCTTTGAGTGGCTGGGGGCCTGGCCGTCGCAGGAGCTGCTGGAGACTCCCGGCATGCAGTGGCTCTGAGGTCCAACTGTGAGCGGCGTCACGGATCCCGAAAGGAATCCGCCGCCGAATCCAGAGACTCAATGTCTGAAACAGCTTGCTCTGGAACCTCCAGTTCCAGAGAGATCAGCTCCAGCTCCCGTCCATGCCGCAGCTGCCGGCTGATGGCGCCGCAACCGGGGCAGGTGGGGTCGCCACCGGCGCCGCTGAACTCCAAGGCGCAGACCTGACAGAACCAGCTGGCGGCCACGGGCTCGATCCGCAGGGTGGAGCCCTCCGCCAGGCTGCCTTCCATCACCACGGCATGGGCGAAGTGGAGGGCCTCGGCCTCCACGCCGGCCAGGCTGCCGATCCGCAGGGTGATCGCCACGATCCGACCGCCGTCGTGGGCCAGGGCCTGCTCCACCGCCAGATCCCGCAGCTGCTCCAGCAGGCTCAGTTCGTGCATGCGTCCTCCGGCCCGGCCAGCCAGCGCCATAGCAGGGCACGGGCCTCGGGCACCTGGCGTTGCAGGCGTGGCGACCAGTGGGTGCCATGGCCGAAAGACTCGCCCGGCACCAGCAGCACCCAGGCCGCCGGTCTATGGCCGTAGACCCGGGCACAGAGCTGGAGCAACTGCTCGGCCCCGCAGCGATGCGCACCCAGACCGCCATCCCTTGAGCAGTCCGCCGCCGCGCCATCGGCACCGCCCTCCACGCTGTCATCCGCGTCGCCCTCAGGGCAGCGCTCCCCTTGGCAAGACACGGATGCCAACCGCTCCAGACGCGGCTGATCAGCTCCTCGATCGCCGGCGTCAGCGAGCCAGGCATCCACGAACAGCACCCGCTCGCTGCGGGCCAGATCCGCGGCCAGTTCCGGCAACAACTGGTGGCAAGGACGCAGCTCAAGCTGCACAAGGAACTCCTGCGCCCGGCTGTCCTGCTCCAGGTCCTCCACCAGCCACCGGCCCACCCCGTCGTCCTGGCGGAGGGGGTTGCCGATGCCGATCACCAGAACCGTCGGCTCCGCTGCCATCAGTACCGCCGGCGAGCCGCCATCACTGCCGTTGCCGCGCCGCCAGCAGCGCTCCATCGGCAGCGCGCAGCTCGATCCGCAGGGGCATCTGGCCTGCCGCGTGGGTGGAGCAGGACAGGCAGGGATCAAAACAGCGAATGCCGGCTTCGACCCGGTTGAGCAGGGGCTCGGGGATCTCGGCCTCGGCTGCCACCGGCTCGGCGATGAACTCCCGGGCGATCTGGACCACGGTGCGGTTCATGGCCAGGTTGTTCTGGCCGGTGGCGATGATCAGATTCACCCGGGTGATCAGGCCGTCATCGTTGACCCGGTAGTGGTGAAACAGGGTGCCGCGCGGGGCCTCGCTCACCCCCACCGCCTCCTGGGCGTTCAGGGAGGCACGGGCGCGGATGCGGCCCTCCATGAGGCTGTCATCGGTCACCAGCTGCTCGATCCCCTCCAGGCAGGCGACGATCTCCACCAGCCGGGCGTGGTGATACGCGAAGGAGGAGGTGACAACGCGACCGCCGCTGGCCGCCGTGCCGCTGCGCTGGCGGAACTCGATCAGCTCGGCATCGGCCCAGGGGGTACCGATCGCCTCACACACATTCAGCCGTGCCAGGGGACCCACCCGGTAGAGGCCATCGGGGTAGCCCCGCGGCTTGTAGTAGGGGAATTTCAGGTAGCTCCAGCTCTCCACCGCCTCGCCCAGAAACGAGACGTAGTCGTCTTCCGAGAGGTCGTCGGCCACGATCCGGCCGTCGCTGTCGATGAAGCGGATCAGGCCGTCGATGCACTCCCAACGGCCGCCTGGCCCCACCAGGCCCATGAACAGGGAGGGAAAGTCGCCGAAGCAGCGCTGCTCGTGCTGCAACGGCCCATCCAGCAGCGTTTTGTACATCTCCAGGGCCAGGGCCACCGTGGCCCTGGCCTCCGGCAGCCGCTCCAGGATCCACTGCCGCGCCTCGGCGCTCAGGGGCGTGCGCACGCCGCCGGGCACAGCCCAGGCCGAGTGAATCTTGCGGCCGCCCAGCAGCTCCAGCACCTGCTGGCCGAACTGACGCAGGCGGATCCCGGCACGCGCCAGGTCGGGATCGGCCGCCATCAGGCCGAACACATTGCGGTGGGCCGGATCGCTCTCCCAGCCCAGCAGGAAATCAGGACTGCTGAGGTGGAAAAAGGAGAGGGCGTGGCTCTGACAGATCTGGGCGAGGTTGAGCATCCGCCGCAGCTTGCGCGCCGCCGGCGGCGGCTGCACCGCCAGCAGCTTGTCGCCGGTCTTGGCAGCGGCCAGCAGGTGGCTCACCGGGCAGATGCCGCAGATCCGCGCCGTGATGCCGGCCATCTCGGTGAAGGGCCGTCCCTCGCAGAAGGTCTCGAAGCCGCGGTATTCCACCACGTGGAAGCGGGCATCGGCGATGCGCCCGTCGTCGTCGAGGTGGAGGGTGATCTTGGCGTGACCCTCGATGCGGGTGACGGGATCGATCGTGATCGTGCGGGTCATGCGATCTCCTCAGCCGAAGCCCATCCACCACCTTCAGCATGGCCCGAATCCAGCTGCCTGGCTGGCCTCAGCCGGGATCGCCGTTCCGGGCGATGGGGTGGCTTGTGAGTCGGCCTTCGGCCTCGAGGCGCAACGACATGGTGCGCTGCACCACGTACACCAGCTGGGCAGTGCTCCAGCCGGCCATCAGCACACCGTTGACGGCTTCCGCCACGCTGAGCAGACGCCAGCAGGCCGGCAGGGTCACATCGCCATAACCCAACGTGGTGTAGGTGATCCCCGAGAAATAGAGGCTTCCTCCCAGGCCAGGGAATAACCCCAGACCCCGATACACCAGGGCCCAAAGCAGGATTTCCACCAACAGGGCCAGGGCCGTGAGCAAGGCCATCACCAGAATCACCAGCAGCCGGCGCCAGCTGCGGCGGGCGCACCAGGCGTTCAGTCGTGGCCGGTGGGTGAGTTCCGCCTGAATCACGGTGACCAGGGCGTGAACCATGGCGGTGACGATCAGCATCCCCAAGCCAAGGCCCAACTGACCCGCCAGGCCCATGCAGCGGCTGGATGCCTCAAGGGGGCGGGCCTGGGCAACGGCTGGCAGCGCTGCTGCGAAGAAACCAAGGACCACGGCAGGCCTGAGCCTGGTCTGACCGGGAAAGCGTGACATCATCGTGGTCGGGCGGACGCCGGACTGGGCATCTCCGGCATCGGCAACCCGAGCCAGCTGGCCTCCTCTCGAGCAGCGGGCAAGCAGCGCTCCAGCTCCTGGGGACAGGCACTTGGGTCGCCCCTGAGCTGGTTGTAACGGCGCAGGGCGGAGTTTGGGAAGAGCAACAGGCCAACAGCCAGGGCCAGGCCGCAACCCATCAGGTAATCGATCCATCGATTCGGGATGTACCAGGCCACCAGGGGGCCATAGCCGATGAAGGCCACACCGCTGGAGATCAGCGCGGTGCGCAGGTAAGCGGTGCCGTTGAGCGCGATCAGCAAGGCCGCCGTCCCGCCCATCACCAGTCCCGTCTGCAGGCTCCCCATCCCCAGGGTGTTGAACACCAGCAGGGGCATGAGGATGCCGAGGCTGACCCCCACCATGCGGTCCCGAACCCGGGCGAGAGTGTCGCCGATGCTGTCGTTCAGCAGCAGCACCACCCCGAAGTAGAGGTATTTCGGCGTCACCGCGCCCACACCCTCGCCGATGGCCAGGGCGAGGCTGGCGAACACCAGCTTTCGCCAGAAGAACGGCGATGCCAGACCCTGGCGCATGCTCTGGGCCAGGGGAGGATCCATCTGTTTCTCCGGGGCCGCCGCGACGGGTTGGGGCGTCACTGCCGGTGCAAAGGCGACCTGTATCACGGTGCCGGTGACCAGGCCGAGGGTGATGGCGATCAACTCCTGACCCCAGGCACTCCAGCTGGGCGAGCTGCTCAGCAGGGGCAGCACCCCCGCCACGGCTATCACCCCGGACAGCAGCCGCAGTTTTGCCGGCAGCATCAAGGTGAGGACCTGCATCAACGCCGCCACCAGTCCGAACACGAACACCTGCGGCACGGAGGCCAGGGCCAGACCCACGCTCACCCCGATCGCCATGCAGACCCCGACCAACACCAGCAGCACCGGATAGATCGCCAGGGGCCAGCGGCTGAAATCAGGTCGCACCACCAGGGCCGCGATCACCGAGCCATAGGCGATGGCATCGCCGCTCAGGCCGATCCCGCCGCAGACGGCACCGGCAAAGGCGGCCGCCAGGCCGATCACCAGGGCTGCGCGCAGCTGGGTCATTCAGGAGGGGGGTGGACGCAGGGCCTGCGCCCAGCCCACCAGCAGCACCACCAGCAGCAAGGCCACCCAGAACCACAACCGCGGTGGCGAGCTGATGATGGCAATCACCAGCAGCACCAGGGCAATCCAGGGGGCGGGTTGGCGCCAGGGCGCCAACCATCGATCACGGTGGTTCATCGGTTGGCACGCTTCATCGGTAGACCCCTCTCATCGCTCCGCCCCCCCCAGCCAGCGGAGGAACGGCAACACGAAACTCACCAGAGAACGGCGCTCCACCTCCACCTTGGCCTTGGCGGGCGTGCCGTTCTCCAGGGGCAGATCGGGGCCCTGACCGCTGCTCCAGCGCAGGCCACTGGGGGTGGCGGCGGCTTCCAGCGCCACGGTGACCAGTTGCACCGGAGCGGTGATCTTGTCGGTTGCGGTGGCCAGGGGATCGCCACCTTCGCCGACGGCGGCCTGACGGCTGCGGGCGATCAGGCTCTCGGCCAGCTCGGGATCACCCACGGCCCGGCTCACCTCCGCCAGGTCGGCCGTGGCGGGTGAAATGGCCAGGATGCGCCCCTCCAGTGAGCCGAAGCGCTGGGAGGTTCCTCCGTAACGATCGCGCGTCTGCAGGAGGGGATCGAGCTGAATCGCCGCTCCCGGGCGCAGCCTCACGGCGTCGGCATCACTGAACAGGGCCGTGGCCAGGCGAGGCCGGCTTTCCTCCCGGGGGCCGGGCCCGAGGGTGCCCAGCCGCTGTCCCGGCAGAACCGCCTGGCCCGGACTCACCGACAGACTCAGCAGCCGGCCGGAGCGGGGTGCCAGCACATCCTGGCCCTCCCGCTGGGCCTCCAGTTCGGCGCGACTGGCATCGATCTGGGCCAATTGCGCCTCCAGGGCCTTGATCTGGCTCTGGTTGCGGAGATAGAGGTCCTGCGCTCCCACCCACAGGGGGCTGTAACGGGGGATGACCTCCTCGCGGCGCAGGTTCTCCAGGGCCTGCAGTTGCTTCAGCACCGGCTGATTCGACGTGCGAAGGGCCGCGATCTGGGCACGAATCGCCTCCTGCTGGCGGGTGAGCGCCTCTCCCTGGCGGACCAGGGCATTGGGATTGGGTCCTACCGCACCCGCACCCGCCGCCGCCTGGTCCAACCGACTCAGACTGGCCAGCAGATCACCCCGCTGCACCACATCACCGATGCGCCGATGCAGTTGCTGCACCTGGCCCGGTGACCGTGCATAAAATCCCGATCGGCTTTCGGGTTGGAGCAGCACGGCACTGCCCTCGACCTTCACCGCTACAGCCGGTGACAGAGCCCAAGCACCCGTCAATCCGGTCACCAGGGCCATCGGCAACAGACGTGGGGCACAATCCAAGCTGGCCATCACGCCTGGCGTTACTGCAATCAATCAACCTTATCTACTTTAGGCTCTGCCAAATTTCCTTGGTTCAGGGTTTGGGTCGCCGGTTCGGTTGGTTGGGCACGTTCGCGATCCTGACCCAGGGCCTTGCCTCCGGTCTTCTTCCCTGCTGGGCTGCCGCCCCGATCGACACGTCTGCAACGGATTCCCTCCTGACCCTCAGCCGGCAGCAGGCCCTGGAGCTGGGGCTGGGACGGTCGTTGAGCCTGCGCAGTCAGGTGATCACGGTGGAGGAAAATCAGGCCCTGGTTGGGCTGGCCCGCTCCCGTTTTCTGCCCAAGCTCGACCTGGTCGCCCTCGGGACCTTTGCCCAGGTCAACACCAACATCGGCTTCATTTCCAACCTGCCCACCATCGGTGATCTGAATCTCAACCTCGGCACCGACAGTTCAGCGCTGATCAACAACACATTTGTGAATCTGGGGCTGATCCTGCGGGTGCCCCTGCTCGATTTCAGCCGCAGCCCGATCCAGCAGGCCGCCAGGGCCGATCTGGAGGCCGCCCGGTCCGAGCAGGCGGAACAGCAACGTGTCGCTCGCTTCGAGATCCTCAGCCGCTACCTCTCGGCCCAGGTAACCGCTGCCCAGATTCCCGTGTGGGAAAGCTCCCTGACCGTGTCCCAGAGGTTGCTGCGCGACGTGAACGCGATCCGGCGCGAAGGTCTGGCGCCCCGCATCGACACGTTTCAGGCCGAAGCCCTGATCCAGTCCGACCTGCAGGGGCTTGCGGAAGCCCAGGCCCAGCACACGATTGCCCTGAGCGCCCTGGCCCGGCTTCTGAATCTGCCGGCCGCAACCCGGATTCAGCCCAGCGACCCGCTGCAGCCCGACCCAGCCTGGCAACCCACCCTGGACGAGAGCCTGCGGCAAGCCCTGGCCCAGCGGCCGGCCCTGGAAAGCCTGGAACACCGGCGTCAGGCGCAGGAGGCCAAGGTGCAGCTGGCCCGGGCCGGCCGATTGCCGACCGTGGGACTGCTTCTGGGTGGAGGCATCAGCGGAGATTGGCTGGACATCCCCGGCGCGAGCGCCACCTCCAGCCTCAACAGTGGCCGTGGCAGTAGCCGTAGCAATGGCCGTGGCCTTGGGGTCAACCTGCCGACCGCCACCACCAGCGGCAGCGCCTCGGGCAGCTTCACCGACTGGGGCGCCGCCATCACCGTGCGCCAGCCCCTCTACGACGGCGGCCAGAGCCGCGACACGATCGCCCTGGCCCGCCGCCAGCTCGCCCAGGCCGAGATCGCCATCGAGCAGGCCCAGCAGGCGATCATCCAGAGCGTGGAAACTTGGTACGCCACCCACCAGGCCGCCGCTGCCCAGTCCGTTGCGGCCCGAGCAGCGATCACCGCTGGCCAGCGGTCCGTGGATGATGCACGGCTGCGCTACCGGGCCGGTCTGGCCCCGATCACGGAGGTGTTGATCGCGCAGCGGAACCTGCAGCTGGCCCGCTCCGCCGAGGCGACCGCCATCTACCGGTGGAATCTGAGCCGGGCTGCCCTGGAACTGGAGACCGGCCTCTGAGGCAGGCTGATCAGGGCCTGTCCCTAACCGAACCGCAGCAGGTCGGGCCCCGCCAGCTCTGGACGTTCCCCCCGCAGCAGCGGCTCGAGACAGGCGCGGATCCGCTCGGCGGAGGGCGGGCAGCCGGGCAGGAAGACATCCACCGGGATCACCTCGTGCAGCGGCAGCACCCGCTCCAGCAGCTCCGGCACGATGCCGGGAGCATGGGGATGCTGAGCTCCCTGGTCGGCCAGCTCCAGGTAACCGCGATCCAGCACGCTCTGGCGGCTGCCGCCATCCACCTCGGCCCAGAGGTTGCGCAACGCCGGCACGTTGCCGGTCACCGCGCAGTCGCCGAAGGAGATCACCAGGCGGGTGCGCTGGCGCAGCTGCAGGGCCAGCTCGAGATTGTCGGCATTGGCCACGGCCCCCTCCACCAGACAGACATCCACCTGCTCGGGATAGGTCTTGATGTCGCTGGCCACCGGCGAGAACACGATGTCCACGTGCCTGGCGAGTTCGAACAGCCACTCGTCAAGATCGAGAAACGACATGTGGCAGCCGCTGCAGCCGGCCAGCCACACGGTGGCGAATCTCAACTTGGGGGCGGTCACTGGTTCTGCCACTGGCGCTTCTCCCTGGCATCGCGCAGCAGCTGGGGCCGCTCCCGGTGCGTCTGCTTCTCGGCGGTGGTGTCGTCCTTCCGGAAGATGGCGCCGGTGGGGCACACGTCGACGCACTTGCCGCAGGAGGTGCAGGCCTGCACCTCGCCCCAGGGCTGATCGAGGCCGGCGATGATCGAGCACTCACCGCCGCGGTTGGCCACGTCCCACACGTGGGCGCCCTCGATCTCATCGCACACCCGCATGCAGCGGGTGCAGAGGATGCAGCGGTGGTGGTCGATCGCGAAGTGGGGGTGGGAGGCGTCCACCCGGCGCTGGGGGTATTGATACGGGAAGCGGGAGTGATCCATGCCCACGGCCACCGCCACGTCCTGCAGCTCGCAGTTGCCGTTGGCCACGCAGAAGGCGCAAACGTGGTTGCCCTCGGCGAAGAACAGCTCCACCGCCATGCGCCGGTAGGCCTGCAGCTGGGGCGTCTGGGTGAGCACCGCCATGCCTTCGCCGGCGGCGGTGGCACAGGCCGGCTGCAGCTTGCCGCTGCCCTCCAGCTCCACCAGGCAGAGGCGGCAGGCGCCCACCGGGGTGAGGCCATCGAGATGGCAGAGGGTTGGGAGCTCGGCGCCAGCGGCGCGCACCGCATCGAGCAGCGTGGCCCCAGCGGGTACGGCCACCTCTTCGCCATCCACCGTGAGGGTGTGCACGCTCATCGGGTCCCCTCCTTGAGCAGGCAGGCATCGAAGGGTTCGCACTGGTCCGGATCCCGGCAGGCCGCCTGATATTCCTGGCGGAAGTAGCGCAGGGTGCTGAGCACCGGGTTGGGCGCCGCCTGGCCGAGACCGCAGAGGCTGGTGGCGCCCACCATCCTGCAGAGCTCCTCGAGGCGCTCCAGGTCGACCAGGGATGCCCGCCGCTCCACGAAGCGATCCAGCATCTGGGCCAGCTGCACGGTGCCGGCACGGCAGGGCACGCACTTGCCGCAGCTCTCGTTGACGCTGAAGCGCATGAAGTGGCGGGCCACCTCCGGCATCGAGGTGCTTTCGCCCATCACCACCAGGCCGCCCGAGCCCATCATCGAGCCGAGGGCCCGCAGGCTCTCGTAATCCACCGGCGTGTCGAGGAGGTGGGCCGGAATGCAGCCACCGGAAGGACCGCCGGTCTGCACCGCTTTGACCCCCTTGTCTGGACCTTCCCCACCGGGCACGCCGCCGCCGATGGTCTGCACCACCGTGCGCAGCGTGGTGCCCATCGGCACTTCCACCAGGCCTGTGCGCTGCACGGCACCGGAGAGGGCGAACACCTTCGTGCCCTTGCTCCCCTCGGTGCCGATGGCCGCGTACCAGTCGCCCCCCTCCCGCAGGATCACCGGAATCGAGGCCAGGGTCTCCACGTTGTTGATCAGGGTCGGGGCACCCCACAGGCCCGACTGGGCGGGGAAGGGGGGGCGCGGCCGGGGCGTGCCGCGCTGACCCTGGATCGAGGCCAGCAGTGCCGTTTCCTCCCCGCACACGTAGGCGCCGGCACCGACCCGTACCTCCAGCCGCAGATGGAAGCCGCTGCCAGCGATGCCAGCCCCCAGCAGCCCCTTGGCGCGGGCCTGCCTGAGGGCCAGGCGCAGGCGCTCGACCGCCAGCGGATATTCAGCTCGCACATACACATAGCCCTGCTCGGCGCCCACGGCGTAGGCGGCGATCGCCAGCCCCTCGATCAGCCGATGGGGATCGCTCTCCAGCACGCTGCGATCCATGAAGGCGCCGGGGTCGCCCTCATCGGCGTTGCACACCACATAGCGGGGGCCAGGCGGCTGCAGGGCCACGGTGTCCCACTTCAGGCCGGTGGGATAGCCGGCACCGCCGCGGCCGCGCAGACCGCTGCGCTTCACCTGCTCGCGCACCTGCTCGGGGCTGAAGTCCAGCAGCACCCGTCGCAGCTGGGCGTAGGTGCCGTGGTTGAGGGCATCGTCGATCGATTCGGGATCGACCACACCGCAGCCCTCCAGCACCACCGCCTTCTGCAGGGCGAAGAAGGGATGGTCGGAGTCGAGGCGCTGGGCTGCCAGGGCATCACCCCTGCCGGTGGCCCGGGCCAGCAGGTCGAAGGCCTGCTCGGGCCTGAGCTCGGCATAGAGCTCGGTGCGGCAGGCCGGTTCCGCGCCGCTCGGCTCGGGACGGTCCAGGGCCACCAGCGGACCGCGGCCGCAGAGTCGCAAGCAGCCCACCGGCTTGATCGACACCGCCTCGGCGGCGCCGCCGAGCTGGTCGCGGGCGGAAAGCAGGGCCGCCCGCACGGCCTCGGCACCGGCGGACCGGCAGCCGCTGGCGCCGCAGCAGCGCAGTTGCATCCGGGGAGAGGAAGCCATCAGCGTGCCCCGGTTCCACTGCCGTCTGCCCTGCCGTCTGCCCTGGCATCGGCGCCGGAAGCGTCGTCTGCCGAGAGCCCCAGGGCGCCCAGGCGTGCATCCAGGGCCGCCGGATCGTCCACCGGCAGGCGGGCCTCCAGGTGGCCATCCACCACCAGCACAGGCGCCTGGCCGCAAGCCCCCAGGCAGCTGACGTGTTCCAGGGCCCAGGTGCCGTTGCCGGCAGCATCATCGAGCCGAAGCCCCAGCCGCCGCTCCAGCCGTGCCGCCAGCTCCCCACCTCCCTTGACGAAGCAGGCGGTGCCCAGGCACACGGCGCAGCGGTGTGCGGTGGGGGCCTCGAGCCGGAACAGGTGGTAGAAGCTCGCCACCCCGAACACCCGGGCCAGGGGCAGCTTCAGCTCCCGCGCCACCTGGGCCAGGGCCCCCGGCGGCAGATAGCCGTAGAGCTCCTGCACCTGGTGCAGCACCTCGATCAGGGCATCGGAGCGGCCACGGTGCTGACGAATCAGCCGCGAGGTGCGCTCCACCGCCTCGGCAGGCAGAACTGCCTCAGCAGGCAGAACAGTCTCGGCAGGGAGAACCGCCTTGGGGAGCAGATCCGCCCGGCGGAGCGCTGATGGTGGCGCGGAGAGCGGCGCGGTCATGGGCTGACGCGACAGGCGCGGTCTTGCCACCGGCCTAGCCAGCGCCGGCACGGCTGTCAGCGAATGTGGTGGAAGTCTGGCCTGGAGGCCGTCAGCGATGGGCGCCACGGGACTGGTGATCGATCCGGCCTTCCGGCTGCACGAGACGGGCAGCGGCCACCCCGAGAGCCCGCGGCGGCTGGAGGCGATCGAAACCGAACTGCAGCGCCGCGGCCTGCGGCAGCGCTGCCAGCTGATCCGGGCCCGGCCCGCCACGGACCTGGAGCTTCAGCGTTGCCACACGGTCCGCTATCTGGAGACGGTGCGCCGCGATGTGGCTTACGACGCCAGGCAACTCTCCACCGGCGACACCACCATCTGTGACGCGTCGGAAGATGTGGCCAGGCTGGCGGCCGGCGGCACCCTGGCAGCGGTGGAGGCGGTGCTCAGCGGCCAGGTGAACCACGCCTTCGCCCTGGTGCGCCCCCCCGGTCACCATGCCGAGGCCGATCGGGGCATGGGGTTCTGCATCTTCAACAACGTGGCCCTGGGCGCCCGCCATGCCCAGGTGGTGCATGGCCTGGAGCGGGTGCTGATCATCGACTGGGACCTGCACCACGGCAACGGCACCCAGGCGATCTTCTGGCGCGATTCCAGCGTGCTCTTCGCCAGCGTGCATGAATGGGGCAACTACCCCGGCAGCGGCGCCGCCACGGAACGGGGGGAGGGTCCGGGCCTGGGCTTCACCCTCAACTGCCCCCTGCCCGGCGGCAGTGACGGCCCGGCGGTGCTCACGGCCCTGACCGCCGTGCTGCGGCCCGCCGCCGAGCGGTTCCGGCCCCAGTTGGTGCTGGTGTCGGCCGGCTTCGACAGCCACCGGGACGATCCCCTGGGCAGCTTCCGGCTCGAGGACAGCGACTATGGCGCCCTCACCCAGCTCTGCCTGGACATCGCCAGCGAACACGCCGATGGCCGGCTGGTGTCCGTGCTGGAGGGGGGCTACGCGCTGCAGGGCCTGGCGGGCGGCGCCGCCGCTCACGTTGAGACCTTGCTGGAGACCTGATCAGCCTGCACCGCATCACCGGGAAGCGCGGCGCTGGCCAGATCGATCCAGGCCTCCATCACCTCGGGGGTGGAGCGCAGGCTGAACCCGAGCTTGCTGCACACCCGTTGCATGGCGCCGTTCTCGTGCAGGATCTCGGCCGTCACCCGGTCGACACCTTCATCGCGGCCGCTGCGCAGCAGCTGGGCCAGCAGCTCGGTTCCCAGACCCTGCCTCTGATACGGGTCGCTGATCAGCATCGAGAACTCGGCGTCATTGGAGCCATGCATCCGGCTGAGCCGCCCCACCGCCAGAACCCGGTGCTCGCCGGAATCGGGGTCGCGCCGGTCCACCACCAGGGCCAGCTCCCGGTCGTAGTCGGTGAAGCAGATGCGCAGCAGCCGCTCGTGGGTGATGCGGTGGCTCAGCGACATCATGTGGAAGTAGCGGTAGTAGACGCTCTCTTCCGAAAGGGTGCGGTGGAAGGCCACCAGCAGGGGTTCGTCCTCGGGCCGGATCGGGCGGATGGTCACCGGACTGCCGTCCTGCAGACGCCAGTGGTGCACGTACTGGCTGGGGTACGGGCGAATGGCCGGTCGGGGCAGGGGACAGGTGGCGCCCGCCACCGGCTGGATCAGAATGCGCGCATCAACAGCCACCAGGGGCCGCACCGGATCGCCGGGCCGCACCAGCAGCGGATTGATGTCGATCTCGCGGATGGCGGGCTGCTCCAGTACCAGTTGGCTGAGCCGCACCAACAGCCGCTCCAGCTCCTCCAGATCGGCTGGCGGGCCGCCGCGCACCCCCTGCAGGGCGTGGTAGACGCGGGTCTGCTCCATCAACCGCCGCGCCAGGGTGGTGTTCAGGGGCGGCAGAGCCACGGCGCTGTCGCGGTACATCTCCACCAGGGTGCCGCCGCTGCCGAACAGGATCACCGGCCCGAACTGGGGATCGAGACTGCTGCCCACGATCAGCTCCAGGCCCCCCTGCCGCTGCAGCATCGGCTGCACCGACACCCCATCGAAAGCTTCCGGCCCGCACTGCTCCGGGATCCGGCTGGCCATGGCGGCGAAGGCCGCCTCCACCGCCTCGCCGCTGGCGAGATCCAGCCACACACCACCCACATCGCTCTTGTGGGTGATGGTGCGGCTGTTGAGCTTCAGCACCACGGGGAAGCCGATGGCCTCGGCGGCGGCGCGGGCCTGGCTGGCGCTGCGGGCCAGGCGGGTGTCCAGCACCGGAATGCCGTAGCCCGCCAGCACCTGCTTGGCCTCCGTCTCGCTCAGCAGCTCACGGCCCTCATCCAGGGCTCGCTCCAGCACGCGGCGACCGGTGGCATGGTCGTCCGGCGCTCTTGCGCCGGCACCCTCATCGGCCTCAGGCAGCAGGGCGGGGGTCTCGTACAGACCGCGCAGGTTGTAGCTGAAGGTCCAGAGGGCGATGAACAGACGGGCCGCGGCGTCGGGGTAGGAGTTGGTGGCGATCCCGGCGGCATTGAGAATCGCCACCCCACGGGCCACCTCGTCGCCCCCCATCCAGCTGGCCAGCAGGGGCTTGCTGCTGGCCTCGGCCAGCTGCCGCAGGCGCTGGGCCGTGGTGGTGGGATCGGTCATCGCCTGGGGTGTGAGGATCACCAGCAGGCCATCGCTGCCGGGATCGGCCAGGGCGATCTCGATGGTGCGGGCGTAGCGCTCCGGATCGGCATCGCCGAGGATGTCAATGGGGTTGCCATGGCTCCACTGGGCCGGCAACACCGCATCGAGGGCAGTGAGGCTCTCGTTCGAGAGCTGGGCCAGCTGGCCGCCGCTGAGCACCAGGGCATCGGTGGCGAGCACCCCCGGGCCGCCGGCATTGGTGACGATCGCCAGGCGCCGGCCGCTGGGGCGTCGGGGCTGTTTGGCCAGCACACCGGCCAGGTCGAACAGGTCCGAGAGGCGATCCACCCGCAGCACGCCGCAGCGCCGCAGCGCTGCCTCCAGCACCACGTCGCTGCCCGCCAGGGCCCCGGTGTGGGAGGCCGCCGCCCGCGCCGCCTCGGCACTGCGCCCGCCCTTGATCAGCACGATCGGTTTGGTCAGCGCCACCTCGCGCGCAGCCGAGAGGAAGGCGCGGGCATCGCCGATCGCCTCCATGTAGATCACGATGCTGCGCGTGGCGGGATCGTCACCCAGATAGGTGATCAGATCGCCCCAGCCCACATCCAGCATCGAGCCCATCGACACGAAGGCGCTGAAGCCCACCCCCTGCTGATGGCTCCAGTCGAGCACCGCGGTGCAGATCGCCCCGGACTGGCTCAGGAAGCCCACATGGCCTGGCGCCGCCATGCCGGAGGCGAAGGTGGCATTGAGCCCCAGGCGGGGGTTCATCAGCCCCAGGCAGTTGGGGCCGAGCAGCCGCAACCCGGAGCCGCGCAGCGTCTCGCGCAGCTGGTTCTCCAGCGCAAGCCCTGCGGGCCCCACCTCCCGGAAGCCCGCGGAGATCACAATCACCGCCTTCACCCCGGCGGCGGCGCACTCCGCCAGCCGCTGGGGCACGGTGGCGGCCGGCGTGGCGATCAGGGCCAGATCCACCGGCTCGGGAATCTCCGCCACGCTGGCGCTGCAGCGCACTCCCAGCACGCTGTGGCGCCGCGGATTGACCGGATAGACCGTGCCGCCGAAGGGCGAGCGGATCAGGTTCCAGAGCAGGGTGCGGCCCACGCTGCCGGGCCGCTCGCTGGCACCGATCACAGCCACGCAGCCTGGCCTGAACAGGGCCCCGAGCGGCTGCCTCTCGCTGCGCAGGATGTCGTAGGTGGGGTCGGTGCTTCTGCCCTGGCCATGGCCGGGGGTGCGGCCCACTGGGTCGGTCATGGCAGGCGCTCGCGATGGTGCGGCTCTGTCATCCAGCCGACAGCAGGTTCCCCGCCGTCCATCACAGCCGAATTCTGCCCGTCAACATCGGGCTCCTGCAGCTGGAAAGTGAGTTGATCCAGATCGATGCGATGGGGCTCCAGGCGGGCCTGACAACCCGCGAGCAGATCGGCGGCCTGCTCGGTGCCGAGGCCGCCGAAGAGCTCCGTTCCGCGAGGCCCGTCGCGGGCCACCAGCGGCCCGCGGCCGCAGAGTCTCAGGCAGCCCACCGCTCGGATCAGCACGGCGGCCTCACCGGCTTCGCCGTTGGCGCGGGCCGCAAGCAAGGCCCTGCTCAGCCGTTCACTGCCGGCGCTGCGGCAGCTGCTGGCACTGCAGCAGCGCAGCACGACGGGCTCACGGCTCATGGCGTTCCCCCCGCTGGGCATCGCCGCTGGAACGTTCAGGCACGACGGGCAGGCGGCTGATCCCTGCGTCTGCTTTAGCCAGGTCAGCCGCCGCTGTCAGCGAGCCGCTCTCAGGTTTCGTTGCCGCCGAACATGTCGTCGTACCCCTGGTAGGGATCGAACTCGTTCCATCCCGGGCTGGCTTCGTCGAACAGGCCGAAGCGAGCGGCTTCGTCGTCCATCAGGGTGTTGCCGGTGGGCCGGGTGTCGCAGGTGATGCCGCCATCGGCATCCTGCACACAGTTCTGGAACACCACGCCGGCCTGGCCCGCACCCGCGCCGATCAGGGCGAGGGCGGCGGCAGGGGCAAGCCCCCGGATCAGTACCCGCAGAGACAGAGCTCGCAGAGGCTGTTCACCCAAAGAGAGAACGCGCAGGGACAGCCTGTCCATCGGAAGCTCGAACGGGACGGATGTCATCAGTGTGGAATGGCGCAGACCGGCTGGGATGATGGCCAGGCGTTGATCCCACCGGACATGTACACCGACTGGACAGCCGTGGCCCTGCTGCTGCTCACCGCAGCTCCTCTGGCGATCGTGGTGGGCACGGCCGGCTTCTTCATCTGGAAGCAGAAGCGTTCGTCACAACGGTGATGTGGTCCGAAAGCCCCCGTGACAGCGGGCCGCTCCAGGACCCTTCGATCAGCCTCCGCAGCGTGTTGCCCTGTTCTGTGGTCCTGAGCTGGCCCTGCCCGAGGCAGTCGAGACAGGTGCGGAACTGTTGATCGCCGTGGCGCAGGATGCCGCTGCCGCCGCATTGGCGGCATTGGGTTGACACGCTGCTGTAGCCCTTGCCACTGGCCATCACAGCCGTGCTGGCTTCGGCATCGGCTCCGATGGCTGCATGGGGTCTTGGGCTTTGCATCTCCGGTCCTCGTCGATTCGGTGGCGGCGGAGCAGAGCTGCAGAGCCAGCCGCCGAGATGCTTCAACTGTGGGCGATTTTGGTTGTTCTGATCCCGAAACCTTCCTTAAGGTCTGAGGCCAGGTCATCGGCACGCGGCTCCTGCCTGCTCAGCTGACGCAACAGCTCACTGAGCAACTCGGCGCTGCTGATCCGGCTGCCATCCGGTACCAGCCCCAGGCTCGCGGCCAGGAGCCCGATCGCCGCCGGCCCATCAAGACCCTGCTGACGCAGGCCCGCCGCTCCCTCGGCTCCCTCCCGTTTGCTCAGCCGCCGGCCCTGCCCGTCGCGCCAGAGCGGCAGATGGCAGTAGCGGGGTGGCGTGGCCCCCAGTTCAGCCATCACCGCCACCTGGGCACCACTGGCCCAGCGAAGGTCCTCGCCCCGCACCACATCGGTGACGCCGAACAGCAGCTCATCCACGGCCGTGGCGAGGTGATAGGCCACGAAACCATCGGAGCGCCGCAGCACCACATCCCCCACCTCGGTGGCAGCATCCAGCCGGCCGGGAGCCCCACGGCGCTCCGGCCACAGCAGCGCCCCCTCCGCCAGCCGCAACCGCCAGCTGGGCAGCCGCTCCTGGAGGAAGCCCCATTGGGGCAGCCGCTCCCTGCAGTACCCCGGATACACCGCCGGCTGGCCATGGGGCGCGGAGATGTCCGCCAGCAGACGGCGGCTGCAGCGGCAGGGGTAGAGACGCCCGGCCCGGCGCAGGGCTGAGAGCACGCTGGCGTAGAGGCCGCGGCGTTCGCTCTGGCGAATCACCGGCCCGTCCCAGTCCAGCTCCAGCCAGCGAAGATCAGCCAGGATCCCGTCTTCAGCTCCGGCTCGGTTGCGCGGCGTGTCGAGATCGTCGAGTCGCAGCAACCATTCCCCGCCGGCCAGGCGGGCATCGAGCCAGCTCAGCAGAGCCGTGCGCAGATTGCCCCGGTGCAGTGGGCCGGTGGGCGAGGGGGCGTAACGACCGCGGTAGCGGCTGCGCGAACGCAGCTCCATCCCCTGCTCGAGCTGCGCCTGCAGATGGCGGGGCAACGCAAGGGAGGGCACGGAGAAACGTGGGCTTCAGCGAGAAAAAAAGCGGCCCTGCAGGACCGCACCTGATCCAGGGGGATGAATCGGGGACTCAGCCCTGAACGCGGTCCTTGAACATCTTGCCGGCCGTGAAGGCAGGAACCTTCTTGGCCGGGATCTTGATCTTCTCGCCGGTCTTGGGGTTGAGTCCCTGCCGTTCCGAGCGCTTGCGGGCTTCGAAGGAGCCGAATCCAAGGATCGACACCTTCTTGTCTTCCACCACCGAATCGATGATGGTGTCGATCAGGGCGTCGACCACCTGGGCCACATCGGTCTTGGTCTGCTCCGTGCGGGCTGCCACGAGGTTGACGAGGTCTGCTTTGTTCATCGGACGGTGAAAAATCTCAGGTCGGCGGTGGAGGGCTGGCTGATCGGCGCGGGTTCCGACCGCCGTTTTTGGGTGGGGCGCGCCAATGGTATGGGCACTGATCCCGGTCGGCAACTCGACAGACGGCTTGCCGCAAGGGATCTCGGCCAGTCTGGAGAGTGGGGATACCCCCGTCAAGCCGCTGTAGCGACCTGTTCGGCAAGTTCGCTGATCAGGGAACTGCCGCCGGCCAACAGTTTGTCGCCCCGCAGGGCACCAAGCCCGCCGCCGCAGGCGATCCACTGGGGTGAGGCCGGCGGTAGCCACTGGCGAAGCCGCACCAGACTGCGCTGCTGCCGCGGCCAGTGGAAGGTGCGGGGAGTGCGCAGCGGTACCAGCCGCCCCGGTGCCGTGGGCCCCAGCAGCCTGCCGCAGAACAGGATGTCGAGCCCCGCCGCTGCTGGCGCCTGGACGTGAATCACGCAGGAGCCTGGGGTAGGGCCGGGGGTCCAGAGCAGCCGCAGCCCCGGGGCCGGCTCGGCCTCCTCCCCCCAGTCGACCCGGTCCTGCAGGTTGGGCAGGAGGTAAGACTCCTGTTCCTGCACCAGCACGGGCCAGCCCAGCCGTTCCTGCAGCCGCCGCACCCGGCCATGGCCCTCGCGGCTGGTGAGCACGATCCGGCCCAGGGCCGGCCGTGCCTCCAGAAAGGTGAGATTGGCCTCGCTGAGGGCGGGGCAGTCCACCAGCAGATCGCCATCCGCCAGGGCGAGCAGCCAGGCGGTGCCTCCCTGGCAGTCGCGATTGGGCGCAAAGCACCAGAGTCCGGGAAGCACAGCCAGGGGAGGACGGCCCGGATCGATCGGAGGTGCGGACAGGATGGCCATGGCAATGGGCTCTCCATTGAATCCGGTCCTGCCGCCGGTGCTGCAGTGGCGGTGCCCGTGGCGTGTGGCAGGGTCTGCCTTAGCCTGATCACGCCCAAGGCCGGGTCGTTGTCTTCAATCCGGATCGGTCATCCCTGGCCCCTGGGAGCCGCGACCACCAGCCATGGCGTGAATTTTTCTGTGGCCGCCCCCGCGGCCACGCGGCTTGAGCTGCTCCTGTTCCCCCATGGAGAGGCCAGCGAGCCGGATCGGGTGATTGAGCTCGACCACCGCCATCGCTCCGGCGACCACTGGCATGTGGAGGTGGAGGGTGTCGGGATCGGCTGCTGTTACGCCTACCGGGTCTTCGGACCGATCCAGCCGGGCGGCCACGGCTTCAACCCCTCCAAGGTGCTGCTCGATCCCTGCGCGCGGGCGATCGCCGGCTGGCAGAGCTATCGGCGCGGTACGGCCGTGGGCAGCGTGCCCAACACCGCCTGCTGTCTCAAGGGCGTGGTGACGGAGCGGGATCGCTTCGATTTCGTCGTCGCTCCGCGTCCTCGCCACAGCTGGCAGTCCACGGTGATCTACGAGCTGCATGTGGGCGGCTTCACCCAGGGGGGCGGCGTTCCGGTGGCGGCCGAACGCCAGGGCACCCTGTTGGGGCTGATCGACACCATCCCCTATCTGCGGGAGCTGGGGGTGACCACGATCGAACTGCTGCCCGTGATGGCCTTCGATCCCCAGGATGCGCCACCCGGTCGCCTGAACCACTGGGGCTACAGCCCCCTGAGCTGGATGGCGCCCCATCCCGCCTACCTGCAGGGGGACGACCCGCTGCAGGCCCGTGAGCAGATGCGGCAGCTGGTGATGGCCTGTCATCAGGCGGGTCTGGAGGTGCTCCTGGATGTGGTGTACAACCACACCACCGAGGGGAACCAGGCCGGCCCCACCCTCAGCTGGCGGGGCTTTGGCGATCGCCTGTATTACCAGCAGAACGAGCGCGGCGACTATCTCGACGTCAGTGGCTGCGGCAACACGATCGCTGCCAACCGGCCCCTGGTTCGGCGCCTGATCCTGGAATCCCTGCGTTGCTGGGCGGTGGAGCTGGGCATCGACGGCTTCCGCTTCGATCTGGGCATCGCCCTGAGCCGCGGCGAGCAGCTGGCCCCCCTCAATGATCCTCCCCTGTTCGAGGCCATGGAGGCCGATCCGGAGCTGAGTGATCTGAAGATGATCAGCGAACCCTGGGATTGTGGCGGCCTCTATCGCCTGGCCGACTTCCCCGCCCGGCGAGTGGCCACCTGGAACGGCCGCTTTCGCGATGACCTGCGCCGCTTCTGGAAGGGAGACGATCGCACCTGCTGGCCGGTGGGGCAGCGGCTCAGCGGCAGTCCCGATCTGTTCACCGCTGCGCCGGTGCGTCCGGGCCAGTGCATCACCTTCCTCACCGCCCACGACGGCTTCACCCTGGCTGATCTGGTCAGTTTCAACGGCAAGCACAACCTCGCCAACGGCGAGGACAACCGCGACGGCGATAACCACAACAACAGCTGGAATCACGGGGTGGAGGGGCCCAGCACCGACAACGCCATCAGCGTCCTGCGGGATCGCCAGATCAGGAATCTGCTGGCCTCGCTGTTATTGGCGCCAGGGGTGCCGATGCTGCTGATGGGCGACGAGGTGCGCCGCAGCCAGGGGGGCAATAACAACACCTGGTGCCAGGACAATCCGCTCGGATGGATGCACTGGCAGCCCGATGCCGAAGACCTGGCCCTGCGCACCTATGTGATTCGACTGCTCACCCTGCGTCGCCATCTGGCGGCCCTGCTCAACCCGGAAGCGCCCTTTCTCGATGGCCTGGTGGAAGAAGCGCCCGGTTCGGAACCTTCCCATCTGTGGCGGGAGTGGCACGGGGTTGAGCTGCGCAAGCCCGACTGGGCCAGCTGGTCCCACACCCTGGCCTGGAGCCTGCACGATCCCCACCATGGCGCCCTGCTGTGGTGCGGCATGAATGCCTATGGCAAGGCGATGCATTTCGACCTGCCGCCCTGCCCCGCCGGCTGGATGCGGATCATCGATACGGCCCTGCCTGCGGGCCTGGATCTGCCTGCCCGTCCGGAGCGGTGGAGCCCGTCCGGGGCTCCGCTGGAAAGCCGCAGCCTGATGCTGATGCTGGCGGCACCCCTGGTGAAGGGATTGCGGCTGAAGGGCTGATGATTGCAAGACTGATGGCGGATTTCAGGTTCCGCCGCGCTGGGGACACTGACGCTGCCGGCACATCTCTGACACAGGCTGCCGATCTGAATCAAATGCCGTACCGCATCGACAGCAGACGCGCACACAGGCCTGCAGACAGAGCTGCACGGCTTTGCAGCAGGATCTGAGCCGCTAGATTGAGAGAGGATTTCGCTGGTGAGCCTGCCACATGTGGCTGCGCACAGGCTGTAGTTTAACCTTCACTATCACAGCGCCAACCCCCTTCATTCTGATGCTGCGATTGCGCAGTGGCGCTCAGCAATGGATCGCTCGGGAAGAATACAGATTAAATCCCTACATCCCCGTATTCGAGTACACGGATGGTTACGGCAATCTCTGCCAGCGACTGGTTGCCCTCCCGGGCCCGCTTGCCATTCACACCACATCCGAAGTGCTGACCGCTGACCACGTTGACCAGGCGCCGGGAGCGCCCATTGTCACCATCGAGAATCTTCCCGAAAACGTGCTCAGCTACCTGTTGCCAAGTCGCTATTGCGAATCCGACCGATTCGGCCTCATGGCCGCAGACATTGTAGCCGGACAACGACTCGGCTACGACCAGGTCAAGGCAATTGAAAGCTGGTTGCGCAGCACAATTCGTTATGAACCAGGCATCAATTACATTCCCCTATCGGCCACGGAAGTCCATGCAAAAGGATCGGGAGTCTGTCGCGATCTAGCTCACCTTGGTATTGCTCTTTGCCGCAGCCTGAGCATCCCAGCACGATTGGTGGCTGGATATCTTTATGGGCTCAGGCCCATGGACCTGCACGCCTGGTTTGAAGCCTACGTTGCAGGGCGTTGGTATACCTTTGATGCCACGCAGACCGAGCTTCGTGGTGGCTATGTGGTGATCGGCTATGGCCGCGATGCCGCCGATGTGGCGATTTACAATCAGTTTGGGCCTGCTGTACACCCAGAAACGCAGAGCGTTCATGTTGATCGCCTGGACGGAGGCGACAGCTGATGGCACCGACTGCAGCGCAGCAGGCCTGAACCACGCGCCATGCAGAACCACGCGATCGACGCAACGCTGACGTGGCGCGCGACGATCGGTCTGTCGTGGGGCCAGGGCAGAGACTCACGATCCGCACCTGGCTTCAGTCCCTGAGGCATCGATTGGAGAAGAAAAACTGCGGTGCTTCCGGTTGCCGCCTGCTGGGCTCGGCGGCCCCAGCGGCCTTGCGCGGCGGCGCGGCGTCCGTCTCCCCATAGACCGCAAGGGCAGCTCGAACATGCCGCAGCAACTCCTGACGCATCCCATCGGGTGCCTCGATGCGAAGCTCGCCTCCGAAGCCGAACAGCCAGTTGCGCAGGTCCACATCACGGGCCACCGTCCAGCTGGGCAGGTCCAGCTCCACCGGATAGGGATGGCTGTCGTCTTTTGCATTCGGCCTCAGCACATGGGGCGCCTTGGGGTGGCGCCACCAGCGATCACCCGCCAGGGGAAGGGAGAAGCGGGTGTGCTCGATCGGGTAGCGCGCCACCCCCTCGCGAATGAAGGCGAAAGCCGAAGCGGTACAGGAGAAGCGCAGGGTCTCCAGGGCCGTGTCGCGCAGCCGCGCTGAGCTGCTGGCGATGGCGAGCTGCGGCGCCAGCTCCTCGCCGAAGTAGATGCCGCCGCAATGGTGCAGCAGGCGCTCGACCCGTTGCAGGGAGCGGCGATGCTCCTCAGGACTGCGGCGCAACCGCCCCTCGCTGCGGGTCCGAGCCAGTCGATCGAGCCGCTCGCTGCGGATCAATCCCTCCGCCTGCCCCACCTGGTCGTCCTCGTAGAGGAGATACCAACCGATGTTGTGGAAGATCAACTGGAGCGGCCACACCCTCAGAATCCCTTGAGGGCTTTCTGGAAAACTGCCGGCGGAGGCGAACCGCTCCAGGCACACCCGCCGGTGTTCCAGGATCGCCGTCTCGATCCGCTCGGCCTGCCGGGGTGCAGCGAGCGACTCCCTGCGAACAAGGGCGGCTTCGAGGATGGAGTGGCGGGCATAGCTGCGCACCGGCAGGGCTTCGCTGATGTCGAGTCCCGCCCAGCCCAGCCGTTCATCCAGTTCGGTCAGCAGCTCCTGGGCCGAGGGATCAGCGAGTCGCCCGGCGGCCTGGCGCACCACGTCGTGCACCTCCCGCAGCCGCGCCGCCGAGAGGATGGCGGTGCCGAGGCAGTAGCCATGGCGGACGTTGTCGTTGCGGGAGCGGAAGCCGTAGGGGGTGAGGATCTTTTCGATGTCCTTGCGCAGGGTGGCGCTTTCGCCGCGGAGATAGGCGCCGGGAATCGCTTCGATCTGGGCGATCAGGTGCTGGTGCAGATTGCTCCCCTTTTCCCCCGCCCGATCGAAGGGGGCTTGCAACATGTGGCGCAGCAGGGTCATCACCCGCAGGAACACCGGGCCATCGGCCATGGGCGGCGAGCCACCGTGCACACCCCCACTGGCCGGCACAGCCGGGCGCCGCAGCGGCTGATCCGCCGGTCCCGGCTCCAGCAGCTGGATCGGTGCATCGACCGCCACAGCACTGGTGAAGCCGTTCTGCTCGAGCCAGAGCAGGTCACGGCGGAGGGCTGCGGCATCGGCGTAGCAGTCGCCATGCAGACGGCGCAGATAGGCTGCGGCCCGTTCGGCCAGGTCCCCTTGCGGCGGTGGTGACACCCAGGCTTCCAGTTCCTCCCGCGTCCCCGGATCGGAGGCCTCGAGATCGGGGAAGGAGACCAGCAGGCGAATCAGGTGAAGCAGCCGCTCCAGATCGAGCAGGCGCGAGTACCCGTGTCGCTGCAGCCGATTCTCGCGATTGCGGGACGATCGAATCCGCTTGACGAGACCGGCCAGTTCGCTCTGCAGCACCGGCACCAGATCGTCATGGTGGCTGGGCACCAGGGCGCAGATCGCCGCAAAGCCCTCGCTGCGCTGCGGGCCGGCATGGGAATCGGCCAGGGCGGCGGCCATCTCCTGAATCACCGGCACCGGCACGGGGCGCTCGCGTCGCTGGTTCCACTCCAGGCAGGTGGGCAGGGGCGTATGGAGCCACCAGCCGATCCACTCCACGGCCACCGGCAGCGACAGGGCCTGGGTGATTGCCAGCCGCCAGGCCCGCCTGGCATGGGTGGCATCCACGATCACCGGGCTGCCGTTGGCCACCGCCTCCTGCAGGCGCTGGTGCAGGCGTTGCTGGATGTCGCCCCAGGGCCCCTGAACGGCCGCATCGCCGAACACCTCGGCGCGGATCGCATCCGTGGAGAGCACCACCGCGGGCGGCTGTCCGGGGCCGCTGAGCAGGGGAGCCAGGGCTCGCGCCAGGGTGGTCTTGCCACTGGCGGGTGGACCGATCAGCAGGTGGCAACGCAGTGGCGCCATGGGGCAGACGACCGGATTCTCCCCAGTTTTTCGCACGCTACCTGCACCCGCCAGTCCTTCACTGGCAAACGCTGGCATCACAAGCCAGACCCGGGTACCACAAGCATGGCGGCTGGGACGGGCACTGCTCTAGCTGCCTCTGCAGGAGCAGTCCTTGCTCAAGGCCCTGGATCGAGCGGGGATCACGCGACGCCGTGCCGGTTTCCACTCCCGGTCGGCTCTTCTGCAAATCGGAGGAATGCCGTTGAATTTTTTCCAGACGCTTGCGGGGCACCCACGATTTCTCCTCCCTCTCCTGCACCCGCCGTCGCCGCCACACCGCCCGCGTCCGATGCTCCGGCGCCGTCGGCCCCTCCCCTGGTGCTGGTGCATGGGCTGCTGGACAGCCCGCAGGTCTTTGATCGGTTGAAACGGGAGCTGGGGGACCGCCGCCATCCGCTGCTGATCCCCGATCTGCCGTTGCGCTTGGGCCGCACACCGATCGAAGAGGCAGCCGTTCTGCTCGGCAGCCACATCGAGGCGGCCTTCGGGCTGGATCAGCCCATCGATCTGCTGGGGTTCTCGATCGGTGGTGTGATCGCCCGCACCTGGATCCAGCTGCTGGGGGGCTATCGGCGCACCCGGCGGTTCATCAGCGTCGGCAGCCCGCAGCAGGGCACGCTCACGGCCGAGCTGTGGCCCCGCCAGCTGGTGGCCGGCATCGCCGATCTGAAGATGGGCAGCCCCCTGTTACAGCAGCTCAACAGCGATCAGGACGCCCTGCGCGGGATCGATTGCCACAGCTTCTACTCCGCCATCGATCTGGCCGTGCTGCCGGGATGGCGTGCCGTGCTGCCGGTGGGAGAGCGCACCATGCTGCCGGTCTGGACCCATCCCCAGATCCTGCGTGACCCCGCCTCGATCCGGCCCCTGGCCCAGGAGCTGCTGCGGCCCTGAACGGGGATCCCTACTGGCCCCCCAGGGGAAGCCGCATAGCGTTGGGGTGATCCGGCAGGCAGGCCTTTGATCGACTTGCTCGGTATCTCGTTGTTGGTGCGCTGGCTGCTGGGCTGGTTCCTCTCCCTGCGCATGCCCCTGCTGCCGGAGGCCTCCCTCAGTCAGGTGCCGCGGGTCTCGGTGCTGATCCCGGCCCGCAATGAGGAGACCACCCTGCCCAACCTGCTGGCCGCCCTGAACCGCCAGAGCGTACGGCCGCTGGAGGTGATCGTGATCGACGACCACTCCACCGATCGCACCGCCTCGATCGCCATGGAGTGTGCCCAGGAGCTGCCGATCACCGTCATGCAACCGCCGCCGCTGCCGCAGGGTTGGTGCGGCAAGACCTGGGCCTTGCACAACGGCGTACGAGCCAGCCACGGCGAGGTGCTCGTGTTCCTGGATGCCGACACCGAGCCCCTGCCGAGCTTCCTCGAACGGCTGCTGGCGAAGCACCAGACCCTGGGTGGACTGGTGTCCGTGCAGCCCTACCACCGCACGGAGAAGCCCTATGAACAGCTCTCGGTGCTGTTCAATCTGGTGGGGCTGATGGCCGTGCCCCTGGGCCAGGGCAGTGGCGTCGCCTTCGGTCCGGCGCTGGTGACCAGCCGCATCGACTACGACCGCAGCGGCGGCCATGCCGCCGTGGCGGGGAAGGTGGTGGAAGACTGGTTTCTAGGCCACTGCTATGAACAGGCGGGCCTGCAGGTGAGCGCCTTCCTCGGCCTCGGCGCGATCGACTACCGCATGTATCCCGGTGGTCTGCGCGACATGGTGACGGGCTTCGGCAAGAACTTCGCCACCGCCGCTGGCGAGGTGCGCTGGCCCTGGATGCTGGCTGTGCTGTTGTGGCTGTCGGGGCTGTTCTGGGCCGCCTGGTGCCTGCCGGCCTCCCTGCTGGGCTGGCCGATGGTGGGCGATCCGGCCCTGCTGCCCAATGCCGTGGTGTACGGGGCCTACGCGCTGCAGCTGCTGCTGATCACCCGCCGGGTGGGTCGTTTCGGCTGGATCAACCTCGTGTTCCCGATCCCCGTTCTGTTCTTCATCGGCGTCTTCGTGCTGGCGATTCTCAACCTCGAGCGCGGTCGCGTCAGCTGGAAGGGCCGCACCTTCAGCACCCGCGACCGAGCCAGAACAGCCTGAGGCTGCTGGCGTCAGCGGCCCAGGATGCGGCCTTCGACCTGCAACTCCAGGGCAAGTCCAGCGTCTTCGGCATGGCGCGCCACCACCAGCCGGTGCAGGCCAGGTTCGAGCACGAAGCCATCGCTGGATTCCTCGAAGTAGGCAAGCCGCCGCAGCGGGATCCGCAGCACGAGGCGCCTCTGCTCTGCCATCGCCATGCTGGCCCTCTGGAAGCCCACCAGCACCCGAGCGGGGCGTTCCACCTGCCGGCCGGGCGGCTCCAGGTAGACCTGAACCACCTCATCGGCCTCCATCGCGCCCCCATTGCGCACCGTGACCTCCACCACCAGCTCGCCCTCCTCCCCGGCCTGCGGCTCGATCGCGGCTGTGAGGTCTGCCAGCTCGAAACGGCTGTAGGAGAGTCCGTAGCCGAAGGGATAGGCAGCGCGATGGCCCTCACGCCGCAGGCGGCGGTAGCCATGCCACAGGTCGTAGGTGACCTGCTGAGCGCGGGGCTCGAAGGGCGGCAGATGCGCCGCATTGGTGGGGATCGTGAAGGGGAGGCGCCCGGATGGGGAGACCCGGCCCAGCAGCACGTCGGCCAGAGCCTCGCCGCCCCGCTGCCCCGGGTACCAGAGCAGCAGCAGGCCGGGCACCCGGTCGTGCCACCCCTCGGTGAGGATGGCGCCACCACCCATCAGCACCACCACGGTGCGTGGATTGGCGGCGGCCACCGCCTCGATCAGCGCCACCTGCTCAGGCGGCAGATCCAGCCCGGTGCGATCTCCCGCGGCGAAGTCGCCGCCCCGCCTGGCCGAGCCGTAGCTGGTGATCCAGGCGATCAGGCGGGCCACGGGTCGCCAGAGCGGCAACACCCGGCTCCGCCCCAGGCGCAGCAGGCCATCGGGCGGGGGGACCTGCTGCAGGATCGGGGCAATGTCGCCGGGATGGATGTGCTCTCCCTCCAGGCGCCAGTCCAGCCCCAGCACCAGCAGGGCCGCGTCGCACTCGGCGGCCAGGGCGGTGGCCGCCCTGAGGTCGGCGCCATCGGCAACCTCCAGCCGCAGCTCTGGGGCGGCGGCCTGCAGGCCCGCCAGGGGTGTGACCACCGATCCCGGCTCGGGCCGGGTGTCCGAGGAACCCCGATCGCCCAGGTTCGCCACCGCCAGATACGGACCGATCACGGCCAGGGAGTGCAGACCCCGCAGGGGCAGCACCGATCCTTCGTTCTTCAGCAGCACGATCGACTTGGTGGCCGCCTCCCGGGCCAGTTGCCGATGGTCGGCGCCGTGGCGCAGGGACATCGGATAGGAGCCTGGAGGAACCGTGAGCTGGGCCTGCAAGAGCCGCAGCACTGCCTCGTCAATGCGGTGGATCGGCAGGCGCCCATCCGCCACCGCCTCGCTGAGGCTGCCCTCGAAGATCATCCGGAACGGCATCTCCAGGTCCTGGCCCGCCAGCAGAGCCCGCACCCCATCCCGCACACCGAAGATGAAATCGGTGACGACAAATCCCCCAAAGTCCCAGCGGGTCTTGAGGATGTCCTGCAGCAGCTGGGGATGCTGTCCGCACCATTCGCCGTTGACCCGGTTGTAGGCGCTCATCACCGAGCCGGCGCCGGCCTTGACACAGTCGCGGAAGTGGGGGAGGTAGAGCTCATGCAGCACCCGCTGCGAGGCACGAACGTCCACCAGGAAGCGGGAGCTGTCGATCGAGTTGAGCGCAAAGTGCTTGACGCAGGCGATGGCGTGGCGCTGCAGACCGCGGGTCATCGCTGCTCCCATGGCACCCAGATGCACCGGGTCTTCGCCATAGGTCTCCTGGGCCCGGCCCCAGCCGGGATGGCGCAGCAGGTTGACGCACACGGCGGCCACCCAGTCGGCCCCGAAGCTGCGGGCCTCGCGGGCGATCGCCTCGCCGATCCTCTCCTCCAGCTCGGGATCCCAGGTGGCACCGCGGGCGATCGGTACCGGAAAGGTGGTGGCACCCCCTTCGAGCACCACACCGCGGGGACCATCGACAAACTGCAGCCCCTTCAGGCCCAGCCTCGGCAGGCAACCGGTGGGCCAGGGATGGCGATGGGAGGCATCCCGGGTGGCGATGTCCACCATGCCGGCCCAGAACGGGGTGTCGCCGTCGAGCAGATGCAGCTTCTCGGCCAGGCTCATCTCCGCCAGCAGCGACAGAGCCCGGGCCTGAGACGCAGGGTCGGGAGCGGGATCAGTCACCGCCTCAACCTAGGAACATCCTCCAGTTCCGCCACGCTGCTCAACAATGCCTGCTGCGGCTGCGGCTGCGGCTGCGGATCAGCGGGGCGGGACTTCATGACAACGCCCATCCATCCATCGGGCTCCCAGGACGTCTGGCTTGACCAGCTCATGGTCCTCGAAACTGAGGGTACGGCGGGCGATCGTGGTGCGGTGCTTCAGGTCGTGGCGATGGTCGAGATGAATCACCACGGGAGCAACCCGAAAGGGGATTCCTAGGGCCCGAGCATCTGGACTGGGAACTCCAACAGCAACATCATCAGTATCGTTGTCGGAGAGATGGAAACTGTTGGTTTCCTTCTCCTCAAACGTGATCTGATCGCGGGAGGTCTGCACCGGCACGGTCAGGCCATCAGCGAAACGAACCTGATCATCCCCTTGGCCGACATCGACCCTGAAATCGATCGTTCCCTCAGGATCATCCCGATGGCGACAGCCCATCACACTCCGCAATACCGTCCAGACCAAGCCGATCTACAGAATTATGGAGACGGAATGGACCGACGTGGTCCTGCATTGCTGTCACCTTCCTCTGATGCTCCAGATGAATGAAGAACGGCACTCCCCTCCGGTCAATGGGCAGCGACCATGCCGCAAAGATTGTCGAGGTCGTGCAGATCGCCGAGCCCTGCAATCTCAGGAGGTCTGGCGAACCTGCCAGCCGTTCCCCTTTTGAAAGGGGCGATTGAATCCACAGGCGCAGAACCTGGCTCAGCCGCCAGAACGAAGCTGGGATGGGCTGTGACCACCACGACTCCGAAGATCAGGTGCGACGCACGATCAGCTCCGGATTCATTCAAAACGCTAGCGTGATGAAGTCGTGATGCGGAATTGCCGTCATGAGAATCTCTGTCCTGGTCGCCTGCGGGCCAGATCTGGGAGTGCGGCGATCCTGGCGCCGGTGCTGGCAGGCCCTGCTGATGGTCCGCCTTGTTGCCTTCCTTCTGATCCTGGGGCTGGGGATTGCCCCACCGGCTCAGGCTGCAGCCGATATTCAGCGCTGGTCGCAGGGCGACACCAGCGGCGATCGCTGGCTGGTCAGCCTGTTCGAGCAGCCTGATCCGGATTTCGAGGCCGGCTGGCGACTGCGGCTCAATGGCCTGGGCCCGGATCAGCATCCGGATCATGGCCGCTCTGTCGCCATCGAGGACACCATGGGCAATCACTGGGAGCTGCCCAACCGAAGCCAGGAAATGGTGCCCGCCGGGGAGACGGCCATTCCCGATGGATCGGCTCAGTTCGATCTGGCGGAGCTGATGCCACGGCCCAGTTCCGCCCTGCCCCTGAGGCTGTTGGTGCCGATGCAGGGTGGGGCCGATCGGGAGCTGGTGCTGATCCCCGACATGATCGCCGCCATCAGCACACTGCCCCGGGCTCCTGCAGAGGCAGCCGACCATCCAGTCAGCTGAACCGAGCAGGCTCGCCCAGGAATCCACCATGCGGGACCTAGAGTTGTTCAGCGCCCGGAGCAGTCGCGCAGCCATGATCCTCAGCCAGGCCTCTGCCGGCGACCACGTCACCCTGCAGACCCTGCCAGGCCATCCAGCGCTTTGCCAGCGGTTGAAGGCGATGGGCATCAAACCGGGTGTTCGCCTCGAAGTGATCCGGCGTGGCAGACCTGGCGGGATTCTCCATCTCGCCCATGGCATGTTCGAGTTCATGCTGCGCCAGGAGCATGCCAGGCAGATGGAGGTCTGCGCCGATGAAGCCGCTCAGGCCAGCAGCCAGCCGCCGGCCTGATACACCAGCAGAGCCATCAACCAGGCCAGCGACAGCGACCAACCCACGGACATGAGCGCAAACATCCTGCTTTTCGATTCCTTCAGCTGAATCGCCACCGTTGACAGGCAGGGGGTGTAGAGCAGGGTGAAGGTCATGAAACTGAGCGCCTGCAAGGGTGTGATCGCGCTCTGGATCGCTGTTCCCAGGCCGCTCTCGCTGGTGCGGTAGATCACAGCCATGGCCCCAGCAGGATTTCCTTGGCGATGAAACCGAAGAACAACGACACCGTGAGATCCGGGGTCATACCGATCGGGCCCAGCAACGGTTGAAAGAGCCCACCGATGGCACTCGCCAGACTGGCGCCACTGCCGGAGGCCGCCGCCGGGGGAAGGTTGGTCAGCAACCACACCGCCGCAGCACCGATCACGATGAACAGGCGCGTGCTGGTGACGAAGTTGAGCATCTCCATCCAGGCCCGTTGCAGAATCGTGCCCAGGCTCGGCTGGCGATAAGGCGGCAGTTCCAGCACGAAAGCCTCATCACTGCGGTAAGCTCGCTTGAACAGGAGTCCTGTGATGATCGCCGCCAGGAAACTGAGCAGATAAAAGGCGAAGACCACAAGCCCAGGAGCCCACCAGGGTTTAGGGAAAAAGATTCCAGCCAGAAAGATGAAGACGGTGAGCCTCGCCTGGCAGAGGGCAAACGGAATCACCAGCATGGTGAGCAACCGCATGGCGCGATCGCGGATCACGCGGGTGCCTAGAATTGCCGGCACATTGCAGCCGCAACCCATCACCTGCAGCACGAAGGCGCGACCATCCAGGCCGAGCCAGTGCATGAAGCCATCCATCAGAAAGGCGGCCCGGGGAAGATAGCCCGAGTCTTCCACCACAGCCATCACCAGATAGAAGACAAAGATCAGCGGCGTGAAACTGACGACGGTGGTGACACCCATCCAGACGCCGTCCACCAGAAAGCCCTGCAGCAACTCCGGGGTGCCGAGGTTCGCAAGGGGAGGAACAATTAGGTGGTTCTCAATCGCATCGAAGATCACCCCCAGAACCTCCTGAAGGCTGCCACCAACGATGTAGAGCCCCTGGAACATGATCAGCACAATCGCCAGGAACACCAGCGGGCCCACCAGGGGATTGAGCAGAATCCGATCGAGGCCGCGGCTTCTCGTCACACGCCTGTCCGGCGGCATCACCACGACACCTGCAAGCAGCTCCGCCACCTGCCGATCCAGCGCCTCATCGACAGGTGAAGCGGCCGCAATGGTGGGGCAAGGATCCGCCTGGACGGTATGGAGAGTGTGGAGCAGCGCCTCCAGGCCCTCACGACTCTTGGCGTTGATCGCCAGCACCGGCATCTCCAGCCGCCGACTCAGGGCAGCGTGGTCAATGCGGATGCCATAACGTCTGGCCTCATCACTCATGTTGAGCGCCAGCACGGTGGCAACGCCCAGGCTTCGCACCTGCAGGGCCAGGGCGATCTGGGTGCTGATCTGACTGGCGTTGATCACCACCAGCGCCAGATCCGGCGGGGTTGTTCGCAGGTAACTCTGGACGATTGCTTCGTCTTCACTGGAGCCACTGAGGTCGTGGATACCTGGTAGGTCGACCAGCTCGAACCGACGACCATCGGCGGCCGGCGGCAGATCGCCACAGAGCAGATCAACGGTGAGCCCGGGCCAGTTGGCGATATGGGCATGGCGACCGGTCAGCCGGCTGTAGAGCGTCGACTTACCGGTGTTGGGCAGGCCCAGCAACGCCACCGTGACGGAGGCGGAGCCTGGAGGCTTGGTTGACGGCCCATGACATCCGCCAGCCGAACCAAAGCGCCGACGTTGGGCCCCGCCCTGGGCAGAGGCCTCTGCAGCTTCGGAATGTTTCATGCCTGGCACGCACCGGGTCGAAGGAGTTGAGACCAGCCAGCCCCAGGCGGGACGTGAACCCGACGGAAGTCACCGCCATTGTCCAGTCTGCTCGACAAGGCAGCCCCCTGGTCCAGGGACATGGCCCCACTCGGATGGAGCGTGGACAGCTGAGAAAGACAGAGCCCAAAGGGGAGAGAGGGGCCGCAGCAGCACGCCAAAAACTCAGGCACAACTACTTATCCCCCTTTGCTCCGTTAAAGCGCTTTCAACGCTAGTGTTGTATGAGGAAGAGACGGATGCTGGCTGGCTCGCCCTCCCGGCAGGGCCGGCCCCTCCGCTTTCCATTCTCCCTTTGCTCCTGTGTCGATGACGTCTGCCTCAGTCGCTCCATCCCGGAGCCGCCCGTGGGAGTCCTTCAAGGACTGGATCACCAGCACCAGCAACCGCCTCTATATCGGCTGGTTCGGTGTGCTGATGATCCCCACCCTGCTGGCGGCAGCCATCTGCTTCATCGTTGCCTTCATCGCCGCTCCGCCCGTCGACATCGACGGCATCCGCGAACCCGTGACCGGCAGCCTGCTTTACGGCAACAACATCATCACGGCCGCGGTGGTGCCCAGCTCCAATGCGATCGGTCTGCACTTTTACCCCATCTGGGAAGCCAGCAGCCTCGATGAGTGGCTGTACAACGGCGGCCCCTATCAATTGATCATTTTCCACTTCCTGATCGGCATCTATGCCTATCTCGGCCGCGAGTGGGAACTGAGCTACCGCCTGGGCATGCGCCCCTGGATTGCCGTGGCCTACAGCGCCCCCGTGGGTGCCGCCACCGCCGTGCTGCTGGTGTATGCCATCGGGCAAGGCTCCTTCTCAGACCCCATGCCCCTGGGGATCAGTGGCACCTTCAACTTCATGATGGTGCTGCAAGCCGAGCACAATGTGCTCATGCATCCGTTTCACATGCTGGGCGTGGCCGGCATCTTTGGTGGCAGCCTGTTCTCTGCCATGCATGGCTCCCTGGTGACCAGTTCCCTGGTGCGGGAAACCACCGAGAGCGAGTCTCAGAACCGTGGCTACAAGTTCGGTCAGGAAGAAGAGACCTATAACATTGTGGCCGCCCATGGCTACTTCGGCCGCCTGATCTTCCAGTACGCCTCCTTCAATAACAGCCGCAGCCTCCACTTCTTCCTGGCAGCCTGGCCTGTGGTGGGGATCTGGTTTGCCACCCTGGCCGTGATCAGCTTCTCGTTCAATGTCAACGGCTTCAACTTCAACCATTCAGTGCTCGACCATCAAGGCCATGTGATCAACACCTGGGCCGATATCCTCAACCGCGGCGGTCTTGGTATCGAGGCCATCCACGAACGCAATACCCATAACTTCCCGCTCGATCTTGCCGCAGTGGAAAGCCAGCCCGTTGCCCTGAGTGCACCAGCGATCGGTTAGTGAGACTTTGAATCTCGCCCAGTCGATCCATCACTGAGCCGGTGCCGCTGGCTGCTCCGTGGAGCCAGCTGCGTCACTAAGACGCTCCCTCGCACGGGCCGGGATCACTCCAGGCCCGTGTTTCGTTCAGGCGTGCCTGCCATGAACAGATCCACGAGCGACACCCAGAGCTCTCAACCTGCTCACCTTCGCTCCAGTGACCTGGACAGAATCCGACTTCTGAGATGGCAGCAAACCCTGGTGGGCTTGAGCTGCTGCCCCAGCCCAGCCCCTTTCTGCTGGTGATGCCTTGTTAGTTTTGATACCTGGACCCTGTTGATGGGCGTTAGCTCTGATGGCTGCCTCTTCCCGTCATCATCAGGTCGTGATCGTCGGTGGGGGGTGCGCCGGCATCACGGTGGCCAACCTGCTGCTGCAGCAGCGTCCCGGCATTGAGATCGCGATCCTTGAGCCATCGGCGGATCATGACTACCAACCGGGCTGGACCTTGGTGGGGGGAGGGATCATGGCTCTCGAGCAGACCCGCCGCGATGAGGCCTCCCTGATCCCCACCGGGGTGACCTGGATCCAGGCTGCCGCCACGGGCTTCGATCCTGCGGCCAACGCCGTGTCCACCAGCAGCGGTGAGATCCTGACCTACGACACCCTGGTGATGGCCCTGGGTCTGCAGTCGCGCTGGGAGCGCATCGCGGGTCTTCCGGAGGCCCTGGGAAGCCATGGGGTGTGCAGCAACTACTCACCCCGCTATGCCCCCTACACCTGGGAAACGATCAAACAGTTCCAGGGCGGCACCGCGATCTTCACCGTGCCCGAGACACCGATCAAATGCGGCGGTGCGCCGCAGAAGGTGATGTATCTGGCCGACGATCACTTCAAGGCCAGAAGCGGCGTGGGGGTGAACACACGGGTGATCTTCTGCTCTGCCCTCACATCTCTGTTTTCCGTGCCGGCCTATGCACGCACCTTGGAGAGGGTGGTACGGAACCGCGGCATCGAAGTGCATTTCGGCTGGAATCTCAGGCAGGTTCGGGCCAAGGAGCAGGTGGCGGTCTTTGAAGTGGAGGAGCCAGGCGGCAGCAAGCGCATCGAGGAACTGTCCTTCGCGATGCTCCACGCTGTGCCGCCGATGACAGCACCGGAGGTGGTGTCTGGCAGTCCGCTGGCGGGCGACGGACCTGGCGGCTGGGCGGCGACAGATCCGTTCACGCTGCAGCATCCCAGCTGGCCGAATGTGTTCTGCCTGGGCGATGTGGCCGGCCTGCCCACCTCCAAGACAGCCGGTGCCGTTCGAGGAGAAGCCCCGGTGGTGTCGGCCAATCTGCTGGCTTTCCTGGATGGCAAGCCCCTGGATGCTCAGTACGACGGCTACACGGTGTGCCCCCTGATCACCGGCTACGGCAACGTGGTGATGGCGGAGTTCGATTACAGCCAGAAGCCGGTGAGCTCCTTCCTGGTGGACCCCACCAAGCCGCGCTGGAGCATGTGGCTGATGAAGACCCGCCTGTTGCCATGGCTCTACTGGAACCGAATGCTGCCCGGGAAGCCCCACGAAAGCCGCTACCTCAAACCCTTCGCACCGTTGGTGCACCTGTTGCGGCTGGACTATCGCGAATCGGACAGCAGCGAGGCCGAATCGGGAGCCGGCCAGGCCGGAACCTGCTGAGCCGAGAGCTCAGGCAGCCCTGAGTTGCTGCAGCTGCTGCTCCAGCCTCTGCTTCAGCCGGGTCTGGACCAAGGTGCAGAGGTCTTGCACCAAGGGATCATCAGCGAGGTAGATCATCCGCACCCCATCGCGCTCACAGCTCACCAGCCCGGCACGCTGCAGCTGGCCCAGCTGACGGCTGATGTGGGACTGGGAGAAACCGGTGGCCTCGATCAAGGAGGCCACGTCCATCGGCCCCTTCTGCAGGTGACAGAGCAGCTGCAACCGGGCCGGCTCGCTCAGGAGCCTGAAAAACTGGCTGTACTCCTCAAGGAGCTGAGGACTGGGCATGGACCCGGCAACACCCACGGCAGAAGGGTTATGTCTCTGTACGCATTATGCACGCTGCCGGCAAGGGCTGACTGCCCATGGGGAGCGGATCACCGGGCAGGAAGCGCTGGATGAAGGTGGCCAGGAGCATCGGGCCGCAGCGGCGCTGCCAGCTGGTCGCCCCCGGCAGCCGGCGCCAGCATTCCACCTGCAGACGGGGAACGTGGCGGCCCACCAGCGTCAACAGATAGCGGTAGTCGGCATCGGCGGCCTGGTCGGCTCCAGCCAGAGGGGCCGCCCCTGGCTGGGAGCTCACGAAAGCGGCGAGGAACGTCGAGGCGTTGCCGCCCTGGCGCAGGGCCGCGGCAAACCTCCAGGCGGCGCCGGTGGGATAGCCGTCGTGATGAAGGGTGAGATGGCGCACTGGAGCATCCGGGAAGCGGGCGAAGGTATAAACGGCGCGGGTGGCCAAGGGAAGCGAGCGGCTGCACCGAATGAGTGCCACCGCTGTCTCAGAGCCCCAGGCAGGCCCGCATGGGGCTGCCTCGTCTCGACTGCGATCCTTCCGCCCACTGGTGGCTCCAACAGTGCTGGCTCCGTGTCCCGAGCCCATGAGGCCGGCTGTCATGGCGTTCAAGCCGTCATCAGAGCCGCTGTGCCATCTACCGCCTTGCTGCCAGTCTGCTGCAAGGGCACGATCAGCGGACTGCTTGCACCGGCAAGGGCTGAAAGTTCAAACCTAGTATGATCCAAATCATGGCAATCTCTCAGGACGATCGATTGTGCCTCCGCATGGCCGATCGACATTGTTCATTCCATGGGCCAGCGTCGTCATAGCCCTGTCCGGCGTGCTGGCTTTCTCCGTGTACTGGGCGTAGAACGCCCCGCGTACGAAGTGCCCCACCGAGGTGTTGGATGCAGGCAGGCCCGTGGTCGCAACTCCGGAATCCGGTTGAACCGCCATGGAGTCGCCGAAGTGAACTGTCGGTCAATCGATCTTGCTCAGGACCGTAGAGTTATCGAGATTGGTTAAATGCCAATCAAACCGTGGTGCATTGGTCATCACCATCACTGGATTGTCGTAGAGCGACAACTTGCCCCTGTGAAACTCGATGACAATGGAAGCGCCGTTGGCGTCGTTCACCACGTCATCGAAGGGAGACACCACACCTCCCAGCAGCGCGAGGGCTCGAGCTTCACGGGCTGTGGGGCGATGGCAGCGTTGACTTCGGCAACCGACCCGAACTGGCCCAGGGGCCAGAGGCCAAGATCAGACGCTGAAAGCAGGGCCTCCCCACCTTGCTGACCTGGGGCTGGTTCTTCCTTTCTCAGGAGGCCCTGCTTCATTCCCTTGAGCACGCCCGTGCAGGAATCCATTCAGGCCGGCGCGATTCTCGAGCACGAATGCCCTGCAGAACATCGCTGAAGCTCCTTTGAAGGACGGGTCGGCCACCGCCCGTCGATCCGATGCCCAGAGATGAAGCCGTCTGCACCTCTGCAAGACGCACATCCTCTTTTCCCAGTGCCTCGATTCGCAGGGCGGGTGCTGAACACAGTCAGATTTCACCGCTGAACTTCAACGCTGAACTTCACCGCCGATCCGAGCCTTGGCGCTCTGGGGTTGGGTTGTGTCCGATGCCGGCGGCGGTATCGGCGTCGGTCGCGCCATTCAGAGCTTGGACAGGATAGGGAAAGTCCAGATTGTCGGCCTGGATGATCTATTCGAACTGCTTCAGCTGATCGGGAGCGCCGTGGTCGATTCCACCGCCGCCACCAAGCCGCGTTCGCAGGGGTACAGGTCTGTACTCAGCCTTTAGCAGTACAGACCAGTACCCCACCCATCGAGCGGATCGACACGGGCATCGCGGTGCAGGGTTCGGCAACAAACATCCGTAGTAAGGGGGTCCTCCCTCACCACCGGCAGGCTGATCTGATGGACTAGCACCAAGGTATTCAGATCGGCATGACTGTAGGTCTGGGGTGATTGGCAAGGCCGGGCGTGCACTGGTACGACACGACGTTCATGGTTGGGTCAGCACCCAAAGTGGGACAGTGTCAAAGCCCGGGTTGTGAATGCGCTTCATTGCGGCCGGCAATCTTTTATGGCCTTCAGACGAGACGAGCGCAAGCCGTGAACTTGGTGAAGATCAACTGCACTGCAATCCAACAGTATGGCGGGACATGAATCATGGGTCGCCTGAGATTCGAACTCAGGACCAATCGGTTAAAAGCCGAGTGCTCTACCGCTGAGCTAGCGACCCGCCAGTGGGCGAAACCCATGGCAGCCCTTTCGGGCTCCAAGCGAACGTATCACCCGGCGGGGGTCCCGTCCAAGCGGGCGGAGAATCGTCAGCCGATCGCAGGCCGATCGCGAGCCGACCGAGAATGGAACTTCCTTGCCAGCCGCGCCCCATGGCCCCCTTCCCCTGGCCCGAGCCGCGGATCCACCCGGAGGCCTGGGTGGCCGATTCGGCGGTGGTGATCGGTGAGGTGGATCTCGCCACCGGGGCGAGCCTCTGGCCCACGGCGGTGGCCCGCGGTGATGTCTGCCCGATCGTGATCGGCGCCAACAGCAACGTGCAGGATGGCGCCGTGCTGCATGGCGATCCCGGCCAGCCCGTGACCATCGGCGCCGACGTGACCATCGGCCACCGGGCCGTGGTGCATGGCGCCACCCTCGAAGACGGCTGCCTGATCGGCATCGGCGCCATCGTGCTCAATGGCGTCACCGTGGGGGCTGGCGCCCTGGTGGCGGCCGGCTCGGTGGTGACGCGCGACGTGCCGGCCGGCGCCCTGGTGATGGGGGCACCGGCCCAGGTGAAACACCAGCTCAGCCCGGAGGCGATCGCTGAGCAGAGAGAGCATGCCCACCGCTATCGCCAGCTGGCGCAGGCCCATGCCGGCCGCAGCAGCGAGCGGGGCTTCTGAATGCCAGCCTGGCCTTAAGATCCCTCCAAATTCCCCTTTTCAAGCCATGGATCTGCGGCTGCTGCTGGTTGCCACTCCGATCGTTCTGGCTGCGGCCTGGGCCGTGTTCCATATCGGCCGCGCCGCCGTGGGTCAGCTGCAGCTGATGATCAAGCGCGCCCGCGCCTGATCCCTTCATGGTTCTGGTGATCGGTGCCGGACTCGCCGGCACTGAAGCGGCCTGGCAGATCGCCCAGGCCGGACTTCCTGTTGTACTGGTGGAAATGCGGCCGCTGCGGCGCTCCCCGGCTCACCACAGCGCTGACTTCGCTGAGCTGGTGTGCAGCAACAGCTTTGGTGCGCTCTCCAGTGATCGGGCTGCTGGCCTGCTTCAGGAGGAATTGCGTCGGCTGGGTTCCCTGGTGATCCGCACCGCCGATGCCCACGCGGTGCCCGCCGGAGGTGCCCTGGCTGTGGATCGCGGCCGCTACAGCGCTGCCCTCACCGCCGCCCTGGAAGCCCATCCGTTGGTCACGATCGAGCGGCGCGAGCAGGTGGACCTGCCGCCGGCCGATCAGATCACCGTGCTGGCCACCGGACCGCTCACCAGCGAACCGCTTGCGGAGCAGTTGCGCGCCTTCACCGGCCGGGCCGATTGCCACTTCTTCGATGCCGCCAGTCCGATCGTGGAGGGCGAGAGCATCGATCTGGGCCGCGCCTTCCGCGCCTCCCGCTACGACAAGGGCGATGCCGACTACATCAATTGCCCGATGAACAAGGAGCAGTTCCTCGCTTTCCGAGAGGCGCTGCTGGCCGCTGAGCAGGTCGAGCTCAAGGATTTCGAGCAGGAGAGCGCCAGCTTCTTCGAGGGCTGCCTGCCGATCGAGGAGCTGGCCCGCCGCGGTGAAGACACCATGCGCTATGGGCCGCTCAAGCCGATCGGTCTCTGGGATCCCCGCTGGGGAGATGTCAACGACCGCGACGTGCGCCGCGCCAACCGTGCCTATGCCGTGGTGCAGCTCCGCCAGGAAGACAAGGACGGCCGCCTCTGGAATCTGGTGGGCTTCCAGACCAACCTCAAATGGGGCGAGCAGAAGCGGGTGCTGCGCCTGATCCCGGGGCTGGAGAACGCTGAATTCGTGCGCTTCGGCGTGATGCATCGCAACACCTTCCTGGAGTCGCCCCAGCTGCTCGATCCCACCCTGCAGTTCCGCAGCCGGTCCACCCTGCTGGCCGCCGGCCAGATCACCGGCACCGAGGGCTATGCGGCGGCCGTGGCCGGCGGCTGGCTGGCCGGCACCAACGCCGCCCGGCTGGCCCGGGGTGAGCAGCCGATCCAGCTGCCCGCCACCACCATGATCGGCGCCCTCACCCACTTCATCGCCGAGGCCCCCTGCGGCGGCTCAGGCAAGCGCGGCGGCTTCCAGCCGATGCCGCCAACCTTCGGCCTGCTGCCCGAGCTGGCCGAACGCATCCGCGACAAGCGCCGCCGCTACGGCGCCTACCGCGACCGGGCCCTGTCTGATCTGGAGCCCTTTCAGGCGGCCAGTCTTCAGATGGCCGGTCTCCAGCCAGCCAGCCTTGAGGCAGCCGGTCTTCAGGCCACTGCCCTTCAGGCAACCACCGCTTAAATGGGACCGTCCAAAACAAAGCGGTAGCGCACATCCCCTTGGCGCAGCCGCTCGATCGCGGTGTTGATCTAGTGTGCCGTCCCGGAGATCTGCGAGCAAAGTCGCTGGAGCTTCTCCAGGATTGAATCCGCTGTGGCCGTCCAGTTGAACGGCGCCTTGGTCTTGTTGTAGGCCGCCACGAATTGCTCGATCTTGGAGATCAACTCCTTGACGCTGGAGAAGCTGCCGCGTCGGATCGCCCGCTGGGTGATGATCCCAAACCAACGCTCCACCTGGTTGATCCAGGAGGCGTAGGTCGGTGTGTAGTGCACGTGGAAGCGGGGCCGCTGCGCCAGCCAGGCCCTCACCTTGGCGTGCTTGTGGGTGCAGTAGTTGTCGACGATCAAGTGGACATCAAGCTCCTCGGGGACCGACTTCTCGATCTGGCGCAGGAACCCCAGGAACTCCTGATGCCTATGGCGGGGCTTGCATTGGGTGATCACCTCGCCTGTTGCCACATCCAGAGCAGCGAACAGCGTGGTGGTGCCGTGGCGGATGTAGTCGTGGGTGACGCCCTCCACGTAACCCAGGCCCATGGGCAACAGCGGCTGGGTGCGGTCCAGTGCCTGGATCTGCGTCTTCTCGTCGACGCAGAGCACCATCGCCTTATCCGGAGGGTTCAGGTACAGGCCGACGATGTCGCGGACCTTCTCCACAAAGAACGGGTCGGTGGAGAGCTTGAACGACTTCTGCCGGTGGGGCTGGACCGAGAAAGTCTGCAGCCAGCGGTGAACGGTGGTTTTGGAGATGCCGGTGGCAGCCGCGAGGGAGCGCGCAGACCACTGGGTGCTGCCATCGGTGGGCTTGGTCTGCAGTGCCCGGTTGATCACCTCCGCCACCGTGTCGTCCTCGTAGGTGCGAGGCCTACCCGGCCGCAGCTCGTCATGCAGGCCCTCCAGGCCCAGCTCCCGGTACCGCTTGCGCCACTTGCCAACGGTCATCCCCGTCAGCCCCATCCGTTTGGCGATGGCGGTGTTGGTCTCGCCGGCACCGCAGGCCAGCACGATCTGAGCGCGCTGCACGATCGAATGCGGCAACGACCGGGAATTTGCAAGGGCCCGCAACTGCTGAACCTCGTCCTCGCTGAGGACCAGCGGAGGCATCGGACGACCAAGCGCCACAAGGCACCTCGGGTGACACTCTCGATTCTAGCTGTTATTTCCGGGACGGCATACTAGGCCATCGGCAGGTGCTCCACCTGGGGCTTGATGCCATGGCGGGCGCAGAAGTCGACCATCCGCCGCAGGCTGGCGGGGGAGGAGGTGGGACTGCCGGTGAACTGGAGGCGGCCGGCGATGAAGGGAAACGCCTGCAGGGGGATCGGCTCGGTCACCACCCCGAGCTGATGCAGCCGCCCCCGCGGTGCCAGGGCCCCCACCACGGCATCCCAGTCGAGGCTGTGATTGCTGGTGTTGACGATCAGATCGAAGCGGCCGCGATGGTCTGTCAGGGCCGAGAGCGCCAGCACACCATGGGCTCCGAAAGCCGCGGCCTCAGCGGCCTTGCCCTGCGGATGGGTGGTGATGGCGGTGACCTCACAACCCCAGGCCTTGGCGAACTGCAGGGCCATGTGGCCCAACCCACCGATGCCGATCACGGCCACGCGGGCCGTGGGCGACACGGCCTCATCAAGCAGGGGGGCGAACACGGTGATGCCACCGCAGAACAGTGGACCGGCATCGGCCGGCGAGAGCCCCTCAGGAATCGGAATCAGCCAGTCCTGATGGCCCTTCACATGGCTGGCGAAGCCACCGCTGCGGCCCACCACGGTGGCCTCAAGATCGGCGCAGAGGTTCGCCTCGCCCCCCAGGCACCAGCTGCAATGGCGGCAGGAGCCGGCGATCCAGCCCAGACCCCGCAGCTGGCCCACCAGGGAGGGATCCACCCCCTCGCCCACCTGCACCACCCGGCCCACCACCTCGTGGCCAGGCACCAGGGGATAGGAACTGATGCCCCAGCTGTTGTCGATCATCGACAGATCGCTGTGGCAGAGGCCGCCGTGCAGCACCTCCAGCAGCGCTTCATCGGGGCCTGGCTCCAGCAGCTGCGCCGAGCTGCGCTGCAGCGCAGCCCCGACGCTGTCGGCCTGCCACACGGTGATCTGCATCGAGGGGGGCTGCGGCTACCGCCCGGTTCTAGCCAGGCCGGCACCTAGGGTCTGCGGCGGCGATGCTGGCAAGACGTGAGCGATTCCCTCGCAGCACCGGTGGACAGGCCTGACTGGGACGTGATCGTGATCGGCTCGGGCATCGGCGGGCTGGTCACCGCCTCCCAGCTGGCCGCCAAGGGCGCCCGGGTGCTGGTGCTGGAGCGCTACCTGATCCCGGGAGGCTCGGGGGGCAGTTTCCGGCGGCAGGGCTTCACCTTCGACGTGGGCGCCTCAATGATCTTCGGCTTCGGCGAGAAGGGCCACACCAACCTGCTCACCCGCGCCCTGGCGGATGTGGGCGAACGCTGCGCCACGGTGCCGGATCCAGCCCAGCTCGCTTACCACCTGCCCGACGGCCTGGAGGTGGCGGTCGACCGCAACTACGATACCTTCCTCGCCGATCTCACCGCCCTCTTCCCCCACGAAGCCCGCGGCATCCGCGCCTTCTACGACACCTGCTGGCAGGTGTTCCGCTGCCTCGATGCGATGCCGCTGCTCTCGCTCGAGGATCCGGCCTACCTGGCCAAGGTGTTCTTCCGTGCACCGCTGGCCTGCCTCGGCCTGGCCCGCTGGCTGCCGGTGAACGTGGGCGACGTGGCCCGCCGGCACATCCAGGATCCGGCCCTGCTGAAGTTCATCGACATGGAGTGCTTCTGCTGGAGCGTGATGCCGGCGGATCGCACGCCAATGATCAACGCCGGCATGGTGTTCTCCGACCGCCACGCCGGCGGCATCAACTACCCCAGGGGCGGCGTGGGGATGATCGCCGAGAAGCTGGTGGCTGGGCTGGAGCGGCACGGCGGCGCGATCCGCTACAAGGCCCGCGTCACCGAGGTGCTGCTCGAAGGCGATCGGCCCAACGCCCGGGCGGTGGGCGTGAAGCTGGCCAGCGGCGAAACGATCCAGGCGCGGCGGGTGGTGAGCAATGCCACCCGCTGGGACACCTTCGCCGGCGCGCCCGACGCTGAAGGATCCGTCAACCAGCCGCTGGTGGATGCCGCCCATACCCCCAGGGCCGAAGCCACCTGGCGTCGCCGCTACAGACCCTCCGCCTCCTTCCTGTCGCTGCACCTGGGCGTGGAGGCCTCGCTGATCCCCGCGGGCCTGCACTGCCACCACCTGCTGCTCGAAGACTGGTCGCAGATGGAGGAGGAACAGGGGGTGATCTTCGTGTCGATCCCCACCCTGCTGGATCCCTCCCTGGCGCCGGAGGGCCGCCACATCGTGCACACCTTCACCCCCAGCGCCATCGAGCACTGGCGCCAGCTCAGCCCCGCCGCCTATCGCGCCAAGAAGGAGGCGGACGCGGCGCGGCTGGTGCAGCGCCTGGAGGCGATCCTGCCCGGCCTGGCCGGAGCCATCCGCCTGCAGGAGATCGGCACGCCCCGCACCCACCGCCGTTTTCTCGGGCGCATGGGCGGCAGCTACGGGCCGATTCCAGCCCTGCCCCTGCCGGGCCTCCTGCCGATGCCCTTCAACCGCACCGGCATCGGCGGCCTCTACTGCGTGGGGGATTCCTGCTTCCCCGGCCAGGGGCTGAATGCCGTGGCTTTCAGCGGCTTCGCCTGTGCCCACCGCATCGGCGCCGATCTGGGCCTCAACCCCTGGGCGCTGCCCGCCTGAAGGGAGCTGGCTGTCCAGCTGATCCGCACAGAACTGGTCAGCTCAGAACCAGCGGAAAACCGCCCGTGCTGCTCTCGCAGCTGCGGGGATGTCTCCATAGCGTGACCATCGTTCCTGCCGTCGCGCGCCCTCGGGCGACGGCTTCCAGCCGATGAGTTCCGTCCCCACCCCCAGCTCCGAAGACCTGGCCCGCTACCTCGAAGCCCGCGGCGAGATGGGCAAACCCTGGATGTGGCACCTGCTGCGCCTCACCAAGCTCAAGGAGGCCAAGGACGAGATGGAGCCGGAGGCCTACCTGACCAGCCTCCAGGACGCCCATGCCGACCTGATGCGCCTGGGTGCCTTCTGGAAGGGCCGTGAAGCGGAGGTGTTCGGCGGCCGCTACCAACCGAGCGCCGTGATCGAACCGCTGCCCGGCTCCGCCGACGACCGATGACCCCGGAGCAGGCCCAGGATCCGGCCATCCATCCGATGGCGCCGCTGATCCGGCTGACCCTGCTGGGGCTTTACCTGGCTCTGGTGCTGCCCCTGCCGCCCCTCGCCCCTGAGGGGCTGCGTCTGGCCATGGCCGTGCTCGTGGCGCTGGGTCTGCTGCTGGTGCTGGCGGTCACCAGCGAGCGGGTCGAGCTGGACGCGCAGGGGCTGCGGGTGGGCCATCCCGCCTGGTGCCGCTGGTTGCTGCGCCGCGGCTGGAGTTTGCAGTGGAGCCAGGTGCGCGGCCTCACGCCCGTGGCCACCAGCCAGGGGGGGCGCGTCTACTACGTGCGAAATACGAAAGGAGCGGCCACCCTGCTGCCACAGCGGGTTGCCGCCTTCGAAGACTTTCTGGGCCGCTTCAGCCAACAAACAGGGCTCGACACCAGCTCCATCGGCCGGATCAGCCCACCCTGGACCTACCAGCTCCTGGCGGCGCTGGTCGTTGCACTGTTGATCGGCGAAATCATGGCCTTGGCTGTCAGGCCGATTGCCTGAGCATTCCATCCTGAGGGTCAGTTCAGCCGACCGAGCTGGTGGGGCTGGTGAAGCTGAAGCTGGTCGGATGCAGCGTCCGGTACAGGATCGGGAAGGGTGTCGAGGCTGAAGCGATAGCCCTGCTGCCGCATCGTTTCGATGCCGCCGCCCTCGCCAAGACCGGCCTGCTCGAGCTTGCGGCGCAGGGTGAGCACCTGGGTATCCACCGAGCGGGGACCGCCACTGAACGGCGGCCAGGCCATGCGAAGCAGTTCCTGGCGGCTGCGCACCACCCCGGGGGGCATCAACAGGGCACAGAGCAGGGCAAATTCCCGAGGACTGAGTTCCACGGGCTGATCCCGCAGGGTCACCTGCCGCAGCAGCAGATGCACTTCCAGAGGCCCCACACAGACCCGCTCCTGCAGGCCACTGCCACTGCGGCGCAGCAGGGTGCGGCAGCGGGCCGCCAGTTCCTCCAGACCGAACGGTTTACGCAACACGTCGTCGGCGCCACCATCGAGCAGGGCCACCACTGGCTCAGAGCCCGAACGGGCGGTGAGCACCATCACTGGGCAACGCAGCATGGCCCCCAATCGCAGAGCTGAACTTTCCTCCAGCAGCTCCGCACTCACCAGTAGGTCAGGAGCCTGCTCCTGACAGACATCCAGAGCCTCGCGCGCCGTGGACACGGCGGCAGCCAGATGACCATCCTGCCGGAGCCGCTGGGCCAGAACCGTGCGCAAGGTGGCATGGGGGTCCACCACCAAGACCCGTTTCGGTTGGCTGATGGCTGGAGCCTGATTCTGTTGGGTCTTCAGGTCCACCCCTGGCCCCCTGTTGCCGATACGCTACTGGCAGGGTAAGGGGAAAACGGGTATCGCCTGATGCCTTTCGTTCTGTCCCCTGCCTCTCCCTCCGCAGCGAACGCCTCAGCCCGTCTGTGCGCCGGTGTCCCGGCCCCGGGTTTCTTGCCCCCCATGACCGCCCTCCAGCACCCCGACGCCATCCGCCATTTCCAGTCGCTCTGCGATGCCTGCCAGGAGCTGGCCAGCCGTTACCACGGGCCGGCGGAGCTGCGTCTGTATGCCGATGGCTACCTGCACGCCCTGCGGCGCACGGCCGTGCTCGACCCCCTGGCCCAGCGGCGCCTCGAGGAACTGATCGATCGCTGGATCCTTGATCCCTCCAGCTTCATCGGCCCCGATGGTGACCCCCGCTCCCTCTACGAGATGGAGCGGCACTGAGTCAATTCGGGGTCATCGCTTCTGGGCTTCGGGATCGTCGCGCCGGGATTCGAGGCCTTCAGGAGGCCAGGGCCACCGCCAGGGTTTCGCGCAACTCGCCGGAGTTGTACATCTCGATCAGGATGTCGGAACCCCCCAGAAAGGTTCCGTTCACATAGATCTGCGGGATCGTGGGCCAGTCGGAGAATTCCTTGATGCCCTGGCGGATCTCCATGTCCGAGAGGACATCAAAGGTTTCGAACGGCACCGCCATTGCGTTGAGGATCTGCACCACATTGTTGGAGAAGCCGCACTGGGGCATCAGCTTGCTGCCCTTCATGAACACGAAGACCGGGCTGCTGCCGACCAGGGTCTCGATGCGCTGCTGAAGACTGGCGTCCATGGGGTGAGGGGGGAACGGTGAAGGACATGGCGAAACGGGTCGCCGGAATCAAAGGCCCGACCTGACCAGACAGCCGGTCAGACACAGGCATGCTCACAAAGAGCGGAAAATCCGATCTCAGGCGGGAACCGAGGTCTGCAGGGCCAAGGCGTGGATGGCCTCGCTGGCCAGTTCCTGCTTGAGGGCTCCGTAGACGAGTTGGTGCTGGCGCACCCGCGGCAGTCCGGCGAAGGCAGCCGAGACCACCGACACCTGCAGATGATCACCACCGCCGGTCAGATCCTCCACCGACACGCTGGCATCGGGCAGAACCCGGCTGATCGCCTCCTTGACCTGATCCGGATGAACCATGGGGGCGGTGAACGAGCACTGTGCGGAGCGGAATCTAGGGACTCGCTCTCTCAGCCGACGAGAAAGTCCCCCCTCCGGGTTGGATCAGGCGAGGCGGGCCTCAGGGGGCCGGGGTGGAGGGAGCCCCGTAGGGGGTGGTCACGAAGCCCAGTTCCACCAGGCTCTGATAGGCCTTGCGGCCCTCCTCGTTGGTAGGGGTCATCACCTTCACCACTTCAACCAGCAGGGGCACGGCCACCTCGGGCTGGTTCTGGCGCCGGAACAGGGCCGCCAGGCGCAGGTTCACCTGGGCGAGGGTTTCGAGGGCTTCGCGGCCCTTCCGATCCATCTCGCGCGGGATCCGGGCATCGAGGCCGCGGAAGGAACCGCTCAGATCGCGGTAGAAACCAAGCAGGCGGCGGGTGGCATCCCGGGCCTGGTCGTAATCCTTGCGGGCCTGGGTGAGGTTGCCGGCAGCGGCGGCCGCATCACCGCGGGCGATCACCGCCCGCACCGACTCGAGATTGAAGGCGCTGCCGGAGGCTTCGAGGGCCTTCTGGGGCTCCTCCTGCTGGGCCTGGGCCGGAGCCACCAGCACAGGGGCACCGAGCACAGCGGCCAGGGCAACGGAACCGGCCAGAGCACCGGCATGGCGCCCAGCTCGGATGAGGCGTTGGGCAGCGAAGAGCCTGCGCACGGGACGGCCAATGACTGGGTGGGACTTTATGAGACCCGCAGTGGTCGCCCCACCGCTGCACGAGCCGCTTCCTCAGCTGTTTGCATCGCGTCGGCCAGGCGGTGGGTGAGCGAGAGGGCAGCGGCGCGGCCCTGCCCCTCCACCCGAAGCGGCTCGCCGAACTGGAGGGCAGCCGGATCGCCGAGTTGCGGCGCGGCGTGCCCATAGGCGATGCCCACCGGTACCACCGCCGGATCCACTCCCTGACCGGCAGCCATCAGCGCCAGGCGGGCCAGCCCCTGGTGCAGGCGGATCGGGCCGTCCTCCCGACGGATCCGCCCCTCGGGGAACACCACCAGCTGCTCCCCGTTGGCCAGCAGATCGAGGGGGTAGCGCAAGCTGGCCAGGGTGGGGTGGCTCTGGTTCACCGGGAAGCAGCCGAGCCTGTGCAGAAACCAGCCCTGCAGCCCGCGCATTTCATCGATGGTCACCATGAAGCGGCAATCGCGGCCTGTGACGCGTCGACCGGCGGCAAAGGGCAGCATCAGCGCATCCCAGCGGGCCCGGTGGGTGGGAGCCAGCAAAACCGGCCCCAGATGGGGCAAATGCTCGGCCCCCTGCACGATCAGTCGGGAGAAGAAACCCTTCAGGGCCACGTCCTGGGTAAGAACCATGGCCAGCGGGGCCAGCCAGGGATTGATGCCGTTGCAGAGGCCGCGCTCGCGCAGGGAGCCACCCTCGCCGCGCAGAGCCAGGCTTGAAGAGGGTGCCGGCTCTGATGAACAGTCCGAGCCGTGGGACTCCACTGCATGGAAGGGATGGCCGCTGCACGGCTTCTCGGTCTGCGCCAACACCGAACCGCCGATCACCGCGAAACGTCGCCTGCACTCAACTTAAGAAGCCCGCCGCGGCCACGGGCAGCGCCACGGGCAGTTACGCCTGCGGCCCTTCATAAACTCGGCCCCCCGCCCCCATTCCCTGTTCATGGCCAGCCTCGGCGTCAACATCGATCACATCGCCCAGGTGCGCCAGGCCCGTCGCACGGTCGAGCCCGATCCGGTCACCCACGCCCTGCTGGCGGAGCTGGGCGGGGCCGATGGCATCACCGTGCACCTGAGGGAAGACCGGCGCCACATCCAGGACCGGGACGTGGAACTGCTGCGCGCCACCGTGCGCAGCCGCCTCAACCTGGAGATGGCGGCCACCGCCGAGATGGAGGCGATCGCCCTGCGCCTGCGGCCGGACATGGTCACCCTTGTGCCGGAACGGCGCCAGGAGGTGACCACCGAAGGGGGGCTGGACGTGGCCGGCCAGATCGATCCGCTGCGCGCCCTGGTGGGCCATCTGCAGGACAACGGCATCGGCGTGAGCCTGTTCGTTGATCCGGACGGGGCCCAGCTGCAGGCCTGCGTCGCCAGCGGCGCCCGCTGGGTGGAGCTCCACACCGGCGCCTACGCCGAAGCCCCCTGGGAGCAGCAACCGCTGGAGCTGGCCCGCCTGATCGAGGCCACCACCCACGCCCGCCAGCTGGGGCTGCGGGTCAATGCCGGCCACGGCCTCACTTACCGCAACGTCGAACCGGTGGCAGCGATCGAGGGCATGGAGGAACTCAACATCGGCCACACGATCGTGGCCCGCGCCCTGGCGGTGGGCCTGGAGACGGCGGTGCGGCAGATGAAGGCGCTGATTCAGAATCCCCGCCGCGACCCCCTGTTCGGCAGCCACCACCCATGAGCACGTACCACTTCGTCGCCGCCAGTGAAGCCTTCCTCACCGTCGAGGAGCCGCTTGAGGAAGTGCTGCGCGAGCGGGTGAGCAACTACGGCGAGAAGGGACGCGCCATCGATTTCTGGCTGGTGAAGCGGCCGGCCTTCCTCGAGGCGCCCGAACTGGCGGCCATCGCCGCCACCGTGCCTCGCCCGGCCGCGGCGGTGGTCTCCACCGATGAGAAGTTCATCACCTTCATGAAACTGCGCCTGGAATTCGTCGCCCAGGGATCGTTCGAGGCCCCGAGCGCGTCCATCCCCGATGCCCTGGCCAGCCTGGCCTGAGGGGCTTCAGAACAACCCCAGGAAGCGCTTGCGTTCCGGTTCCCCCTCCGATCCGGAGGCGAGTCGCCCCTGGCCACCATCCTGCTGGTAGCGGGGCTTGCTGTCGCCGATCGTGAGCGGCGCTTCCTTGTTCTTCCACCAGATCCAGTCGCGGATCGGCGGGGTGTTCATCAGGTCGTCGCGGCTGAGGCCAAGGCCGAGCTTCGCGGAGGCATCCAGCAGCACATCGAGCATGGCCTCGCCATCGCTGCAGCGGGCCAGGGCCTCGTTGGTGCGCTTGGCACCATTCAGGGCCGAGACGAGAAGCTTCACCCGCTGACTCGGTGGCAGAGTTTTTGGATCCATCCCATCGCAGCTCCAGGCCGCACCGTATCAGCGATCTCAGCGAACGATGGCGCCCTCTGCGCTGCATGGCCAGGAGAGAAAAGATGACAATCCGACCGGCCCGGGGCAAGACTCTGACTAACGCATCCGATTGATGACGCCCTTTTCACGTCCCCCACGCCATTGGGTCATCGGGGACGTCCATGGCTGTGCTGATGCCCTGCAGAGGCTGATCGGAGCGCTGCCGCCTGACGATCGGCTGGTGTTCTGTGGCGACGTGATCAACCGCGGCCCCCAGATCGAGCGCACCATGCGGATGGTGTGGCAGCTGGTGCTGAGCGGCCGGGCCGTCTGGCTGCGTGGCAACCACGAGCAGGCGCTGCTCGAGGCCCTCGACCAGGGCCACTGGTTCGGCCAGCAGGCCCTGGCCGGTTGCGACACCTACCGCCAGCTGGGCGATGGCCTCTGCCGCATCTGGCGTGATCGCCTGGCCAGCCTGCCGCTGGTGTATTGGGGGCAGGGCTGGGCCGCCACCCACGCCGGCTTCGATCCGGTGGACTGGACGCCCGACCTGCGCATCCGCCTGCCCTTCTGGCAGGCCTACGACGGCCGCTTCGGCGAGGTGGTGGTGGGCCACACCCCAGGGCCAGAGCTGCGGCGCCTCAACGGCATCGTGATGATCGACACGGCCGCCTGCTACGGCGGCGAACTCACCGCCTACTGCCCCGAAACCGGTCGCCACAGGGCGGTGCCGGGTCTCAGAAGCGGTCTGGATCTCTGCCCACTGCCGCCCGGCATGCCCTACCCGGAAGCACTGGCGGGCGGCCGCTTCTAAGGGCAGACCACCGTGCTGACGCTCTATCGCAGCAACCGGGCCGAGGTACTGGCCCAGCTGCTGGCCGCCCAGCTGCTGGCGCATCCGCCCGGACCGTTCGAGCGTGTCGAGATCCTGGTGAACACCTGGCCCACCAGCCGCTGGCTGGGGGAACAGCTCGCGATTGGGCTGGGGGGCATCGCCGCCAACCTGCGCTTTCCCTTTCCCGGCAGCCATCTGCGCCAGCTGGTGGAGAGCCTGTTGAACGCCGATGACCACACCAGCGTCTACACCCCTTCTGACCAGGCCGCCCCAGCGCCGGTCGCAGCCGATCCCTGGCGTGCCAGCCAGCTGGTCTGGCCGCTGCTGGAGCGGCTTCCGGCCCTGATCGAGCGGCCGGAGGCCCTGCCCCTGCGCCGCTGGCTGGACGAACGAGGTCATGGCAGCGGCCGGCCAGAGACCCTCGACCGGTCGCTCTGGCAGCTGGGCCGCAGCATCGCCGACGCCTTCGACGACTACACCCTCTACCGGCCGGCGATGGTGGGGGCCTGGATCGAGGGCCGGGCGGTGGACGGCCGCGGCCGGGAACTGAGTGCGGCACAGCGGTGGCAGCCCCTCTTGCTGGCGGAGCTGGCCGAGCATCTGTCGGTGCCGCCGTTCGGTCTGCGGGTGGGCCAGGCGATCGAACGGTTACGGGAGTGGTCTGCCGACCGGTTGCCTGGCGAGCCGTGGCCCGATGGAGCTCTGCCAACGACCCTGAGACCCGACAGGCCCCTGCGGCTGTTCGGGCTGAGCAGCATGGCGCCCGTTCAGGTGGAGCTGCTGCAGGCCCTCTCGGGGGTTCTGGATGTGGAGATCTACCTGCTCACCCCCTGCCGTGAGCTCTGGAAACGGCGGGGTGATGGGGGCCTGGCCCAGCTCCCCCTTGGGGAAGACTGGCTGCTGGAGGCGCCGCGCCTGGAAGCCCGCTTCGGGCGGCTGGGCGCCGAATTTCAGCAGCTGCTGGAGGGATCAGGGGAGACCCAGCTGGGTGCCTGGGAGGAACAGGATCTGTTCCTGGGCGCTGCAACCATGGCCCGCCACGGCTCTGCTGTCCAGGCGCCACGCGCCGCCACGCTGCTGGAGCAATGGCAGCAGCAGCTGGTGGAGCCGGAGGCCGCCGAACCACTCTGCCTTCCGCCGGGCGATCGCTCCCTGGAGTTCCACGCCTGTCCGGGGCCGTTGCGGCAGGTGCAGATCGTGCGGGATCGGCTGCTGCAACTGATGGCGGCCGATCCCGGTCTCGCCCCGCGCGACATCCTGGTGATGACTCCCCAGGTGGAGGCCTTCGCGCCATTGGTGGCCGCGGTGTTCGGTGACACCGACGCCACCGGCGTGGCGCTGCCATGGCGCCTCACCGACCGCAGCCAGCAGAGCGAGGCCGGCATCGCCCAGGGGCTGCTGGGCCTTCTGGCGCTCGGCGGAGAACGGCTCACCGCCTCAGGGTTCGAGGGTCTGCTGGGCTGCTCGCCACTGCTGGAGAACCGGCGCATCCCCGCCAGCGAGGCGGGCGCCATCACGACGCTGTTGCAACGGGCCGGCTTCCGCTGGGGCCTCGACGGCGACAGCCGTGCTGGCGACCCCACCCACAGCCTCGGCTGGGCGATCGACCGGCTGCTGCTGGGGTTGGTGCTGCCAGCGGAGCCGGGGCTGGCTCCGGCGGAGTGCTCCCCCCTGCCGCTGGCTGGGAGCCTGGAACAGCAGACTCGCTGGCTGCTGTTCCTCCAGGACCTGCGCCGCTGGCTGGGGCTGCTGGGCCAGGGCCGCACCCCGGCGGCCTGGGCACCCGTGCTGCGCCAGCTGCTGGAGGAGCTGTTCGGAGCCGGTGGCGAACGGGCCTGGGAGCTGCCGCTGATTCAGGGGGCGATCGCCGACTGGCTGCGTGTGGCCGGCTCCAGTGCGCTGATCCTCGATGCCACCGTGGTGGCGGAGGTGCTGGGCGAGCAGCTCAGTGCCGACAGCGGCCGCTTCGGCCACCGCAGTGGGGCGCTGACGATCAGCGCCCTGGAGCCGATGCGGGCGATTCCCCATCGGGTGATTGTGCTGATGGGGCTGGATACCGGTCAGTTCCCGCGCCAGGTCGAGCGGCCCGGCTTTCACCTGATGGAGCGCCAACGGCAGCTGGGTGATCCCAGCCCCGCCGATCAGGATCGCTACGTGCTGCTCGAAAGCCTGCTCTCGGCCCGCCAGCACCTGCTGATCACCTGGAGCAGCCGCGATCAACGCAGCGGCGAAGCCCTCAGCCCCTCGACGCCGGTGCGTCAGTGGTTGGCCTTGCTGGAGCAGGAGCTGGGAGAGGAGGCCGTGGACCGGCTGCGCTGGAACCACTGCGCCAATCCCCTGGAGCGGCGCAACTTTCTGCCTCAAGGCGATCGTCCCGCCCCCTGCAGCGACCGCCGGTTGCTGCAGGCGCGCCGGCTGCTGGAGGAGCAGCGCAGTGAACCGCCCGCGGCCCTGGCCGCCCCCGGCCGCGACCAGCTGACCGTCAGCGCCACCGACAAGACCAAGCCTTCTGCCGCCGGCGAAGCCTTTGCTGACCTGCTCGCCTGGCTGCAGGCCCCGCAGGACTGCTGGCTCGAGAGCCTGGGGCTGCGGCCGCGCGAATGGGCCCGCCGGGTCGATGATCTTGAAGATCTCAGTCTCGACGAATTCCAGCGGGCCCGACTGCTGCGCCAGGAACTGGACCGGTTGGCAGTCGACACCTTGGCTGGCACGGAACACCCAGCACCGGAACCTCCACCGCCTCCCGACTGGCCGCGGCGACAGCGGGGCCAGGGGGTGCTGCCGCCCGGTGCCGCCGGCCTGCTGGAGAGCAGTGGACTCGATCAGCGCTGGACCTCGCTGCACACCTGCCTGGCCGGGCTGGGGGAGCCGCGTCAGGAGACGCTGCGCCATCAGGATCTCTGCGGCGATCTGAGCTGGCGCGGCGACCAGCTGGTGCTGGTCCACACCGCCACCCCCCGCTGCCGCCAGCGGCTGCAGCTTTGGCTGGAGCTGCTGCTGGCCTGCGCCGCCGGCGCCGGCCCGCGCCAGGCCCTGCTGATCGGCCGCGACGGTGCCTGCTTCCGGGCCCGCGAGCGCCTGAGCCCCCCCAGCCCAGCGGAGGCCGCCGCCGCCCTGGACAACCTGCGCCAGTGGCGCCAGGCCTTCCAGCGGATCTGCTGGCCGGTGCCGCCGGAAACGGGCTGGGCCTACGCCGCCGCCGAAGCGAAGAAGGCCGGCTCCGGGGCCGCCGCGGCCTGCAAACGATGGGAAGGCGGCCCTGAGCAGCAGGCGGAACGGGATGAGGAGGTGATGGCCCTCTGTTTCGGCCGCAGCCTCAGCGGCCGTGCCCTGCTGCAGGGGCCCTGCACCGCCCACGCCCTGGCCCTGCATCAACCACTGCTGCAGGTCTGGGAGGAGCTCAGGCCATGAGCAAAGCCACCGCAATCGAGGGCGTCGATCTCGAGGGTGCCGCTCTCGATTTCGATGCCAACACGGTGCCGCTCACCCCGGGAGTGCAGCTGCTTGAAGCCAGCGCCGGTACCGGCAAGACCTTTGCCCTGGCCCATCTGGTGCTGCGGCTGGTGACCCGAGAGGAGGAGCCCCTCAGCCTCGAGCAGTTGCTGGTGGTGACCTTCACCGAAGCCGCCGCCGCCGAACTGCGCGACCGGATCGCCCGCCGGCTGCAGGAGGCCCTGACGCTGCTGGAGACCCCCGCCGCCGCGACCACCCAGCCCCCCGACCAGGTGCTGGCCGACTGGCTGGCCCTGCAACCCCCAGACCCGGAGGTGCGCGACCGGCTGCGGGGCCGGCTGCTGCTTGCCCTTGAGGAGCTCGATCGGGCCGACATCACCACCATCCACGGCTTCTGCCGCCGCACCCTGCAACGCCGTGCCCTGGAGGCCGGCTTGGGTCCGGCGGTGGAGCTGGAGAACGACGATGGCGAACGCAGCCGCCAGGTCTGCCACGACTACTGGCAGCAACAGGTGCTCGGCCTGGCGCCGGAGTTATTGGCGGGGTTGCAGAGCCGCGGCCTGGGGCTCCAGCGTCTGCAGAAGCTGCTGGGGCAGCTCGACGGCGACCCGGCCCTGGAGCTCGATGCCCTGCCGGCGGCGATGGCGGCCGACCAACCGCTGGCACCCCAGCTCACGGCCCTGTGGCCGCAGCTGTGGGAGCGCTTTGTGAAGGAGTGGAGGGAGCACGGCGCCGCACTGGAGCAGAGCTTCCGCCGCCTGCCGGCCGACTGGAAAGCGCTCGGCATCCAGACCAAGACAACGCCCTACGCCGCCAAACCGAAAACAGACCGGGCCGCCCAGGTGGATCACTGGATCGCCTCCCTGGAGACCACTCCCAGCTACGCCATGGTGCTGGAGCTGCGCGAGGGCGGCACCACCGCCAGAAGCCCCAAGGCCCTGCTGCGCGACTACTTCCACCCCGCACCCTGGGTGAAGCTGACCGCACCGATGGAAGGGGAGGGCAAGACCCTGCCCGAAGCGCCGCTGATGGAGGCGATCGCAGCCCTGGTGGACGGGCCGGCGGAGCTGACCCTGCTCCATTTCGGCCACTGGGGGCGCCTGGAGCTGCGGCGGCGGCGCCGGCAGAACGGCCAGATGGGATTCGGCGACCTGCTGCTGGGCCTGGACCCCGGGCCCCAGGGGGATCGCCATGCCGCCCTGATCGCGGCCGTGCGTCAGCGCTACCGGGTGGCCCTGGTTGACGAATTCCAGGACACGGACCCGATCCAGTGGCGAATTCTCGAATCAGCCTTCACGACGGGGGGCCACCACCTGCTGGTGATGGTGGGGGACCCCAAACAGGCGATCTACCGCTTCCGCGGCGGCGAACTGGCCACCTATCGCCTGGCCCGGCACCGCGCTGACGCGGTCCATGCCCTGCGGGAGAACCGTCGTTCTGCGGAGCCCCTGGTGAAGGGGCTCAATGCCCTGATGCACATCGGGCTGGAGCGGTCGGAGCTGCCAGCGCCCAAGGTTCTCTCGCGCGCCACCAAGGGCGAGCTGGTGTTGCCCGCCGGCGAGAGACCGCTGCAGCTGCTGGCCTGCGCCCAGGAGGCCGAGCTGCCCGAGGCCATGGCCGGCCTCTGCCTGCAGCTGCTGGAGCGGGATCTGCGCCTCCGCACCGCCGCAGCGGACGAGGGCCCCGCCCCAACGCGCCCGCTGCAACCCCAGGACCTCTGCCTGCTGGTGCGCACCCATAGCCAGGCCGAAACCCTGCGCCGGGCCCTGGACGAGCGTGGACTGCCCAGCCGCCTGGTGAGCCGCGGCGATGTGTTCGCCAGCGAGGGTGCCACCACCCTGCAACGCCTGCTCGATGCCCTGGCCGACCCGGCCAGCGACGGCCGCCGCCGCCTGCTGGCCGCGTCGCCGCTGCTGGGCTGGAGTGCCACGGAGCTGGCAACGGCGACGCCGGAGGCCTGGGCCGAACTGGCCGAGCGCCTCGGCCGGCTCGCTCAGCTGCTGCCCCGTCAGGGTCTGATGGGGGTGCTTTCCCAGCTGTTGAGCACCACCGGCTTGGCCCGGTTGTCACTGGGGGGACGGCTGCTGGCCGATCTGCAGCAGGCCGCCGAACTGGTGCAGGAACGCATGCATCAGCAGGCCCTGCCGGCCGCGGCCGCGGCGGACTGGCTGCGGCGGCTGCGGCTCGATCCCGATCGCGAGGTTCCGGAGGCCCATCAGCTCCACAGCGATGCGGCCGATTCCGCCGTGGCGGTGGTCACGGTGCACCGCAGCAAGGGCCTGGAGTATCCGGTGGTGCTGTGTCCCTACCTCTGGCACGCCCCACCGGCCCCCACCAGCAGCCCACGGGAGCTGGGCCGTCGCTGGCGGCCACCGGGCAGCGCCGCGCCGCGCCTCGACCTGCATCTCTCGCCCTACTGGGGCCCAGGCCGCCAGGCCGCCCTCGCCGACCGGCAGGCCCAGGTGCAGGAACGGGAACGGCTGGCCTACGTGGCCCTGACCCGGGCCCAGCACCTGCTGGTGCTCGGCTGGCTCGATCCCCTGCCCGCCAAGCACACCGACAACCCCCTGACGCCCTGGCTCCAGGACGCCTCCGGCCAGCCGCGCAACGAGGATGACCTGCCCCTGCAGCGCCTCGATCCGGCCCAGTTGCCGCCGCCTGGCCGCCGCTGGCAGCGACCGGCGCCCGAGGGAGCGTTGGAGGGCGGCCCCCTGCCCCGCCACCGCATCGACACCAGCTGGGGCCGCAGCAGCTACTCCAGCTGGACCCACGGGGCCGCCTCCCTGGCGCCGGAGGCCCGCGAGCAGGGGCGCGACACCGATGGCCTGGTGGGCGAAACCGAGGTTCTGGGCAGCGCTGAGGGCGTCAGCGGCCAAACCCCAGCCCAAAGCGCCAGGACCAAGGATCAGGACAGCAAGCCCTTAACGGCTTCAGAACGCAGTCTGCCGAACGCCACGGTCGTCGGGCAGCCCTGGTCCCGCCACGGACCACTGGCGGAGTTCCCCCGCGGCGCCGGTCCTGGAGACACCCTGCACCGCATCCTGGAGCGGCTGGATTACCGCCAGCCCACGGACACACCAGCCAGCGTGGCGGTGGTGCAGCAGGAACTGGAGCGTGCTGGCCTGGCGCCGGAGCTGCAACCCAACCTGCTGGCCGGCCTTGAGCAATTGCGCCAGACCCCCCTGGGCGGGGAGCTGGGATCGTTCGGGCTGGCGGATCTGCCCCTGGCGGAACGGCTGAACGAGATGAGCTTCGATCTGCCCCTTGCCATCGAGCCTCCCGACGGATTGGAGCTGCCCCGTGATGGCTTTGAGAAGCCTTACCGGCGCCCTCCGCAGGTCACGGCCGCCGGCCTGGCCGAGGTGTTCGCCGCCCATCCGGGCGGCCTGGTCGATGCCGGCTATGCCAGGTCCCTTGGCGGGCTGGAGGTGGCCAGCCGCGGCTTCCTCACCGGCTCGATCGATCTGGTGTTTTGCCAGGGGGAGCGCTGGTGGGTGCTCGACTGGAAAAGCAACTGGATCGGGGAACGGGACGCGGAAGGACGGCCGCTGGCCTGCGGACCCGCCCACTACGACCGCCAGGCCATGGCGGCCCAGATGGTGGAGCGCCACTATCTGCTGCAGGCGCATCTCTACCTGGTGGCCTTGCATCGCTACCTGCGCTGGCGACTGCCGGGATACCGGCCGCAGCGGCACCTGGGCGGCTGGGTGTACGCCTTCCTGCGCGGTGCCCCGGGTCCCTGCCAGGCCGAGCAGGTGCCCGGCATGGTGGTGGAACGACCACCGCTGCAGCGCCTGCTGGCCCTGGATGCGCTGCTGCAGCGCGGTGATCGGGAGACTGGTGTTCGCGAGAGCGATGTTCGGAATACCACCGCATGACCTCCGCCGCCGCTGGACTGGGCCTGGCCGAGCTGCTGCTGGAGGCCCTGCCACGCCTCTACGCCACCCAGATCAACGCAGGCAAGTGCACCGCAACGCCGCTGGATCCGGCCCTGCTGGAGGTGATGGCCGCCCTTGGCAGCGCGCTGGAGCGGGGCGAACTGGACCTGGACCTGGAGGGACCGGCACCGGCGGAGGTGGAAGCCAGCCACTGGCCGCAGCGGCACCGGCAGGCCCTCGCCCACTCGCCCCTGAGCACCGAGGCCATCCAGCTGAACGAGGCTCCGGAAGCACCGCTGGTGCTGGTGGATGGCCGGCTGGTGCGCTGGCGCCGCTGGCACCAGCAGCTGGAGGGGGTGATGGAGAGCCTGATCCAACGCGCCCGATCCCCACTGCCGGCGATCGCCGATTCCAGCCCGCAGCGTCTGGCCCTCGACCGTGCCGCCGCTGCAGGCCTGGATCGGACGCAGCAGAGGGCGGTGGCCGCCGCTCTGCACCACGGCCTGGTGCTGCTGGGCGGCGGCCCCGGCACCGGCAAGACCAGCACCGTGGTTCAGATCCTGGCGGCCCAGCTGAGCCTGCAGCCCGCCCTGCGGATCCAGCTGGCGGCCCCCACCGGCAAGGCCGCGGCCCGGTTGCTGCAGGCGATCGAGGATGGTGCCGGCTGCCTCGCCCCCGCTGTGGCCGGCAAGCTGCGCCGCACCCCCTGCGGCACCCTGCATCGGCTGCTGGAGAGCAACGGGGAGCGATTCGGACGACACCGCCACCGGCCCCTGCAGCTGGATCTGCTGGTGGTGGATGAGGTGTCGATGGTGGATCTTCCCCTGATGGAGGCGCTGCTGGACGCCTTGCCGGCCACCTGTCGGCTGGTGCTGGTGGGAGATCCTGCCCAGCTGCCGCCGGTGGGTCCCGGACCGGTACTGCTGGAACTGCAGCGACCGGCACGGCTGAAGGCGCTGGGGGAGGCCGCTGTGCAGCTCACCACCACCTACCGCAACCACGGCGCCATCGCCGAGCTGGCCAACTGGCTGCGCGGCCGGGAAGGCCATGACCCGCAGGGCAGCAATCTGCACGGCCTGGCCAGCCAGCTTGAGGCGTGTCGCTCCAGCGGCAATCTGGCGTGGCAACAAGCCAATCCAGTCCGGGGCCTGCCTGCGGCGCTGCTGGAACCCCTGCGCCGCAGGCAGCTGCAGCTGGCCAGCCTGGCCGCCGCCATGGCCAGCTCCAGCCAGCCAACCGATGGGGCCAGTGCTCTGCTGGAGGCGCTGGGGGAGATGCTGATCCTGACGCCTGTGCGCAGGGGGCGTTGGGGAGTGGAAGCGATCCATCAGGCCCTGCTCGGCGACGCCGCCACGGCCGGTCCTGGCGCCTGGCCGCCGGGAACTCCGGTGCTGTGCTGCCGCAATTTGCCCGATCTGGGCCTGGCCAATGGCGATCTGGGCGTGGTGGTGCACAGACGCGGCGGCGCGCGGCGCCTGCTGTTCGCTGCCGCATCAGGCGGCCCAGACCGCGCCGCAGCATCCAACCAAGACCATCTGCGCTGGCTGCATCCGGCCCAGATGGCAGGGGCGGTGGAACCGGCCCTCGCCCTCACCGTGCACAAGGCCCAGGGCAGCGAAGCCGACACGGTGATCGTGCTGCTGCCGGATCCAGAGCGCGACGACCCTCGCCTGCTTTACACCGCCTTGACCCGGGCCCGCCACCAAGCCCTGCTGATCACGGCTCCACTCACCTGAGTCTTTGACCTGACGATCTGATCTGAGTACCTGAGCTGTGTGCCAGCTCTTGCCTGAATACCGATGCTGCACGGGCGTTACACAGCACCACATCGCGCAACCTGTCAACGAAACATGAACGGCCCGCGCGAGCCATTGCCAAGCGATTCATACTTCTCTCAACCGGGAAGGGAGCTATCCCCCAACCGGCGGTTTCAGAGCCCCTGCTCCAATAGTCTCTCCCCCTGGGAGTTCTCCAAATCGATATCAGGATGTTCATCGTCCTGGGCGATTCCTTCCTGCATCCCTGACCCCGCCTTCACCCTCTGTGGCGAACGCGAGCGAGGTGCCCCAAAGGTTCTCGGAGAACCGCCACCTGGACGCCCCGGCCCCAGGCGGCTCTGAAACCACCCCCTTCCAAAGCGTTCCAAGTCCTGAGCTCGAAGGTGCAGCTCAGCTGGATCGCCATCCTTGGTCGAACCCAGGCGGGCTCCCAGGCTCGACCCATCGAGTCTGCTGATGAAGGTCAAGCAGGTTCAGCCGAATTGGAAGATTCAGATGAATCATCCCGGCCTGTTCAGCCCATGCAAGAGCCAGGATGCCGGTGAACGACTCGACTTGCCCAGGCTGGTGATCATTCATCCGCAATCCGCCGATCAACAGCCCATGGCCGTGATCGATTTGAGCTGCTCTTTTCCACCTGGACCTGATTCTCTGGCTGGACCTCTGCCGATGTCTGGACCCGTATCGGAGTCAGGAACGGCCCTGGACACAGCGGTGTCTGATCGGGCCGTTGTTGAGCCACCGGAGCAGCGTCCCTGGGGCTGGTTCGAGCTTCTGGCGGAAGGGCCCGGCTATCGGGTCAAGCGCCTGCACCTTGATCCGCATCAGCGCCTCAGTCGGCAGCGGCATCAGCATCGCCTGGAGCACTGGCTTGTGGTACTGGGCCAGGGCAGCGTGGAACTGGGTGACGCGCCGCTGAGCAGAACCCAGCCGCTCGAACCGGGCAGCAGCCTGATCATTCCGCCGCTCACGATCCACCGGGCGGCAGCGGGCAGCGAAGGATTGGAGATCATCGAGGTGCAGCGCGGCCCCCTGTTACGGGAAGACGACATTGAGCGCTTTGCCGATGACTACGGTCGCGTGTAAGGTGCAGCCTCACCCTTTGATGAAGGGCGTGGCAGTTCAGGTGAGCTGTCGAACCACAGGACCGGAGCTGGGACCCCCATTCATTCATCCCGATCCGATCAAGCCTCAGTCCGCACAACCCTGCAGCGCAGGAGCCGCCGATCCACGGCAGCCAGCAAGCCGCAGAAGATTGCTGATGTTCGACACCATTTCAAGTTCCAATTCTTGGGTCTCTGCCGGCCTGCGTTGAAGGATTTCCCAGGCCCGGACATCCCGTGACCCCATCTCAAGAAGGCGGCAGCACCCTGTGCGCCGTCACCGGCGTTGACGCCGCCAGCCTGATCGAGGCCAGCTTGGCTGTGGCCGCTGACTCGATCGCAACCTCTGCAGAACTGCTGACCAGCGATTTGCCGAGCTCTGCTGAACCCCTCCAAGCCAGCGACAACGCTGACGCTGAAGACCTGAATCACGACAACAGCAATCGCGAAAGCCGTGATGTCAAGCCGGTGACCGCCGCTGCATCCACAGACACCCTGAAGAGCAGCACTACATCAGAGCCTGAGCCTGCGGCACCCTCCGGTTTTGCCAGTTTCGGCTTTGCCTCCGAGCTGCTCGAAACCCTCAGCGCCATCGGCTACGAACAGCCGTCACCGATTCAGGCAGCCGCCATCCCCGAGCTGCTGCTCGGCCGGGATCTGGTGGGTCAGGCCCAGACCGGTACCGGCAAGACGGCCGCCTTCGCCCTCCCCCTGCTGGCCCGTCTCGATCCCGAGCAACGCAAACCCCAGGTCCTGGTGCTGGCCCCCACCCGGGAGCTTGCCATGCAGGTGGCGGATGCCTTCAACACCTACGCCTCCCGCCTGCCCAACGTGCGCGTGCTGGCGGTGTACGGCGGCGCCGACTTCCGCGACCAGATCCAGCAGCTTCGGCGCGGCGTACAGATTGTTGTGGGCACGCCTGGCCGGGTGATGGACCACATGCGCCAGGGAACTCTCGATCTCTCCGGCCTGCGTGCCCTGGTGCTCGACGAAGCCGATGAGATGCTCCGCATGGGCTTCATCGACGACGTGGAGTGGGTGCTGGAGCAACTGCCCAGCGAGCGCCAGGTGGTGCTCTTCTCGGCCACGATGCCGGCCGAGATCCGGCGCATCTCCCACAACTACCTGCGCCAGCCGGCGGAGGTGACGATCCGCACCAAGGCGGCCGACGGCGGCAGAATCCGTCAGCGTTACCTGATGGTGCACGGCCCCCACAAGCTGCCGGTGCTGCAGCGGGTGCTGGAGGCCGAGTCCAGTGAGGGAACGATCATCTTTGCCCGCACCAAGGCGATCACCCTCACCGTGGCTGAGTTTCTCGAAAGCCATGGCTACGAGGTGGCCGTGCTCAACGGCGACGTGCCCCAGGCGCAGCGGGAGCGCACGATCGAGCGGCTCAAGGACGGCCGGGTCGACGTGCTCGTAGCCACCGATGTGGCTGCCCGCGGCCTCGATGTGGAACGCGTCGGCCTGGTGGTGAACTACGACATGCCCTTTGATGGCGAGGCCTACGTGCACCGCATCGGTCGCACTGGCCGGGCGGGCCGCAGCGGCGAGGCGATCCTCTTCCTCACCCCCCGCGAACGGCGCTTCCTCGGAGGCCTGGAGCGGGCCGTGGGCCGTGCCATTGAGCCGATGGAGGTGCCCAGCAACGCCACCATCAACCAGAACCGCCTTGATCGGCTCCGTCAGAAGCTCACCAACGGGCTCACCACTCCGATCGGCACCGAGGAGGAGCGCGCCCTGCTCAGCGAGATCCTGCAACGCGTGGCGCAGGAGCATGAGGTGAGCAGCGACCAGCTGGCCCTGGTGGCTCTGCAGATGAGCCTGGTCGGGAAGCCCTTGCTGCTGCACGGAGACGAGCAGTGGAGCCAGCCCGCGGCCCGCGGCCCCGCCCGCGACAGCCGCAGCGGCAGTCCGCGCGATCGCGATGGCGGCATACGCCGAACGATTGAGCGGCGCCCCGCCGGCCGGGATGGTCGCAGCACCGGAGCCCCCCGCAGCCAGGAGGTCTCCCCCGTGGATGCGGACATGGATCGCTTCCGGATCGAGGTGGGCTGGCGCGATCGCATCAAACCCGGCAACATCGTGGGCGCAATCGCCAATGAAGCCGGCATCGCCGGCAAGATGATCGGCCGGATCCACATCTTCGACGCCCATAGCACTGTGGACCTGCCCAAAGGCATGCCCGAAGACGTGTTCGAAAATCTGCGCCGGCTGCGGGTGATGAACCGCGAGCTGCAGATCACCAAGCTCTCCTGAGCCTGAAGCGATCCACCGCAGCCCCCTGCGTCTTGAAGCCGCTGCTAACCGCAGCGGCTTTTTTCATGGTCAGGAGGTCGTGACGATCACCGCTCCAGGGGAGGCTTCCCTCGGCAAGGGCACTGACCTCACGCCGGCACAGTGCTCAGGCACACGAGCGGGTGACATCGACACTGGACAGCACGCTGAGCTCGGTCACGGACAGCCGCTCGACAGCGGCAATCAGGGAGGGCTGGACCTCGCTGGTCTCGACACAGACCAGGCTCTGCAGCAGGTCAAAGCGGTCCTGGGCAGCGAGCTCACCGTCATCGCTCCACGCCAGGCTCCAGGGGACAGGGCATGCCATAGGACTAATGGGAACTGGATCAGGGTTCGCTGACAATGGGACAGGACCGGGGATCGATGGCCGTTCTTCAGGATCCCTTCGCAAGTTCTTCACGCTTCTCCATCCCGCTCAAGGGGAGATCAGGGATGGGACCTCCGAGTAGGCTGATGGCGATTCATTGATGTCCAGGCTCCCCTCGGCGCGCTCAGCAGGGTTGGACCGCACGGCCTTTCCAAACGGCTCCGGTACGGACTCCTGGCTCTCAAGGGCCTTCCCAGGGACACACGGCTATCTGCGGATCAGTTCCAGGTCCAGTTCATTGAATGACTATCTACGTCGGCAATCTCTCGTTCCAGGCTGAACGGGAGGATCTCCTTGATCTCTTCGGTCAATACGGAGAGGTGCGCAACTGCAGCCTGCCCCTTGATCGGGAAACCGGCCGCAAACGTGGCTTCGCTTTCGTTGAGCTCAGCGACGATGCCGCTGAGCAGAAAGCCATCGACGACCTTCAGGACGTCGAGTGGATGGGCCGCATGATCCGCGTCAACAAAGCCACGCCCCGGGAAGGCGGTGGTGGCGGCGGTGCACGGGGTGGCAATCGTGCTGGAGGAGGTGGCGGTGGCTACGGCGGAGGTAGCGGAAACCGCTGGTGAAGCGACTGGAATCCGATGGCGCCCCGGCGCCTATCAGCAAAGATGTCCGCTCAGGGTACTGATCTGAGCACCTTCGAAAGCCTACTCCGGATGGAGGATCATGGGCTTCGAGATCGGATGTTGATCGTCATCGCGCGTTGATCAGGAGCGCAGGCTTGAGCGGCCGGCCCCCGGTCGGAGGCTGAGGCCGGCCCGCCTCTTGCGGGCGGTCCAACCACAACCCCCTGGGGCCTGGGTTTCTGATCTTCAAGCAGCGACAGTGTCCTGCGGTCTGGGATGGTTGACCCGCACGACTGTTGGCTGAGCCCAATCGCGAGGTGGCCTGGCCCAGCGGCGTGGATGTTGCGCACGCGCCTGCTCATAGGTCTGCTGACGGACTCTGCAGATCGCGTCAGCTTCTCCGTAGTGACGTTGATTGGGCGTCACATACTTGATGCCGCTGTGACGATGCTCAGCGTTGTACCAGTCAACAAAACCATCGACCCAGGCACGCACTGAGAGAAGATCCCGGAAACGACGCACTGGATAGCTCTGGTGATATTTCATGGTTCGGAACCATGACTCAACGTAGGCGTTGTCATTGCTCACCCGCGGCCGCGAGAATGACAGGGAGATGCCGAGCTCGGCCAGCTTGGCGGCCAAGGTGTAGGAGCGCATGGGTGCTCCGTTATCGGCGTGCAGGATCGTGGTCGACCCCGAGCTGATCCCTTCATCACGGCAGACACGATCAAAGAAGTGCTTGGCCAGTTCGCCGCATTCACGATCGTGCACCTCAACGCCAAGGATGCGCCGGCTCCACACATCCATCACCATATAAAGGTAGTAGAATTGACCCTTCACAGGCCCCGGCAACAGGGTGATATCCCAGGCCAGCACTTGATGGATGCCCGTTGCCTCCAGCACGGGTGGCTCTCTTGGCTCCCGCGGTGGGCGGCTCCTGCCGCGATGATTTAACAGGCCTTCCTGGCGCATGATGCGGTAAATCGTTGACTCCGATCCCACGTAGACTCCCTCCTCGGCAAGGATCGCCACGATCTGACCAGGCGTGAGATCGGCAAAGCGTGGATCGTTGACAGTGGACAACACCTGTTGGCGCTCCTCCTCGCTGAAACGATGCATGACATGCCTGGACGCTCCCTTGCGTTGATCGCAGCTGAATCCCTGGGTCCGAATCATCAAGCCCCATCGCCTCAGCGTGCGTGTCGCCAGGCCGAAAAGATCAGCAATGGCCTTGGCCGAAAGGCCACGACTGATGCCTTCCTGTAGAAGCGCGACGATCGCACCGCGATCGCCAGACGGAATCAAGGATCCTCGTCCGGTTGAAAGATCTGGTTGAACTTTTTTGAGAGCATCAACAACGTCGCCGCTTCTGTCAGTGCTTTTTCTTTCTTCTGCAATTCACGCTCCAGCTGGCGATTCCGCCGGACCAGTTCCTGATTCTTGCGTTGCAGTTCCCGCTGATCAGCCATGCTCGGCGCGCTGGGGCCATTGGCATCCTCGGCGGCCTGGCGCCAACGGGCAACCTGCTTGGGGTACAGCCCCCGCTCCCTGCAGAACGACCCGAGCTCGCTTCCGTTCAGTCCTGCGGCCTGGATCACGGCTGCCAGCTTGTCGGCAGCGCTCCACTGCTCCGGCGGCCGGTTCGTGGCAGGCACCAGCTGGCCCTGCTTCTGCCACTGGCTCCGCCAGTTGTAGATGGTCTGCGCCGTGATCCCGGTGTCGCGGGCGATCTCAGCCACGCTCTCAAGGTTCGGAGGGCTCATCCGCAGGCGGACGGCTTCCCGCAGAGCGGCGTCATAGGGCGGTTGCATAGTCGTCGGTTGGGCCCCCAGGTGGACGGGTCAAACCGAGCGGACTTCTTCCTAAGAAACACCAACGGCCAACAGGGATCTCGGCTGACTGACCACACCTCAAGCAGAGGCAACAAGTTGAAAACCAAGGGCAATGGCGCGTCGCTGGAGACCACGAATCTGACGATCCCTTGATTCCTCCTGATATGCGGCAGCACCGGGATCCTGATATACCAAACCATCACGGAGCGTCTTGTAGTAAAGAATGGCAAGCTTTCGGGCAGTAGCAATTAATGCTTTACTCTTTCCGGCACGTGCTGCCAGACGACGTTGAAAAGCACCCAGTGCAGTATTCGTTCTTCCCAGCGGTACGGCAGCCATCCAAAAGGCACTACCTGCTCGCGTAGTGCCCTGTCGTGTTCGTGAAGAAAGTACCTTTCCCCCTGAGATCCTGTTCTGAGGACTGAGTCCCAGCCATGACACAAAATGCTGGGCACTGGGCCAGCGCTTCATGTCCAACCCACACTCACTAATGAGCGTGAGAACTGTTGTTGGTCCTAATCCCGGAAGCCTTAGAAGATTGTGGCCTGACAAGGCTTGAATTAGGTGGGTTGGGTTAAATGCAAAGCCATGTCCGCATATCTTCCAATCCCCAGGTTGACTGCCTGGATCTTGATAGTCCGAGCCGGCAAGCTCTGTCATCAATGATTGTGCCGCAAGCTCGCAGGCCCTGATCTTCTCTGAATAGGTGTCAAAGAGCTCAACTGCGATCTTCAAAGAGAACAAGTGATCGTCTTGGTAGTTCCCCTCAAGAGCAGCCGCAATTGTTGCCGCGCTCTCCTTGCAGCGTCTGTCTCGGAGAGAAGCGAGTCTTTCGGGGTCCCTCTCACCTGAAAGTATGGCATCGATGATTCGCCTACCGGTTAGTCCGCTGATATCTCTGACAACATGATGAAGCTGAAGATTCATAAGCATCAGCGCCTTCTGGATGTGTTGCTGATGAGACGAGCGGTATCGAACAAGTTGATCACGCTGCCGCAGATATGAGCGTAGTTCTGTGATTTTTTGGTCTGGACGAAAGCTTGCTCTCACCAGGCCGTAGCTGTGGAGCTGCTGAAGCCATTGTGCATCGTTGATATCCGTCTTGCGGCCCGGAACATTCTTGGCGTGCCTGGCATTAACAAGAAAGACGTCAATGCCTTTGCCAGAGAGAATCTCGTAAAGCGGAACCCAGTAGATTCCAGTGGACTCCATGGCAATGGTGCTAATTCCAACTGCCAGCAGCCATTCGGCGAGTGCGATTAGATCCTTTGTGAAGCTTGAAAACTTGCGGACGGGATTCGGATCAAGCTCGACAGGAACAGCAACAACGTGGAATCTACTGCCGACATCAATTCCAGCGGAACGAGGGTTAATGACTTTCAGACGAGCTCGGCGCTTGCCTGCTGAAATTGGTTCTCCCATGGCTTAAGGACTCACTAGGTGATCGGGAGGGCATCAGGCAGGATTCGCGCACTAAAATCAGCAAATTCCTAATCGGGATCGGCCGACTAACTCATTGGTCAGTCGAGCCGTCGCCAGGGCAGGGAGCGCAATTCGAATCCCAGGCCACGTTTGCTTTCGGGGTCAGGCCTCCAAAGATGTCATCGGCCATGGCCCGATGTCCTCATGACCAGAGTGGCAAGGGCGCTCTGGCTTGGCCGTGGGTGTTTCGGGCGCGAGGGCGTACGCGCGTACTGGTTCGTTTGCTGACACTGGGGGCCCCAAGGGATCAGGCCCATTGGTGCTCTCCTGACGCCTAACGATGGGATAAGTCGCTCTGCACCCTTCGCACCTCTGCGATCCAAACAAAAACCCCTTGGTGCATTGCGCTCCAAGGGGTTCTAATCGGTTGGATCACGACGACGAAGATGATCCCGGTACCATCAGGTGGATCAGGCCAACGATCAAGCTTCAGGAACGGACTCCGTTGTCTGATCGTGCCTTGAGGCACGGATTGATCGTCACAAGCGTGGCAGCGTCAGATTTCCAGGAGTTCAGTTTGAGCAGTCTCAAGCTCATCGAGTTGATCGACCTGCCAGGCACGGCGACGCAACTCAGCTCCTGGGCAAGGTGCAATCGGTTGGCCCTCAAGGCTCTCAGGAAGTGCCGCCCGCAGATGATGGCGACGAACCTTGGCTGTCCAACGATGGAATCGATTGAAAGCGCGTGAACGGGTCATGAACATCTCCCTTCTGGGATGTCGTCGTTCTACCCCCGGTGCACCGCTACAAACCGTTCCTGGCAAACATCTTCACCGCCAACCCGTCGCATGCGGCCAGCCACCGGCTCCACCCCTGCCCTGAAGCGCCTGCTGCGCACCCTGCGTCCCCATCGGCGGCAGGTCTGGCTGGCGGCGACCTGCTCGGTGCTCAATAAACTCTTTGACCTGGCTCCACCGGTGCTGATCGCCCTGGCGGTCGATGTGGTGGTGAAACAGCAGAACTCCTGGCTGGCCGATCTGGGCGTGGTCTCGGTTCCGGGCCAGCTGGCCGTGCTGGCCGTGCTGTCATTCCTGATCTGGACCGCCGAATCCCTGTTCGAATACCTCTACGGTCTGCTCTGGCGCAACCTGGCCCAGACCGTGCAGCACGAACTGCGCCTGGAGGCCTACGACCATCTCCAGCGCCTCGAGATGGCCTTTTTCGAGGCGGGCAGTAGCGGACGGTTGCTGACGATCCTCAACGACGACATCAACCAGCTGGAGCGCTTCCTCGATCACGGTGCCAATGAGATCCTGCAGCTGATCACCACCGTGCTGGCCGTGGGCGGGGCGATGGTGTGGATCTCACCGGGTGTGGCTGGGGTGTCGTTTCTGCCGGTGCCGGTGATCCTCTGGGGCTCCCTGGGGTATCAGCATCGCCTCGCTCCCCGCTACCAGGAGGTGCGCGAGCGGGCCGGCGATCTGGCCAGCCGCCTGGCCACCAATCTGGGCGGCATGCTCACGATCAAGAGCTACGTGGCCGAGGGCTGGGAGAACGATCGCCTGTTTCAGCAGAGCGAGGCCTACCGCCAGAGCAACCGCCGCGCCATTCGCTTCTCGGCCGGCTTCGTGCCGCTGATCCGTTTCGCCATCCTGTTCGCCTTCCTGGCGATCCTGGTGGTCGGCGGGCTGCAGGTGTGGCGCGGAACCCTCGGAGTGGCGCCCTACACCTTCCTGGTGTACATCACCCAGCGTCTGCTGTGGCCCCTCACCACCCTGGGCCGCACCCTCGACGATTATCAGCGAGGCATGGCGTCGACCAACCGGGTGCTGGATCTGCTCGACACGCCGATCGCCATCCCCGGTGGTGATGGCCACTTGCCACGCTCCCGGGTGCGGGGCGAGATCCGCTTCGAGGCGGTGGGCTTCGCTTACCACGATCGCCCGCCGATTTTGCAGAACTTCAACCTGCAGGTACCGGCAGGATCCACCCTGGGCATCGTGGGCGCCACCGGCTCAGGCAAGAGCACCATCGTGAAGCTGCTGCTGCGTCTCTACGAACAACAGCAGGGCCAGATCCTGCTCGATGGGATCCCGATCCAGACCCTGCGGCTCGATGACCTGCGTCACGCCATCGGTTTGGTCAGCCAGGAGGTGTTCCTCTTCCATGGCTCGGTGGCCGAGAACATCGCCTACGGCAGCTTCGACGCATCCCGCAGCGCCATCGAACGCGCCGCTGCCCTGGCCGAGGCCGCGCCCTTCATCGCCGCCCTGCCCCACGGCTACGACACGGTGGTGGGGGAGCGGGGCCAGCGGCTCTCCGGAGGCCAGCGCCAGCGCATCGCCCTGGCCCGCGCCATCCTCAAGAATCCTCCGGTGCTGATCCTCGATGAGGCCACCGCCGCCGTGGACAACGACACCGAAGCGGCCATCCAGCGCTCGCTTGTGCGGCTCACGGCGGATCGCACCACTCTGGTGATCGCCCACCGCCTCAGCACGGTGCGCCATGCCGATCGCATCGTGGTGCTGGAGCAGGGCCAGATCGTGGAAAGCGGCACCCATGAGCACCTGATCGCCGCCGCCGGTGCCTACGCCGGCCTCTGGCGTGTCCAGGCCGGTCTCCTGCCGGACGAGCCCCTGCGGTTCGATGCCTGACATAAGTTTTCCAACATGAAGACATCTGCGGCGCAGCGCCGTCCCAAGAGAGGTCAGCGCGGGCCCGTCACTGTGGCCGTGGTGCTGGGCCTCAGTGGCGGTCTGCTGCTCGCCGGTCCCCTGAGTCGCTGGCTGTCCATCGAGAATCACATCGAGGACAAGCGCATCACCAACCCCTTTGCGGGCTGGGCCAATTTCGGTCATCAGGATGTGCTGTTGCTGGGTACGGATGTCGGTGGTGGCAACACCGACGTGATGGCGGTTCTGCGGGTGGAGAACGGTGTGACCCGCATCATCCAGGTGCCACGTGACAGCTACATCGAGACGGTGGAGTACGGCGGCGTCAAGGCCAACGCCCTTTACAGCCTGGGGGGCGCCGATCTGGTGAAACAGGAACTCTCCAGCCGCATGGGACGGCCGATCAGCCATCTGGTCAAGGTGAATCTCTCCTCGATCCGGCGCATGGCCGATGTGCTCGGCGGCATCGAAGTGGACGTGCCCAAGAGGCTGTACTACGTGGACAACAGCCAGGGGCTTCATATCGACCTCCAGCCCGGCCTGCAGACCCTCAAGGGTCGGGACCTGGAGGGATTCCTGCGCTGGCGCCACGATGAGATGGGCGACATCGGCCGGCTGGAGCGTCAGCAGCTGGCCCTCAAAGCCCTGTTCCGCAAGCTCACCCGACCGGAGAACCTGGTGCGGCTGCCGGCCATCCTGGCTGCCGCCGGCAAGGATCTCCATACCGATCTGGGGCCCATGGAGATGGGTGGACTGATCACGGCGATGGGCATGACCAGCCTGGAAACCGAACGGCTGGACGGCCGCCCCTTCTACCGGGACGGCATCAGCTACTGGGATGCCACCTGGCCGCAGGCCGAGCCCGGCGCCGAGGGAAGCAAGGCCGCTGACAATGGCGAGACCAATCCGCAGGACGATCGCTACCGCTTCCTGTTCTGAGACCTGACCACTTCTGAGGCCTGAGCGCGGGCCATAGGCTGAGCCGGTCATCCCTGCTGCGGCAGCTGCGCGCCCCCGTGTCTTCCCCGCTGCTGCACAACAGCCTCAAGCTGGGGATCTCGGCCACGATCACCGCTGCCGCAGCCCTGTGGTGGGAGCGGATCGAGTTCGTCTGGTATCCGCTGATGGCGGTGATCGTCGTGGTCGACGACAACGACGACCAGACCGTGAACGCGGCCACGTCCCGCATTCTCGGCACCGTCACCGGAGGGCTGATCACCTTTCTGGTGCACACGATCCTGTCGGGCTGGATCGGGGTGCTGGTGTCGCTGCTGCTGATGGTGCCGGTGCTGCGGATGCTGGGCTGGCAGAGCTCCCTCGGCACTGCCGGCCTGGTGAGCGTGATGTTCCTGATGATTCCCGACCACGTGCTCCTCAACTGGAACTACGTGTTCAACCGCGCCCTTGACACGGCCCTGGGCTGCGTGATTGCCATTCTGGTGGGATTGCTGTTCTGGCCCCGCCAGGGCCTCAGGGAACTGCAGGAGATCGAAGACAGGCTCTGGGAGCAGTTGAGGTGCCAGCTGGAGGAGCATCGCCGCTGGCTGATCGAGCTCGCCCCAGCGCCACCGCCCCTGCCGCCGGCCGACTTCACCGAGACCTGGCTGCGCATGAGTCAGCTCACCCAGGAGCAGATGCGCGGTCCCCGGCGTCGCTGGCTGCTGCGCCGGCGCTGGCGCCAACGGCTCAACCTCTGGCAGACCCTCGGCCACCACTGGGTTCAGTGGGAGCGTCTGCTCTCCAACCTGCCGCCAGCAACGCCGCCTCCCGAGACGGACCCGGCCATCACAGGCCCCTATCCCCTGCGCCAGGTGCTGGCCGACCTGGCCGCCGCCCTGGAGGGGAGCAGGGCGCACCCTGTGCCCCCCCGCCCCGAGCTCTGGCAGGAGGCGGCCCTGCGCGACGGGCGGCCCCTGCTGCAGTTGCTGGCCCTGGCGGAAGAACAGCAACGACTGCTCTCCACCGTTGAGACCCTGGCGCGGCTGCGCCGGCTCGACCCCCCCACCGTTCCATGCTGATCCGCCGCGACGAGCTGCGTCTGGTGGTGACCACCGGGCTGACCAACGCCCTCGGACTTCTGGCACCCCTGGGCTTCGGGTTCTACGCCACCCTGGCGGTGCTGGCGGTGGGCACCGGCACCTATGGCAACTCCCTGCGGCTCGGCCGCCAGCGGCTGCTCGGCACCCTGCTGGGAGCGGCCTTGCTGGTGGTGACCAAGGAGTGCCTCCGGGAGCTGCCCCTCGCTCTCGCCCTCGGCCTGGCCCTGGGCCTGTTGCGCGCCCTGGGGGAGTGGCTGGGGCTGCGGGTGGGCTACAAGGTAGGCGGCCTGGTGCTGGTGATGGGCTGGCTGGTCCACGGCGATGATCTCGACTGGTGGATCCCGCTGCGGCTGTTCTGGACCTGTGTCGGCATCCTCATGGCCCTGCTGAGCCTGCGGTTGTTCTGGCCCAGCCAGGCGGTGACGCAGACCCGCAGTCAGTGGAACGTCCTGCTGGGATCTCTGGCGGAGGGTCTGGAGGCGGCGGCTGCACAGCTGTATCTGAGCGGGGCCACGGCGAAGCAAGGCCACGCCGCGAAGCCAACCAGCGCAGCCACACCCACCACCCAAGCCGATCCACAGCATCGACGCACGGTGGAGCTGCGCCGCCAGCTGGGGCTGCTGCGCCGCGGCCGCCCCATGGTGGAGGCCGAGCTGGGCGACCATCCCAGCCGCCATCCCCTGCTGCGGGGGTTCTCCCTGCTGGAGGACGCCTGCTCCAGCCTGATCGGCGCCCTCGACACCCTTGAGCGCCAGCCCCCTCCCCTTGGCCAGGTGGCCTCCCTGGCGGCCCTGCGCCTGGCGGAGGCGGAACTGCTCGAGGCCGCCGCCGCCCAGCTGGGGCAATGGTGCCGGATCGTGCTCCAGCCGGGGGAATCGCTCAAGCCCCCGCCTCCCTTCCAGGCTCCGGCCAGCTGGAGCGTGGCCGATCACTGGCTGCGCGATCCCAGCTTCGCCGCCATGGATCTGGGCCGGCTGCAGCGGATCGCCCGGCGGCTGATGGCCTGCCAGCAGGTGCTCTCCTGCCTGCTGCACTGCGAATCCCGCTGGCGGCAGCTGGTGCCATGAAGCGAGTCCGCCCCTGGGGAGCCCTGGGCGCGGCGATGGCGCTGCTGATGGCGCCGACCCTGGCGGAACCGTTGCCCGAAGCTCATGATCCTGCGGCCCCCAGTCCTGGATCCACGGAAGCCACGCCTGAACCAACGGGCTGGGGCAGCCTGCAGGAGTGGCTGGGGCTGCCGGAATGGCTGCAGCTGCAGCTGGAGATCCAGGCCGAACCCATGGCTAATCCCGTCGGGGGCAAGGCCTCCCGGGCCAGCTGGATCCAGCAATCCACCCTGCAGATCGTCATCCTTCCCTGGCGGCAGTCCGGCTCCGAGGCGAGCCGCTGGTCGATGCGGACAGATCTGACCTTCATCAACTGTAACCCCAACTACGCCGAATCCATCGGCGCGGTGATTCCCCTGCAGCAGCTCGCCGATCCGCCGGGGTTCTGGCTCAGCGCCGCCGAGATCCGGCGCGAGACCCTCCCAGGCTCCTGGGGCCTGCGGGCCGGCCTGCTCTCGCTCGATCCAGAGTTCTTCACCGCACCGCTGGCCAGCTACTACGTCCATGGGGCCCTGAACACGGCCCCCGGTCTCGGCACCGCCGACTTCCCCGTGGCCCCCCTGCATGCCCCGGGCGCCGTGCTGAGCCTCCGCCCCTCCGAGGAGCTGCGACTGGACGTGGCCGGCTTCGATCTGACAGCCATGGCCGCCCAGGTGCGTCGGTTCGGGATCGAAGGATCCATGGCAGGGCCGGGGGGCTGGCTGCAGATGGTGCAGCTGGAACTCACGCCCGACTGGCTGCAGCCAAGCAGCCAGCCCCCATCGGTGCCCCCATCCGCGCCGCTGCAGCTGCCGCCGGGGTCACTGCAACTGGGCGGCTACCTCGGCAGCGGCCCCAACCGCGGCCTCTACAGCAGCCTCAGCCTGCCGGTGGGCAGCGGGCCCGGCAGCGATCGACGGCTCTGGTTCGCGGCCACCCTCGGTCTGGATCCGGCCTTCAATTCCATCCGCACCAACCTCAGCACCGGCGTGGTGGTGCTGGGCCCCTCCCCGGGGCGCCCCCGGGATCTGCTGGCCCTGGGGATGGCCCGCACCGGCTTCAGCCCCGGACTCCAGCCGCCGCTGGGCCAGGAGGGGGTGGTGGAGCTGGGCTATCAGCTTCGCCTGAATGACAACCTCAATCTCCAGCCCACCCTGCAGTGGATCGTCAATCCGGGCGCTCGCGGGGCCTGGCCAGGCATCCTCTCCAGCGGCCTGCAGGTCACCCTGACCTTCTGAGCCGGGTCCACCAGATTGGCTGCCATCAGACTTGCATCCATCAGGCTTGCAGCGTTCAGACTGACGCCGATGAGACTGGCGCCGATCAGACGGGACGAATCGGAGCGGATGGGCAGGAGCCGAGGTGGCCGGCAGGGCAACCGCAACCTGAACCACGTGCCGCTGCTCGGCCTGCTGCTGCTGCCGGCGATGGCCGTGGGGCCGGGCCAGCCGGGGCTGCTCGCCCCCAGCCAGGCCCAGGCCAACCGGTCGACGTCGCTGCCCGAGGGGTCCACCGAGCCGCTGGAGCGCAGCTGGCGGGAACTCGACCAGCAGCTCCGCACCCTCGATACCTTGCTGCCGCAAGAGCAAGAGGCACCATCCGCCGCAGATAACGCCACCCCGCCCCTGCCGCAGACCCTGCTGGCACCCAACCGCGAGGCCTCCGGGCCCCTGCCGGCGGAACTGGACGTGCCCGCGCCCCTGAGCCTGCCCACGGCTGAGCAGCTGGGGCGGGGTTCGATCCAGGGCCTGAGCCTGGAGCAGGCCCTGGCGATGGCCTTTCGGGGCAGCGCCGAACTGCAGGGCCAGCGCGAGCAGGTGGCAGCGGCCCTGGCGGAGCTGCAGGCGGCCCTGGGCACCTACTGGCCCCGGATCAGTGCGGTGGCCAGCGGCGGCAGCAGCCAGAGCGGGACCAGCTTCTATTCCCCCGTGGGCAACACCAGGCTGGGTTTCGGGCCGCAGTTCTCGACCAATGGTCTGGCCACGGCGACGGGCCAGCCGACCGGCGGTGCCCTGACGGTGCCCACCGGCGGCGGCGCCTACCTGAATGAATCTGTGAACAGCGTTCAGGCAGGCCTGGAACTGCAGTACGCGCTGCTCGATTTCGCCCGCACGCCGCAGGTGAGAGCCGCCCGGGCCCGCCTGCAGCAGAGCCGCCAGGCTTACGCGAACGACCTGCGCCGGTTGCAGCTGCAGGTGAGTGAGGCCTACTACCAGCTGCAGCAGGCCGACCAGCTGGTGCGCATCCGCGACGCCACGGTGCGCAACGACCTGGTGATCCTTCAGGACGCCCTTGATCTCAAGCAGGCGGGCCTGGTGCCGCGGCTGGATGTGTTGCGCCGCCGCGCCATCGAGGCCAGCGACCAGGAGCTGCTGATCCAGGCGTTGGCCGACCGGGCCGTGGCCCGGCGCCAGCTCGGCGTGGTGCTCAACCTGCCGCCGGAGGTGACCCCCAGCGCTTCCGATCCGATCCAGGTGCAACCCCGCTGGCCCCTCGACCTGGAGGCCAGCCTGCTGGCCGCGTACCGCGACAACCCGGAACTGGAGGCGGTGCTGGCCACCCGCGAGGCCCTGGCCCGGGAGAAGGACGCGGCCGCCGCCGCCCTGCTGCCGACCCTCTCGCTGTTCGCCGCCGCCGGCGGCTACGGCGCCAACACCAATCAGTTCGACATCAGCGTCAGTGGCGGCGGCTGCTGCGGTGGCACGGTCATCCCCGTGCTGAACACCAACGGCTACGACTGGTCGATCGGACTCACCCTGCGCTGGCTGCTCTTTGATGGCGGCACCACCGCCGCGCGGGTGCGGAGCCTGGCCCGCCGGGAAGCCGCCGCGGCCCAGCAGTTCGCCGCCCGCCGCAATGACATCCGCCTGCGGCTGGAGCAGGCCTTCTTCAACCACGAGGCCAGCCTCGCCAAGCTGAGCTCCGCCCGCCGCGGCGTGGCGGCCGCCATGGAGGCCTTCCGCGATGTGCGGTTGCGCTACCGCACCGGCCTCTCCAACGAGGTGGATCTGTCGATCACCCAGGAGCGACTGATCAACAGCCTGGTGCAGCGGCTCAATGCCACCGTGAACGTGAACCTCACCTACGCCAGGCTGCTGCGGGAACTGCTGCCGGTCTCCCGTGATCCCGAGGCGCCCTATGCCCCTGAGCTGCAGCTCACTGAGCTGCACCTGAGCGAGCAGCGACCCTCGCCCCCCGGGCCCTGACCGGAGCCGCCATGCCCTTCACCCACGAGCAGATCCAGAGGCTGCGGCACCGCCATCGGGGCTACATCCTCACCCTTGCCACCGAAGTGCTGCTGATTCTGCTGCTGCCGCTCTGTCAGTCGCAGGTCTGGCTGCTCTCGCTGCTGCTGATCAGCCTGGCGGTGGTGCTGATCACGACGGTGACGCGGTATTCGCCCCTGGTCAGCACGCGGCCGCTGGTCTATGGGCTCGGCGGCCTGGCGATCGCTCTGGAGGGGGTGTGGCATCTGGCCCTGGCCTTCGATCCACCGCTGGGGCGCATCGTCACAGTGCCGCATGTGATCGCCTGGCTGCTGTTCTTTCTGCTGGCGCTGATGCGCAAGGTGAAGACCCTGGTGCGCGAGCCCTTCGTGACCCTGGCCGTGGTGATGGGAGCCACCTCCGGCTATCTGCTGGTCGGCATCGCCGGCGGCGTGATGCTGGTCGCCCTGAGGGTGCTGCATCCGGGCGCCTTCGCCATCTCCGCCCTGCCGGTGCTGAACCAGCACAACGCCGACGCTGTGGCGATGGCACCGGCCCTGATGGCGGCCGCCTTCGAGATCCTCACCACTGTGGGATCGGGTGTGCTCCGCAGCGCCAGCGTGACCGGGCAGGTGATCACCGTGGTGATCACCATCGCGGGCCAGCTCTACATCGCCATCCTGATCGCCCTGATCCTGGGCCGCTTCCACAGACGGCCAGGCTGAGTCACGGACCTGGCTCAGTCCCGACCCGATCGGGATGACCACCAGCGCTCGATCCGGTACCCCAGGATCACCAGCAGCACCACCAGCCAGAACCAGAGTTCCGGCGGGTTGGCGTTGAAGAGCACCACCAGCAGCACCACCTCGCTGGTCAGCCAGGGCAGTTCCTGCTGGAGCAGCCCGTTGCGCAGAAGAGGGCGGCGGGGGGAGGGAGTCATGGCAGGGTGTCGGGCTGGCGCAGGAAGGGCAGGTTCCAGCGCCGGTCCATCCCCTGGCTGCGGTAGCCACCGGTGATCGAGCGCAGGCCGGGGATCAGGTAGCTGATCGGTGATCGCCACTCCACGTAGGCGTGGCTGGCAATGGTGAGTCCGTCTCGCACCGGAAACACGCCACTGCCGCGCGAGAGGGTCCAGCGGTAGCCGTCGAGGCTGGTGGCATCGCGCTCCAGGGTGATCTCGGCCCGCATCACGGGTCCTTTGCTGACCAGCTCCTGGGCCAGCTGGGGGTTGCCGATCGTGGTGGAGATGTCCTCCTCGGTGGCGGGCAGGGTGAGCACCTGGCTGACTTTGCCCACGATCCCGCCGAAGCGACCGCGCTGGTTCCAGAGGGGCACCACCTCCACCGGCAGTCCTGGAGGGAGCCGCCGGGCATCGGCCGGTGCGAAGAAGGCCACGGCCCGCAGGGGGGCCTCGTGGGCGGTGGGGGCGGCGGCTCGCCCCAGGGTGCCCAGCCGCTGGCCGGTGCTCACGGTCTGGCCCTCGATCACCTGCAGATCCAGCAGCCTGCCGTCGCGCTGGGCCACCACCTTGCCGTCGAAGGCGATGCGGGCCTCGGTGACCCGCACCTGGCGCTTCAGATCGTCGATCTGGTAGCGACGCTGCAGTGCCTGGGTGTCGATCGTGAGCTTCACCTGCTCATAGCTGGTGAGCACCTCCTTCTCCTGGGTGCGGGTGGCATCGAGATTGACGCTGGTGGTGGTGAAGCCCTGTTCGGCACCCACCACCTCACTCGAGAGCGGCGCCACCACCTGCCGCTGGCTGAGCCAGCGCAGGTTGCGCAGCTTGTCGGCATAGGTGGCCTGCAGGGCCTCGAAGCGATCGCGGTCGTCGGCGAGCTTGGCCAGGGCCGTGTCGACACTGAGCCGCTCGGTGGCCAGCCGCAGCCGGTCCCGTTGATCGAGTTCACGGTTCTGCAGCTCGAGCTGGGCCAGGTTGCCCTTCTGCTGCTGCAGTTCCTTCTCCAGCACCGGCAGGTAGAGCTCCATCAGCACCTGGCCCCGGCTCACCCGATCCCCCACCTGCACGAAGACCTGCCGCACCTGGCCGCCAGAGCGGGCATTGAGCAGGCCGGCGTTGTTCGGATAGACGAGCACCCCCTGCCCCGTCACCTCGGTGGGCACCGGCCAGAACAGGGCCCAGCACCCCAGCGCGCCAGCCACGGCCGCCAGGCACACCCCCACCTGGTCGTGATCGCTCAGGCCCGCCCAGCGGTGGGGCAGCGAGCGCGCCCCCCGGCCGGCGGACGGCTCGGGGCCCGGCGGGGGCGCACCGGAGTCGGGGCTGGTGATCGTCATGGCGGCCAGCTTGCTGGATCCGGGCAGCTCTGTCAGCCGGGCTTCGGCCTGGAGGCTGCCAGGGCCATGGCCTGGGCCAGCCGCGGCGCCAGCACCGGCACCTGGGCGAAGGCACCGCTGAACCCGGTGAAGGCCCAGAGTCCCGGTGCCGCATCGATCGGGCCCGCCAGGGGGATTCCGCCGGCGCAGAAGGTCACCGGCACCTGCCGGTACGGCCCGGCGAGGCTCCCCAGACTCTTCTCCAGCTGGCTGAGGCCCTGGCGCAGGCGCTCCTCCATCCAGGCCGGATCGGGCGGCTCCGCCTGGCGTGCCGGCGGGCGAACCAGGCTGATCTGCCCCACCAGCACCCCCTTCCCCCAGGGCGCCAGCCCGGCATCGACGATCCAGGCCTCCTGCTGCAACGTCGCCGCCTGCTGCTCCAGGCTCCGGCGGCGCCAGTGCCGCGGCTGCACCAGCCGCCCGCGCCGTCCTTGCTCCAACCAACGACTGCCGGCAGGGGGGCGGCCAGCGGGCATCGCCTCGAGGGCCAGCACCCCGGCCCAGCTGAGCCGGAGCCGCTGGCCCAGCGCCGGCCAGAGCGCCAGGCAGCCCGCACCGGCGGCCAGCACCACCTGATCAGCCTCCAGATCCGCCTGGGCTTGCAACCGCAACCGCCACCCTCCAGACACCCGCTCCAGAGGACCGAGCACCCGATCCGCCAGCACGGTGATGCCGGCTCGCGGCAGCATCCGGGCCAGGGCCTGGCGGAACGCCACCGCATCCACCCGGGCGAAGGGTGGGCGCCACAACCCTTCCAGCACGCTGCCGCCATGCAGGCGCAGGCCGCAGGGATGCCAGCCGATCGGACCATGACGATGCTCCAGGGCACGCCAGGCCTGCGGCGCCTGGCGGATCAGGGCCCCCAGCGCACCCGGAGCCCCGGCCCACCAGGCGACGCCGCCGTAGCTGAGGGCAGTGGCACGGGAAAAGCCCTCATCCACGAGGGTCACCGCCAGGCCCGCATCGGCCAGGGCTAGGGCGAGCAAGCCGCCGGCAATGCCGCCGCCCACCACCAGCACCGGACGCTGACCCGGATCCTCTGGTTGTGGCACCGCCGACATGGTCAGATCTGAAGGGTGAAGGAGGTGATCACCTGCTGGAACAGGCCCTTCACCCGCGGCCAGCGCACCTCGTTGGTGCTGGCCGCAAAGGTGTAGAGGCGGCCGCGGTCGATCACCACCGTCGCCAGTTCGTGGCGGTCCCGGTCCTGCAGGTGCACGGCGTACTCCAGGTCGTAGAAGGTGCGGCCGCCCACCTGTCGCTCATCGGCCTGCACCAGATCCGCCTCGCGGCCACTGCCCGCTGGAGCAATCACGGTGCGGCGCAGGGTCTCGCCCACCGCCACGGCACTGCCGAGCGCTTCGAGGTCGTTGGTGGGGTTCACCTCACCGATCACCAGGCTGAGGGTCTCGTCGCTGTTGATCAGGTCATGGAACACCACCTGCGGGCCGCCACTGACCTGCACCCGGGTCCAGCCGGTGGGATAGAGGAAGGCATAGCGACCATCCGGGCTCTGGAAGGAGTTGAGCCCCGCTGCCGCGGCGCTGCAGCCCACCAGCACCACCCCCAGCAGCAGGGCGGTCAGGGCCGGCCGCAGGCGGGACCAGCTGAAGGCGAGGAAGGGCATGACACGGGCGCGGCGGATCGCGCTCCATTCTCCAACCGCCCCAGGCACCCAGAGCCGCCGGGCCACAGCCCGGGGCGACGGGCCTAGATTCCGGCCACCTGCAGCGGATCCCTGAGCGGCTTCACCCGCCCCCTGGCCCGGCTGATTGATCAGTTCGAACGCCTGCCCGGGATCGGCCCCCGCACCGCCCAGCGCCTGGCCCTGCACCTGCTGCGCCAGCCTGAGGAGCAGATCCGCGCCTTCGCCGATGCCCTGCTGGCCGCCCGCAGCCAGGTGGGCAGTTGCCGGCGCTGCTTCCACCTCTCCGCCGATCCCGAATGCGAGATCTGCCTGCAGGAGGAACGCCACAACGGCCTGATCTGCGTGGTGGCGGATTCGCGCGATCTGCTGGCCATGGAACGCACCCGCGAATACCGCGGCACTTATCACGTGCTCGGCGGCCTGATCTCCCCGATGGATGGCATCGGCCCGGAGGCCCTGCGCATCCAGCCGTTGGTGGAACGGGTCGATCGCGAAAGCATCAGCGAGGTGATCCTGGCGCTCACCCCCAGCGTCGAGGGCGATACCACCAGCCTCTATCTGGCGCGCCTGCTGCGGCCGTTCACCAGCGTGACCCGTATCGCCTATGGACTGCCCGTGGGCAGCGAGCTGGAGTACGCCGATGAGGTGACCCTGGCCCGGGCCCTGGAGGGGCGCAGGCCGATGGGCTGAGTGCATCCACCGCCGCTCAGCCCGCCGCCCAGGGCCATCCCCCCTCCAATCGGCTCATTGCCTGACAGCCCACTGCCTGAGAGCCCACTCCCCGCCCTCTCCCTGCCATCCAGGCCACTGCCCTAACCATCTGCCGCCGCCATGAGCTCACCCACCAGCCGCTATGCCGCGATCCCCCCCCGGGAACGGCTGCCGAGCTGGCTGCGGCGCCCCGTGGGTTCAGCCAGCAACCTGGAGGCGGTGCAGGCGGTGGTGAAGCAGCAGCGTCTGCACACCATCTGCGAGGAGGGGCGATGCCCCAACCGGGGCGAGTGCTACGCCGCCGGCACCGCCACCTTCCTGCTGGGCGGACCCATCTGCACCCGCAGCTGTGCCTTCTGCCAGGTGGACAAGGGCCAGGCGCCGGCCCCCTTCGACCCCGGGGAAGCCGAGCGGGTGGCGGAGGCCGTGCACAGCCTGGGCCTGCGCTACGTGGTGCTCACCGCCGTCGCCCGCGACGACAGGCCCGACCACGGCGCCAGCCTGTTCACCGCCACCATGGCGGCGATCCGGCGCCGTGACACCACAGTTGGCATCGAGGTGCTCACCCCTGACTTCTGGGGCGGCCACCCTGATCCGGCAGCCGGTGAAGCCGCCCAGAGGCAGCGCCTGGCCACCGTGCTGGCCGCCCGACCCGCCTGTTTCAACCACAACCTCGAGACCGTCGAGCGGCTGCAGGGCGAGGTGCGGCGTGGCGCCACCTACAGCCGCTCCCTGGCTCTGCTGGCGGCGGCGCGGCAACTGGCTCCCGCCATTCCCACCAAATCCGGGCTGATGCTCGGACTGGGCGAGAGCATGGACGAAGTGATCGCAGCGCTGCACGATCTACGCCGGGCCGACTGCCAGCGACTCACCCTGGGCCAGTACCTGCGCCCCTCCCTGGCCCACATCCCCGTGGCCCGCTACTGGAGCCCGGCCGCCTTCGAGGAGCTCGGCGCCATCGCCCGCAGCCTCGGCTTCGCGCAGGTGCGCAGCGGGCCACTGGTGCGCAGCAGTTATCACGCCGCACAATGACCCCGACCTCCGCCACGACGTGATGCGTGCGCAGCCATCCCTGCGGCTGTGGCTGCAATCCACCACCCTGCTGGCGGTGCTGGCCGGTTATTGCCTGCTGCTGGCGCTGAACCACACCCTCACCTCCCTGCAGCGCCGCCAGAGCCATGCTCAGCTGATTGAGCACCTGAGCAGCAAGTTGCTGGAGCGCGTCTCCAGCACGGCCCAGCTGGAGCAGCTGATCCACTCCATGCTGGAGCTACCGGGTCTGACGGTGCGCCTGCTGCCGGCCGGCGGCACCTCCAGCGCGCCATTGCTGCTGCATGGCGAGCGCCAGGTGCTGCTGGTGAGCCGCACCCGAATCGGCCCGATCGCCGGAGATCGCCCCCTGCTGGAGCTGCGACAGGACGTGACGGACTCGGTGGAACGGGAACGGCTTTCGCAGCTGTTGCTGATTGCGGCCGCCGGACTGTCGTCCCTGTTCACCGGCGCCCTGCTGCGACCGGTGCTGCGCCGCGGCCTTGTCGAACCCCTGGCCCAGCTCAGCCGGGAGGTGGCGGCAATTCCCACCCCGCCCCAGCAGGCCGAACTGCTCGATGTGGAGGCGGAGCCGCAGGAACTCCGCCCGATTGCCAGCTCCTTCAATGCCCTGCAGGAGCGTCTGGCCGCAACATGGCTGCAGCAGCGCTCCTTCGTGGATGGTGTCGCCCATGAGCTGCGCACCCCGATCACCCTGATCTCGGGCCACGCCCAGAGCCTGCGGCGCCAGCTGGCCGGTGCCGACCCCGCCGCCGCCCAACCCACCGCGTTGAATGCCCCGGAATCCTTCAGCACCTCCCTGGAGGTGATCTGCACGGAGGCCCGCCGCATGGGCCTGCTGGTGAGCGACCTGCTCGATCTGGCTCGCCTGGACGCTGGCCGGCTGCAACTGCAGCTCCAGCCCCTTTCCGTGGAAGACATGTTGCTGGAAGCGTTTGGACGGCTGGAGCAGCAGGCCGGCGGTCGCCTGCAGCTCGCTTCCCCCGAAGCCATGACCCTTCCTGAGGCAAACGGCGATCCGGAGCGATTGCAGCAGTGCCTGGCAGCCCTGATCGACAACGCACTGCGATACAGCAGCGGATTGATCACCCTGCGGGCCGACTATGAAGCTGGCCCGCCCAGAGGCCTGCTGGTGCTGCACGTGCTGGATCAGGGACCGGGAGTGACGCCGCAGGAGCAGGACACGATCTTCGAGCGGTTCTTCAGGGGCTCAGCCTCTGTGGATACCCGCGGCAGCGGCCTGGGTCTCTCGGTGGTGCGGCTGCTGATGGAGGCGATGGGCGGAGCCGTCACCGTGCGGTCAGCTCCATGCGGCGGCGCTGACTTCCGCCTGGAGCTGCCATCCGCACGGTCTGCCGCCAGCCGCCCAGGACCGGACCCTCAGGTGCGGACCGGACCCTCCTTGAGCATGAAGCCGACGCCGCGCACGGTCTGAATCAGGGTGGGGCGGCCCACCGGCTCGAGCTTCTTGCGCAGATAGCGCACATACACATCCAGCAGGTTGTCGTCACCCACCCAGTTCGCGCCCCACAGGGTGTCGAGGATGAGGCGCCGCTCCTGCACCTCGTTGGGGTGACGGATCAGGTGATGGAGCAGATCAAACTCGCGGGCCGTGAGCTGAACCTGTTTCTCCCCTCGTCTCACCTCCCGGCTGGCGGGATGCACCGCCAGATCGGCCAGCCGTAACCAGCCATCGTCCGGTTCATCCAGGCCGGTGCGACGCAGCCTGGCACGGATGCGGGCCAGCAACTCCTCGATCGAGAAGGGCTTGGTGAGATAGTCGTCGGCTCCGGAATCGAGGGCCTCGACCCGTTCGCGTACATCGTCGCGGGCCGTGAGCATCAACACCGGCGTGGTGATGGCGCTGCGGCGCATCCGCCGGCACACTTCAACGCCGCTGAAATCGGGCAGGCTCCAGTCGAGAAGCACCAGATCGAAAGGCTCTCTGCGGATCTGTCCCAGGGCCTGCTGGCCGGTGGCCGCCTCATCGCAGATGTAGCCATCCGCCAGCAGTTCGGCCACCAGGAAATGACGCAGTTCCGGGTCGTCGTCGACAATCAGCAGGCGCGGGGGCATGGGGCAACCGGAGCGGCAGAACCAGGCCTGCACGGCAATCGAAGCCAGCCTAAGTGCCTTCTGTTCAGTCATCTCTGCCGGCCCCGTTGCCTGCAGCGACCGGTTCCAGGCGATGACCGGTTGAATGGAGCGAGTTTCCCGGATGCGCCCGCGCGTCCGCCGCGGCCGTGATCCATCGCTGGCAGCCCCGAACCCTCTCCGGCCGGATGGCCCGCTGGGGTGTGGGGATCGTGCTCGCCTACGCCTTGGTGGCCCTGCTCACCCCGCTGGCCATCCATCTGGGCGTTCTGGCCGATCCCAACGCCGGCCTCGACAACCCCATCTATGCCGCCCCCTCCTGGGGGCACTGGTGCGGCACCGACCGCCTCGGCCGGGATGTCTGTGTGCGCACCCTGGCCGGCAGCGGTGTGGCCCTGCAGGTGGTGCTGATCGCCCTGCTGCTGGCTCTGGTGGTGGGGGTGCCTCTTGGGATGATCAGCGGCTACCTGGGGGGATGGGTGGACCGGCTGCTGGTGCTGCTGATGGACACGATGTACACCCTGCCGGTGCTGCTGCTCTCAGTGGTGCTGGCCTTTCTGCTCGGCCGCGGCCTGCCCAATGCCGCCGCGGCGCTCTGTGTGGTGTACGTGCCCCAGTACTTCCGCGTGGTGCGCAATCAGAGCGCCCAGGTGAAGGCGGAGCTGTTCGTGGAGGCGGCCCGATCCCTCGGCGCCGGACCGATCTGGATCCTGCGGCGCTACCTGCTGCGCAATGTGATCACCTCGGTGCCGGTGCTGCTCACCCTCAATGCCGCTGATGCGGTGCTGGTGCTGGGCGGCCTGGGCTTCCTCGGCCTGGGCCTGCCGGAAACCATTCCGGAGTGGGGCAGTGATCTGCAGCAGGCCCTCACGGCCTTACCCACCGGGATCTGGTGGACGGCCCTCTATCCCGGCCTGGCCATGTTCGTGCTGGTGCTGGGCCTCTCGTTCCTGGGGGAGGGCCTGGAGAGCTGGTTGAGCGGCAACGACACCGGGCGCAACGCCCTCTGAAACAGCCCCACTGCAGGGCCTGTTCATCCCTTGTGCAGCCGCGCGACGACCTCGCCATAGTGGAATCCTCAAGAAGATGGTGCGGCCATGCCCTGGTGGCTGGATGTGGTGCTGCTGTTGTCCGGCGTGGTGCTCTGGAGCGAAGGCAGTCGTCACACCGATGACGTGATCGGCATGCTCGAAAAGATCTTCGCGGTGACCTGCGTGATGGTGGTGCTGCTGGGCGGCCGGCAGATCCCCCTGGAGCTCGCCGCCCTGGCCGTGGCCGTCTGGCTGCCCAGCGCCAACCGCTTCGAGGAAGAGGGACGGGGCTGAGCTCTGCGGCAACCCATGGCAGCGCTGCTGAGAAGCATCAGCACCGCAACCGCACTGTCCGCGGCAGCTCCTCTGCAATCTCGCCGGCCTCCGACAATGCCGGATACGCCCGCCTCTGGCTGCGGCACCAGGCGGCCACCTGGGGATAGGCCCACTCGAACAGCAGCCGCTGGTAGCGCTCCGGCGCCACTCCTTCGCCTGCCGTGGGAACCGTTCCAGCGGCCTGGCGCTGGCGCAGGGCCTCGAACAGCAGGGTGGCCGTGGCCACCGACACGTTGAGCGACTGGACCATGCCACGCATCGGAATGATCACGGCCTGATCGATCTGGGCGGCGGCGGCGGTACTGAGGCCCCACTTCTCGGCGCCCAGCACGAACGCCGTGGGGCCGGTGAAATCACAGCGGCGGTAGTCGACGGCCTCCACACCAAGGTGGGTGCCATAGAGACGGAAGCCCCGCTGCTTGAGGCGGTGGATCGCCACGTTCACGTCTGTCTCCAGCTGCAGCGGCACCCATTTCTGGCTGCCCTGGGCGGTGCTGTTGAAGGTGGGCAGGCGACCCTGCAGGCAGACGGCGTGGGCCTCCAACACGCCCACCGCATCACAGCTGCGCAGGATCGCCGAGAGGTTGTGGGGCTTCTCCACCTGCTCGAGCAGCACCGTGAGATCACCCATGCGGCAATCGAGCACGGCCTTGAGGCGCTCGAAACGGCGGGGTAGCAGGGGCATGAAGGCGGGTGCCACAGCACGGCAGGCTGGGAGCATCCTCTACCGCGGGCCGCCGATGGCGGAAGCGACCTTCGATCAACGGGTCTGGTACGCCGTGGCCCAGATTCCGGCTGGGCGGCTGGCCACCTACGGCCAGATCGCCGAGCTGATCGGCGCCTACGGCTGTGCTCGTCAGGTGGGCTGGGCACTGCGTCGCCTGCCGCTGCCCACCCCCGTCCCCTGGCATCGGGTGGTGAACGCCCAGGGGCGCATCAGCATGAGCCCCAGCCGCGAAGGTTCGGACTGGATGCAACGGCAACTGCTGCTGGCCGAGGGGATCGCCGTGGATGCCGAGGGGCGGCTGCCGCTGCGGCGCTATCTCTGGAAGGCTCCGCAACCGCCGCTTGGCTGATCCCCGCACCGACGTCGCCGCCGCCGGCCGCCCAGCAGCGGATCCCGGCATTGGCCTGGCACCGCGCCAGGTGGCCTGGCAGGTGCTGCAGGCCGTGGCGGCCGGGGCCTACGCCGATGTGGCGCTGGAACGGGAACTGGCACGCCGCCCCCTGCAAGGCTCCGACCGGGGCCTGGCAACCGAGCTCTCCTATGGAGCGATCCGGCAGCGGCGGCTGCTGGATGCCTGGATCGACCGGCTCGGCCGCGTTCCGGCCCTCCGGCAGCCGCCGAAATTGCGCTGGCTGCTGCACCTGGGCCTCTACCAGCTGCTGTTCAGCCAGAGAATTCCAGCTTCGGCGACGGTGAGCACCACGGTGGAACTGGCCAAGCGGGCCCAGCTGGGTCGCCTGGCCCCCGTTGTGAACGGGATGTTGCGCGCCCTGCTGCGCAGCCGTTCCAGGGAAGCCCAGGAGCCGCAGCCCCCTGTGCCCTGGAGCGGCCTCAGCCTGCCGGCCGATCCAGCTCAGGCCTGGGGCGTGCGCCATTCCCTGCCGGACTGGCTGGCTGAGCTGATCCCCTCATGGCTGACGCCGGAGGCCGCCGAAGCGTTCGGCCAGGCCTGCAACACCCCTCCCCATCTCGACATCCGGGTCAATCCCCTGCGCTCCAGCCCCGAGGCTCTGCGCGAGCGTCTGGCTGCAGCGGCCGTCACGGCCCAGCCCCTTGCGGGATTCCCCGAAGCCCTCTGCTTGGGGGGACATCCCGGCGACCTGCGCCAGCTGCCCGGCTACACTGAGGGGTGGTGGTGCGTGCAGGACCGCCAGGCCCAGCAGGTGGTGCCGCTGCTCGCCCCCCTGCCGGGCGAGCGCATCCTTGATGCCTGTGCCGCCCCCGGGGGCAAGAGCATCCAGATTGCCGAGCGCCAGAACGACACGGGCGAGATCTGGGCCGTGGACCGCTCCGAAGGCCGGCTGCAGCGACTGGTGCACAGCGCCCAGCGGCTGGGTCTCGGCTCGATCCACACCCTGGCCGCCGATGCACTCAGCCTGGCAGCGGCCCGACCCGACTGGATCGGCAGCTTTGACCGGCTCCTGGTCGACGCCCCCTGTTCGGGCCTGGGCACCCTGGCGCGCCATGCCGATGCGCGCTGGCGGATGTCTCCAGCCGCCATCGACGAGCTGGTGGAGTTGCAGCGGCAGTTGCTTGAGGCGCTGCTGCCGCTGCTCAAGCCCGGCGGACGGCTGGTCTACGCCACCTGCACGGTTCATCCAAGCGAAAACAGCGAGCAGATCGCCTCCCTGAGCCAACGGCACCCCGAGCTGGTGCTGATCGAGCAGTGGCAACGCTGGCCTTCGGCCATGGGAGGCGATGGCTTCTACGCCGCAGCATTGACCACTGCAGCCTGATTGAAGCTGTTGCGTTGCGATGTCCTGCCCATGGTGAAAGTCAGGGTTGGGGCGGCGGCTCCACTGGTGGCGGTGGTGGTGGCGGTGGCGGAGCAACCGGTGGCGGGGCGATTGGCTGTTGACGCACGTCGTCGAGAATCCGATTCAGAGAGGGCTGGGATCCACCATCAGGCTCCGACGGTTGGCGAACAGAGCCTGGCGGACGATCGGGAGCTGGACGCGAGGGGGGGGGATCAGGAGAGGCCTGGCGTGACGGCGCTGCAGGACGCGGGGCAGGATCTTGGCGGGAGTCGGCCGAATCGGCGCGCGGCAATGCCGGATCGGGGGCCTCCTGCGCGGCAGATCCTGGCCGCCCCTTTGCCGGCCCCTTGGCGGGAGCCGGCTTGGTGGGCTTGTAACGACCGGTGAGCACCGGCTTGGGCGGGAACTGCCGCACCGGCAGCCCCTTCACCACCGGCTTCATGAAGTGGTTCCAGGCGTAGGTGGCCACCACACTGGTGTTGCGGGTCTCGCGGCTGTTGTCATACCCCAGCCACACACCGGTGGTGAGCTGGGGGATCGAGCCGATGAACCAGAGATCCCGTCCTCCCTCCGAGGTGCCGGTCTTGCCGGCAACCGGTCGATCCGCCAGGGCGGCGCCCCCACCGGTACCGGAGCGGACCGCCTGCTGCAGCATCCAGGTCATCGCGTCGGCGATGTCGCTGTCGACGGCGCGATGACCCCGATCACCATCGTGGCGGCGGCTCCAGAGCAATTCCCCATCGGGGCCATAGATCTCCTCGAAGGGGGTGGGACTCACATACACCCCACGGTTATTGATTGCGGCGTAGGCGGCAGTCATGTCGAGCACCGTCTGTTCGTAGGCCCCGATCGCCATCGGGTAGAAGCGTCCCAACTCGCGGGTGATGCCGAGGCTCTTGGCCGTGGCGATCACTTTGTCGAAACCCAGCTGCTGCAGCAGTCCCACCGCCACGATATTGAGCGAGTTCTGGAGGGCCACCACCATCGGCACCCGGCCCATGTAGCGATTGCCGAAGTTCTTTGGGCAGTAACCGGCAAAGCAACGGGCTTTGTCGAGCACCAGAGTCTCCGGCCGCATGCCCTCCTGAAGAGCGCTGAGATAAACGAACAGCTTGAAGGTGGAACCGGGTGAGCGCAGCGCCTGAACAGCGCGGTTGAACTGGCTGGATTCGAAATCGTTCCCCCCCACCATGGCTCGCACCAGGCCGGTGCCCGGCTCCATCGCCACCAGAGCCCCTTCCATGGCGCCGGTGGCGTAGGTGTCGATCGTCTTCTGGGCCTGGTCATTCCAGGCCAGGTTGAGGCCGGTCCGAATCGTCAGCCCACCCACCTCAAGTTGCTCGGGGGTGAGCACCTTGGTGAGCTCCTGAGACACCCAGCTGGTGAAATACGGCGCCTTGCTGACCCAGTACTTGGGCTCGGCGGGCTTGAGGGCCAGCGGTGCACCCTGAGCCTCCGCCTCCTGAGCCGCATCCAGGAAACCAGCTTCCCGCATCCGGCGCAGCACAATGGCGCGCCGCTGCAGGGCCAGGTCGGGATTCACCAGCGGTGAATAGACCGAGGGTGCCGGCGGCAACCCAGCGATCAGGGCCGCCTCCGGCAGGGTGAGCTGATCGGGAGTCTTGGAGAAGTAAATCCAGGCCGCATCGGCGACGCCATAGGCGCTGGAACCGAGATAGACGAAGTTGAGGTATTGCTCAAGGATCTGCTGCTTGGTCAGTTGGCGCTCGAGCTTGCCGGCCAGAGCAGCTTCCTTGAGCTTGCGCAGCAGGGTGCGGTCCTGACTGAGAAAGACGGTGCGGGCCAGCTGCTGGGTGATGGTGCTGGCGCCTTCCTCCACCGATCCCCGGCTCAGGTTACGCAGCGCAGCCCGGCCGATCCCAAGTGGATCGATGCCGTTGTGCTGATAAAAGCGACGGTCTTCGGCCGCGATGAAGGCCTGCCGCACCAGCTCGGGCATGCGGCCCCCCACCAACTTCTCCCGGGTGGCCGGACCCAGCTTCTGGATCACCTGTCCATCGGCCGAAAAGATGGTGAACGTCCCTGGACGATTGAAGCTGCTGATGCGGCGCGCATCGGGAAGCTGCCGATCCACCGCGGCGACCAGGGCGGACTGGCCAAGTGCCAGCCCGGAGCCGAGAACAGCGGCCACAAGGCCGGCGCGAAGCAACTGGAAAGTGCGTGGGTTCACATCAGCCGAGGGCGGCGCCGACCAGATCGCTGTGACCGATGGCGAGAGCCGTGACCAACATGCCGAGGACCAGGAAGGGTTGGGCGCTGGCCTGATACTTGACATCGAAAGCGATGGGATCCCGCAACAGCCAGATGTCCTGGAAGGTGATCTGGGGGATCACCAGCAGCACCAGCAACACGGCGGCGAAATGCTGGCCGATGGCGATCAGAACAGCCACCATCGCCAGCTGGAAGATGTCGATCATGCCGGCACTGATCCAGCTGGCCTTCTCAACGCCGAAAACCACCGGCAGGCTCTGCAGACCGAGGGCACGGTCGCCTTCAACGCTTTTGAAGTCGTTGACCACGGCAATACCGAGACCGGCAAGGGAATAGGCGAGGGTGAGCAGGGCCGTGGTCCAGGTGAGCTGCCCGAAAAGAGCCTGGCCAGCCCACCAGGGCAGGGCGATATAGCTGGCTCCGAGGGCGTAGTTGCCCAGCCAGCCGTTCTGCTTCAGCTTCAGGGGCGGTGCCGAGTAGATGAAGCTCACGAACGAGCCCCCCAGGGCCAGGAGCAGCAGCACCGGCGTGGTGTGGCCGGCCCAGAGATCGAGCCCCCAGGCCACGGCGAGTCCAGCCAACAAGAGGATCCAGATCTGGGCCTTCACCTGGCCCAGGGGAATGGCGCCGGAGGGAATCGGCCGATAGGGCTCGTTGATTGCGTCGATCTCGCGGTCGTAGTAGTCGTTGATCGTCTGGGTGTAGCCGGCCAGCAGGGGCCCGCTCATCAGCATGCAGGCGAACGAGGCACCCACCTGCGGCAGGGTCCAGTGAAAGTTGCCGGACGCAGCTGCGCCGCAGAGCACTCCCCAGATCAGGGGAATCCAGGTGACAGGCTTCATCAGCTGCAACCGGATCTTCCAGATGCTGCTGGTGCTGCTGGCGCCCTTCATGCCCAGCAACTGGCGAGCAGCCCCTCCAGCGGCCGGTGCCGGAGACGCGATGTCCGGAGACCCGCTGGGTTGTGGACTCTCGCTCACGGTGGATGCAGGGAGGACGTCGATGAAGACCGAACAGAGATGCCGCTGCTCAGAGCGGCACGATCTCGTCGTCGAAGAACCAGGAGGTGGCACCACCGGCAAGCTCGACCACCACGCCGATGCCCTTGCCGTCTGTCACCTTGAAATCGCGGACGGTACCGGTGGCATCCGCCTTGAGCATGGCCACCAGATCGGCCGGAATACGGTCGCGAACCCGGGTGACCCGCACCTTCGACCCGATGGTGATGGCAGCCTGGGACATGTCCGGCGCGGTGGAAAAGTGGCGCAACCTTAACAGCGCCGCTCCATTCACCTCAGGCCCGACCTCCCCCTCCTCCCCTGCCTGCCACCCGTGGTTGCCAAGCGCATCATTCCCTGCCTGGACGTGGCCGAGGGCCGTGTCGTCAAGGGGGTCAATTTCGTGGGGCTCCGCGATGCCGGCGATCCGGTCGAGCTGGCCTGCCGCTACAGCGCCTCCGGCGCCGATGAACTGGTTTTTCTCGACATCGCCGCCAGCCACCAGGGGCGGGCCACCCTGGTGGACCTGGTGCGCCGCACCGCCGAAGCCGTGACCATTCCGTTCACGGTGGGGGGCGGGATCAGCAGCGTGGACGGCATCACCGAACTGCTGCGGGCCGGTGCCGACAAGATCAGCCTCAACTCGGCGGCGGTGCGCCAGCCGGATCTGGTGGCCGCCGGTGCTGAACGCTTCGGGGCGCAGTGCATTGTGGTGGCGATTGATGCTCGCCGGCGCGCCGGAACCGACGGCGGTTGGGACGTGTACGTCAAGGGGGGGCGGGAGAACACCGGACTCGATGCCGTGAGCTGGGCGCGACGGGTGGTGGAACTCGGCGCCGGCGAGATCCTGCTGACCTCCATGGATGGGGACGGCACCCAGAGCGGCTATGACCTGGAGCTCACCCACGCCGTGGCCTCCGCTGTGGAAGTCCCGGTGATCGCCTCCGGCGGTGCCGGCTGCATCGACCACATCGCCGCGGCGCTGGAGCAGGGCGAGGCCTCGGCGGCCCTGCTGGCCTCCCTGCTGCACGACGGCGTGCTGACGGTGGAGGAGATCAAGCGGGACCTGCTGGACCGGCACTTGCCGATCCGCCCTGTTCAGGAGCCTCCGAACGAGATCAACAGCCGCGAAGCTCTGTAAACCCTCGTTACATTGAGTCGGTGCCGAACCGCACAGTGCGCCTCCCACTCCCTTGACCTCCCTGCTCGCCCTCTCACCTGCCGTTACCACTTTGCTGGCCCTGGTGATGGTGGCCGCGGTGGTGGCGCTGGTGGCCTGGGCCCTGCAGCTGATGCAGGCGGCCAACGACCGTCAGGAATTCTCGCTGATGCTGGCCGGCTGCATGGTCTGCTCGGCCGCCGTGGGCCTGGCCACCGTGATGCTGCTCACCCTCACGGGACCGAGTGGCCTGCAGGCCCAGGGACCAGCCCCTCAGACCCCTGGGATCGAGAGCGGAATCAGCCTCGATGCGATTGTGCTCCCCTGGGACGAGACGACCTCCTGAAAACCTCCGTGATGCCGGGCGATCCCACCGCAGTGCGTGATCTGTTCGAGAGCATTGCCCCCGCCTACGACCGGCTCAACGACGCCTTGAGCCTCGGTCTGCACAGGATCTGGAAGCGACAGGCCGTGGCCTGGCTGCAGCCACAGCCCGGCCAGCGCCTGCTTGACCTGTGCTGCGGCACCGGTGATCTGGCGCTGGTTCTGGCCGAGAAGGTGAGGCCAGGAGGACTTGTGCTTGGTCTTGATGCAGCCGCGGCCCCGTTACGGCTGGCGGAGCAGCGCAGCCAGGCCTCGCCCTGGCTGCGGCTGCGCTGGAGCCAGGGCGACGCCCTGGCAACGGGCCTGGAGGATGGCTGGGCCGACGGCGCCGTGATGGCCTATGGCCTGCGCAACCTGGCCGACCCCGCCGCCGGCCTCAAGGAACTGCGAAGAGTCATGCGATCGGGATGTCGTGCTGCCGTACTGGATTTCAACCGGCCTGAAGACAGGTTCCAGAAGGGTTTTCAGAGGTTGTATCTGCGCCGCCTGGTGGTGCCCCTCGCCCGCCAGGTCGGACTGGAGGAGCAATACGCCTACCTCGAAACGAGTCTGGCCCGCTTCCCCAGCGGCCCGGATCAGGAATATCTGGCGCAGAGCGCCGGGTTTTCCCTGGCGCGGCATCGGACACTTGCAGGCGGGCAGATGGGCCTGCTGCAACTGGTGGCGTGACCGAAGACCAGCCCTTGACGGCTCCCCGATTGAATCTCGATCGTCAACGACAGCAAGGTGAAGGTGGATCGCGGCATCGTGTCTCACGTCGTTCCGATCTCTACCGCCAGGGTTTCCTGCACTGGCTGCTGGGAGGCTGCCGGGGCATGAGCATCGATGTCTGCGCCGAGGGCGATGTCTGCGCTACCTCGGAGTGCAGCATGGCCAGGGCTGGTTGTGGAGCAAGGCCCTGCCACCGGAACAGTTCGAAGACCTCAGCCACCCACGCGAGTCGGTGAACCAGTCGCTGAGCCGCCTGCTCGAGACCTCTCCACCCTGACGCAGCCGCCCCTGGCTGAGGCAGAGCCTCGCGCTGAGGCAATCTCCGTGGTCCCAGCTCCCTGCAGGGGCTCCTGGCCCGATCCAAGGGAGACAATGCCCTCACCGCCCTTGGGCAGATCTCCCCCCATGCACTTCCAGGACATCATCCAGACCCTCAACCGCTTCTGGGCCGAACGGGGCTGCCTGATCCTTCAGCCCTACGACACCGAAAAGGGAGCCGGCACGATGAGTCCCCACACGGTGCTGCGGGCGATCGGCCCCGAGCCCTGGGCTGTGGCCTATCCGGAGCCCTGCCGGCGCCCCACCGATGGCCGCTATGGCGACAACCCCAACCGGGCGCAGCACTATTTCCAGTACCAGGTGCTGATCAAGCCCTCACCGGATGCGATCCAGGAGACCTACCTCGCCTCCCTCGAGGCCCTCGGCATCCGCCCCGCTGATCACGACATCCGCTTCGTGGAAGACAACTGGGAATCGCCAACCCTCGGCGCCTGGGGCGTGGGCTGGGAGGTGTGGCTCGACGGCATGGAGGTGACCCAGTTCACCTATTTCCAGCAGTGCGGCGGCATTGACTGCCGGCCCGTGTCGATCGAGATCACCTACGGCCTCGAACGCCTCGCCATGTATCTGCAGGATGTGGAGAGCATCTGGGAGCTGAGCTGGGATGGGAACCGCAGCTACGGCGACATCTGGCTGCCCTTCGAGAAGGGCCAGTGCACCTACAACTTCGAGGCCTCCAATCCCGAGCGGCTCAAGCAGCTCTTCGCCCTCTACGAAGCCGAAGCCACCGATCTGGTGGCTCAGAAGCTGCCGGCCCCGGCGCTCGACTACGTGCTCAAGTGCAGCCACACCTTCAACCTGCTGGAGGCCCGCGGCGTGATCTCGGTGACCGAGCGCACCGCCACCATCGGCCGGATCCGCACCCTGGCCCGGCAGGTGGCGGAGGCCTGGCTGGAGGAGCGCCGCAGCCTCGGCTTCCCGCTGCTCAGCCCCGACAAGCGGCAGGAGTGGCTGGCGCTGCACCCGCAGGAGCAGCGGGAGGACGCCATGGTGCCCGCCTGAGCAGCGCGCCATGCCGCCCCTGCGCCGTTCGTTGTTGATGGCCGTGCTGATCCTCGGCAGCTTCCAGGTGGGACGCCTCAGTGAACGGGCGGTCTGGCCCTGTCGGCTGCGGCCGGTGGCTGCGATTGTGGCCCCGTTGGTCGGTCAGTCCGTTCCCAGTCCGCAGCTATGCGAGCTGCTGCTGCAGATTCCCCAGTTCTGAATCGCGCTGTGGCGGCCCTGGGGAACGCTGCATCCCAGTGCAGCGCGATCGATGCAAGCCACCCACAACCGGCCCGGCCTGGGGTTGCCGCTGGCCTGCCTCGCCCTGGTCCTGCTGCTCGCCGGTCGATCTGCCCTGGAACCGACCGGGCCTGCCGCAGGGGATCCCTCCCTGCGGCTCTCGGCCACGCAGCCAAGCCTGGAGGTGGAGCTCAGCGGTTGGCTGCTGAGTGATCCCCGTTTCAGCACCGCCAGCGCCACTGAAACCAGCGGCACAGGGAGCAACGGCGGCGCAGGCAACAGTGACGCCAGCAGACCCTGCCGCGTTCCTCTCCAGACGGCCGCAGGCCGCAGCGAACTGCTGTTCAACGCCTGCCCAGCCCTGCAACAGGGCTGGCGCCTGACCGTGTCCGGCCGGCTGCGGCGCCCCTCCAGCGCGCCCCACCCCCTGCTCAGCAGCGCCGCCGAACGCCTGGCCCGCCAGGGCATCTGGTCTCAGTTGCAGGTGGAGCGCTGGCAAGTGCTCAGCCGGCCGGCCACGCCGATCGCTGACCTGCGCCGCCGGATCGCGCGGCAACTCACTGCGGTCGGCGGCCCGGAGCGGGGCGGCCTGCTGGCGGCCCTGGTGCTGGGCAGCGCCGTGGTGCCGCTGCCCGCTGATCTGCGCGAAGCCTTTCGGGTGGCCGGGCTCTCCCACGCCCTGGCTGCCTCGGGCTTTCACCTCAGTGTGCTGCTGGGAGCTGTCCTGCCCCTGGCACGCCGCCTGCCAAGGCTGCCCAGGTTGACCCTGGCCGCTGGCGCCCTGGCCCTGTTCCTGCTGCTGGCGGGCCCGCAGCCTTCGGTGGTGCGGGCCGTTCTGATGGGAGGCGGCGCCCTGCTGCTGCTGGAGAGCGGCCGCCGCGGCCGGCCGGTGGCGATCCTGCTGTGCACGGTGGTGGCGATGCTGCTGCTGCGACCTGGCTGGCTCGCGGATGTGGGGTTTCAGCTGAGCGTGGGCGCCACCGCCGGTCTGATCCTCACCGCAGGTCCACTGGAAAGCTGGCTGAAGGGCTGCCTTGGCGCTGCTCTGCCGGAAGGCTGGGGAACGGGACGGGCCGCCACCTGGCTGGCCGGAGCCCTGGCGATCCCCCTGGCCGCCACCGCCTGGACCCTGCCCCTGCAGGTGCTCCACTTCGGTGTGGTGCCGCTCTACGCCGTGCCGGCGAATCTGCTGGCGGCACCCCTGCTCTCGCCGCTCACCCTCGGCGCGATGGCCCTCGCCCTGGTGGCGGTGCTGCTGCCTGCGGTGCTGCCGGTGCTGGTCCAACCGTTGCTGCTGCTGGCTCAGCTGCTGCTGCTGATCTGTCAGCAGATCTCCCGGCTGCCGATGGCGCAGTGGCAGACCGGCCGTCCGCAGCCGGTTCTGGTGCTGTTGCTCGCCCTCGGCAGCCTGGCCCTGCTGTTGCCGCAACTGGCGCGGCGCTGGCGCCAGCTGGGAGCTGCGCTGATCACCATCGCCGTGACTCTGCATCTGGCCTGGTTGGCGGCCGATCGGATGCTGCTGGTGCACCAGGGGCCGCGCGACCTGCTGGTGGCCCGCCATGGAGGCAGGGCGGCCCTGGTGAGCAGCCGCAGCGATGGGTTGAGCTGTCATCAGGCCCGCAGCCTCGCCACCGGCCTGGGAATCCGGCGCTACGACTGGCTGCTGCTGCTCGATCCCGTGGCCAGCGACGGGCCGACCTGCTGGCAGGACCTGGCCCAGCTGGTCCAGAGCACCGGCGAGGCCGGCCCGCCGCTGCTGCCGGGCCAGACCCTCAGCAGTGAGGGGCTGGAGGCCTCCGCCGTCGCGGTGGACAGCCGCGCCCTTCAGCTCCGGGTGGGCCGGCAGCGCTGGTTGCTGCTGCCGGATCGCCAGGCCCTGTGGAGCTGGGAGCGAAGCACCCCGGCAAGCTGGCCCGCCAATATCTGGCTCGGCTTCAGGCCCAGCCAGGGCGATCAGCACAGCCTGGCGGACGGCAACATTGAGCGGGTCTGGTGGAGTGGCAACTTCGCCTCCCGCAGGCAAACCCTGCCCCCAGGCTGGAGGGCCAGCGGCCTCAGCGGCTCCCTGCAGACGGGTTGAGGCGGGCTGATCCTTAGAGTGCAGCAGTCATGGCCTGCTGGCCGTGTCGCCCTTGCATCCTCTGGCCTCAGGCTTTCGGGATGGGGTGTGCGTGGAGAGGTGGCTGAGTGGTCGAAAGCGAACGACTCGAAATCGTTTGAAGGGAAACCTTCCGTGGGTTCGAATCCCACCCTCTCCGTTTCCACAAAATCCGAAAGGATCCGCGGATATCCCAAAACTGTTCCAGCGCAGTCGATCTGCCCTTTTGGCTCGTCCGGGTAGATCCGGGGAAAACCGGCTACTGCCGCTGCGGATGACGGTATTTTTGACGGTATAGCCAGCCGGGTCCGGGTCTATACCGTCACCTGCCTTGCTGAACTGCCGACATCCCCTCCCGCGCCAGCGTTCCGGCGCTGTCCGCCATGCTCAGTGACAAGGCGATCCAGGCCCTGCGGCCCGACCCGGAACGCCCGGGCAGCAAGCACCACGACCGGGACGGCCTCTACCTCTGGGTGGCGCGCTCCGGCTCCAAGACCTGGCGCAAGGACTACCGCTGGCAGGGATTACGCCGCACCTTCACCATCGGCCCTTACCCGGCCGTGCGGCTCGCCGATGCCCGCAAGCAGGCCCTGGAGCTGAACACCTGGATCAAAGCTGGCATCGATCCGCGCACCCAGGCCCCAACTCAGCAGCGCAAGCAGGTCGAAAGCAGCAGCCGACCTTTCGTCCAGATCGCCCAGGCCTGGTTCGAGCACCACAGCGCCAGCTGGAGCCCCCGCTATTGCAGAGATATGCGGGAGAAACTTGATCACTTCGTGATACCGGCACTGGGGCAACTTGATATCGAGGCGATCACTCGCAGCGACATTGAAACCCAGCTGCTCGCGCCCATCCTCGCCAGAGGTGCCAATGAACAAGCCCGCCGCTGCAATGACGTCACCCGTCGCGTGATTGAGCACGCCGTTGATCTCGAACTTCGGCAGGACAACCCCGCCGTCAAAGCCCGCAAGGTCATCGCCGCCACCCGCGTAACCCACTACCACCGCATCAGCTGGGTGGAGCTTCCCGATCTCTTGGAGGTGATCGATCGCTTTGAGCGGCAACGCCTCGCCGAGCGCAGCAGCCTCATCGCTCTGCGCCTGATGATGCTCACCCTGGTGCGGCCCAGTGAACTCCGGGAAGCCCGTTGGAGCGAAGTGGATACCGAGGGTCGTCAGTGGATCATTCCCGCTGAACGCATGAAGACTCGCGTTCGCCACATCGTGCCGCTTTCCTCGCAGGCGCGGCACCTATTCGATCTGCAGCGGCCGATCACCGGCCACACCGATCTGGTCTTTCACACCCCCAACCACCGCGGCAGCGGCGAGCTGCGGGTCATGAGCAATGGCTGCCTCTCGATGCTGCTGCGGCGCATGGGCTTCCAGGGGCGGCAGACACCCCATGGCTTCAGGGGCTTCGGGCAGACCAACTGCATCGAGCAGCTCAAGATCCCCAGGGTGGTGACCGAAAAGCAGCTGGCCCATGCCGATGGCAACAGCGTCAGCCGCGCCTACGACTGGGCCGAATATCTCGAGGAGCGCTCCGACATGCTGCAGCGCTGGGCCGATCTGCTCGATCAGGTGGCCGTCGCTGCCGGTCTGGCGCCGGTCTCAGAGCTGAGCGCACAACTGGCTGGTCAACCATCAGCGCTGCATGCGGCCTGACGCTTGGAGGTGATCCAGTCCTCCAGCTCCTGCTGGGACCAGGCCACCGCCCGTGGGCCAATCACGATCTGCCTGGGGAACTCGCCTGTGGCGATCAGGCTGTAGATCGTGGTGCGTGAGAGGCCGACCCGGTGGATCACCTCTGGGAGCCGCAGCAGTCGATCGGTTGCGGATGTCATGGCTGATGGTCTGAATCTCAGGTGTGTGTCTTGGATTGGTTTGGTGCCTTTCAGTTGGTCTGGTGCAGCAACGCCACCACGGCCGGATCCCAGAGGATCTGCTGGCGGCGCTCTCCCCGACTGCAGAGCGGCAGGGCGACGCCCCAGTCCAGGCCGGCTTCTGTGAGCTGCCAGTCGTCGTCCTCGTTGCGCTGCTGCAATCCGGCGGCAGCGAGCCGCTGGTTGGTGTGGCGGAGCGTGCCATCCAGTCGGTCCGCCAGCTGATCAGCGGTCAGCCAGGCCACTCCGGCGCGCTGCTTCACGTCAACGCCGGCAGGACTGCTGTGGGCCTGGATCTCCTCCAAGACGCTGAGCAGGGCCTCGGCATGGGACACCCCGGTGAGGTGGATGATCTCGTCGGCCCCGCGCAGCACCTCCGCTGCGGTCTGCCTGCGGATCGCCTCGATGCTGCGTCGCGGCAGCTCTCCTTTGCCCTCTTGTCGGCGCTGCAGGGCGGGCAGCAGTTCGTGGGTGAGCCAGCGCCGCATCCGCGGTGCGCTGGGGTTGTCGCTGTTGAGCAGCCTGCGCAGCAGCGTGGCCTCATTGATCAGCGCCAGGGTGAAACCACCGGCGCCGGGACCCTCCTCTGAATGGAGGCAATGCTCCTCATCGCGTCGGTTCGCCATGGCCCAGGCCATCGGGCTCTCCGCCAGCGCATTGCAGGCATCGGCGACGACGATCCAGGCCTCGCCCTGCTGATCGGTGCTCACTCGGATGCGGTGCCCCTCGAACAGGTAGGGCACCAGAGCGGACGTGTTGCTCATGGCTGGGAAGTTGAGAGGACAGGTGAGTCATGCCGCGACGCGAACACTGCGGGGGTGAATCCCCCAGGGGTCGCGGCCAGTGGAGCTGGCACCGGACCCGCCAGGACCAGCAGCACCGTGCTCAGCTGCAGGGCCAGCACCAGCCACAGCAACCACTGCAGCTGCCGCAGGTCGCCCAGCCGGACGGTGGTGGTGATGGGCCGGCGTGTGCGGCAGAAGGCCGGCAGCTGCGGCTGCGCCATCGGCCGCGGCGTGCGGCCGGGGTGTTGGGGGTAGGCCATCAGAACGGCACCTCCTCATCGGCGAACTCGTCGCCGTAGTCCTCCCCATCCGCCAGCGGGATCGCCTGCTGCTGGCGGGCAGCGGCTTCATCGGAGCGGTAGGCCTGCTCCGCCGCCTCGATCCAGGCGGGGTCCGTGCCCTCGCGGATGCTCAGCGGGCCGTAGAAGCCGATCGTGACGTTGCGCGGCACCGCATCGGCCGCCGCCTGGTCTTCGATCTTGGGGCCCTTGGGGTTGCCGTCCTGGTCGTACTGCTGCGCCCAGCGGGTCTCCAGCACCAGCACGTCCCCCACGTTCAGCCGGCCGCGGCGGTGCTGACGGCGAGCCTCGATCCACTCGCCAAAGCCCTTCGCCTTGAGGATCAGCCGCACCCGATCCCCCGGGGCCGGCACCCCGCCCTCATCACCGATGCGGGCCTCCATCGTCGTGCCGGGCATGGCGATGGCATGGACCACCATTTCCTGCTTGACCTTGGGCCGGCCCTGGCGGTCGGTGCCGTTGGGGATCGGCTCCATCGCGCCGCTGCTGAGGTTCTTGCGCAAGCGGTCGCGTTGCTCCGGACGCACGATCGCCAGATAGGCCACCTCACCGAGGCGCTGTTGACGGATCACCGGCGCCGCGATGCGGCTGCCGTCGTTGAGTTCAATCGCCATGGGACTTGCTGTTCAGAGTGGAAGAGGGAGAAGACAGGGGAAGCAGGGGCTCCAGTCCGGCACCCAGCCGCAGCAGGTGATGGGCGGCGCCGGAGAGACTCAGCTGGTGCTCGGCCGACAGCTGCCTGACCTGCCGGTAGACATCGCTGTGCACGCAGACGCACAGGTAGTGACGGCCGTGCTGCGACCGCGGCTGGGGCCTGGCGTAGGCGCGGCGGCAGACACTCATGGCGTTCCCCCCGCCAGCTCGCGCTCGAACACGTCGATGAAGTCCTTGTGGCGTCGCTGGGTGATGCGGTCCTTGATCGTCCGCACCTCCCGGGGCACCTGGAAGTGGTGGCGGAACTCGATCGTGAAGCGCTTGCGCGCCTCCTGAGGCATCGCCCCGAGGAACTTGTGCAGGGTGGTGATCTCCTCGGCCGACAACGGCTCCAGGCCGGAGTCGCCGACTTCCGGCCCATCCGGAGCGCCGGTGTCCCACTCGTCGTCTGCGGCCTCAGGGTCGTCCGCAGCGGGGGCAGGGGCTGCAGAAGTTGCCGCGGCCTCAGTACCGGAAGCGGAAACCGAAGACTGCGGTCGCACCTGATTCGGCTCGATAGTCCGAGGAGGTTTGCCCACAGGAATGCCCAGCAGGCCCGCCAACAGGGAAGCGGTGAGCGCATGCCAGGCCGCACTGCCCTCCTGGGGCGCCTGAGCTTCGCTGAACTCCTCGGCGCCGCCGCGGTGCCGCAGGGTCACCCGCAGCACCTCGTGCTCCTCGTTGATCAGCTTCTGGGCGCTGAACGAGAAGCCCAGGGCAAAGGCCGGCGCAGCCGCCTGCACGACCTCCTGCATGGAGGTGTCGGCGATGGCAGCCATCTGGGACTGGAACTGGGCCAGGCCCTCGGCCCACTGGGCGCGGGCCCGCTCGCGGCTCTGCAGCAGAGCCTGGCTGAGATCAAAGGCGGCGGTGGGACCTGGCGTCGGCTCCATCCGCCCGCAGGGGGTGGTGGTCATCGAAGGCACTGCGGGACCGGCGCCCGCTTGCCTCGGATATTAGCGGCTCGCTAATCCGAATCTGTAGCTTGCGCGACGCAAGGCATGGCCTACTCCGAACCTGTCCGGGAGGTGTTCGTGCATGCCTCAGCTGGGGCCCGTCTTGGTGGACCACTCCTCCAGCCAGCGCTGGGGCAGCCACGCCTCTCCGTCCCACATGCCCTGCAGCTGCTCGGCGGAGTAGGGCTCAAAGCCGGCAAGCATCGCCTGAAAGGCCTGCCGCTGCTTGGCTGGGGCCACCTTGGCGGCAGAACTCAGGGCCTCCATCACGCCGATGCCGTGCAGCTTGGCGGTCTGCACCAGCTGGCCGCGCCACTGTTCGCTCAGCCTCGCCGCTTCTGCGGCATCGACCTCAGGCTGGGCCGGCACGACAGGCGCCTGGTAGGCGCTCGGCACCGGCAACAGACCCAGGTGGCAGCTCCAGAACTCTGCTGGCCCCCACACCCGCTCCTCGTCATCCACCAGGGGTTTGGCCTGGCTGATCAGATCCTTGAGGGCCCGGGTGCGCACGCCGCTGAATTCTTTGGCGGCCAGCCGGCGGTTGACCTCGGCAAGGGCAAAGAAGCTCTCCGGCCTGGGCTTGGGCGCCTTGCCGTTCTCGAACACGCTCAGCGTGCTCGGTGCCATCACCTCAAAGCCCGCCTCGCGGGCCCACTTGTAGGCCGTGTACTGCGTCCAGTTGTTGAGCTCCCGCCAGCGCCTGAGCATGCGCCCGAACTGCTGGCCGGCCTCGAGCTGCTTGGCCTCGATGTACCGGTACTCAGAGCTCATCAGGGCTTGGATCTGGCCATTAGCGAAAGGCTAAGGCATCCCAATCATGACCATGAACAGGTGACCTGTCTGTTTCAGGGCGGTGTGGGCGCTGACGATCCTGTCCTGGACGGTCGGCCTGACTTGCCTCGACCAGCGCTGGTGACGGGGCGATGGGCTTGGCGCCGCCCTCCACGCCGGGCGTATGGCGACGGTTTCACCTTGCCCATCGGCACCACCCAACCGCCGGTGACCACGGGCACAGGCCAGCAGATGGCCTCGCGGAGCAGCTGCTCCAGCTGCTGGCGCTGCTCCGGCTCCAGCAACGCCACGGGCTCGACGATGCGGCTGTCCGGGCCAAGGGTCCAGTCGTCGCGTTGGCAGCCGTAGACCCAATCACGGCCGCCTGGCGCCTGCGCCCAGAGCAGCGCCCCAAGTTGGTCGCGCTCGATCGCGATCTCCAGCTGCCAGCCGCTGGCCAGATCCAGCCGCATCCGGCCCCACCAGATCTCACTCCAGGGCCTGTCTGCCAGGAAGGCCTCACCCGCCAGCAGCGCCCGCAAGGCCTGTTGGATCTCGGCGGCGCTGCAACGGCTCAGGGGGTGCAGAGCGGGTGACGCAAGCCATTGCCACGGCACCAGAGCGCCCACTCCCCGAGGGCGATCGGCTTGCCGCAACAGCGGCAATGGCCGGGATGGCGGACGCGGATGCGGCGAAAGCCATGGGGGTCGGCTGTGGGCTGCCTGTGGGGCACTCCTGCCGTGGGAAACCCGGGCGCGGACGCTGCAGAGGGAGGCTGCCCGCTGACCTGCAGGCCGTGCTCACGGATCAGGCGGCATGCCAGATAGGCGCTGGTGCGCGCCTCCTCCAGGTGGGGTGAGGCGGTCATCGCCACCAGCTTGCGGACCTTCTCCGCTGCCCGATCCGCCGCTGCGCTGTCGACCATGCCCTATTCGCCAATTGGATCAGCTTAGCGAGCCTGTGCCAGCATGGATAAACTGATTCGGCATGCCGAGGTTTCCATGTCCTCGATGATGACTCCGCTCTCCGTGCAGTTCACGCTTGAGCAGCGGGACTGGCTGGATGCGCGCACCCGCGGCGGCGTGCTCTCGCGTTCCTCGGTGATTCGGCTCATCGTGGCCGAGGCCATGGAACGCGAGCAGCTCGCCAGCAAGCCCCGCCAGCGCCAGGTGCTCGATGGCCAGCCCTGAAGCGGCCACCAGTCCCGCAAAGGCCTGCATCGACCGCGGCGCAGCCGAGCAGTTCCTCTCCCTGCTGGGCAAGGACCCTGCCAGCGCCCGGCTGCGTGCCTTCCCCCATCGCGGCAACCCCGCCAAGGGAGCAATCGGCGCCCGCAAGGGTCCTTTCGAGCTGGCGGTGGCGGAGCAGTGGCAGCGGGAAGGCCGCGGCATTTACCTGGTGATCAACGACGGCGGCGACCGCAAGAGCGAGATCACGGCCTGCCGGGCGTTCTTTGTGGAATGGGACGACCGGCCTATCGCCTGGCAGCTGAACGCCTGGAAGGAGCTGGGGCTGCCCGAGCCCTCGCTGATCGTGCTCAGCGGAGGCAAATCTGCCCATTGCTACTGGCTGCTGGAGCAGCCCATCCCGCCAAAGGAGTGGGCGCCGCTGCAGGCCGAGCTGATCGCCTATGCCAGCGGTGATCCCCACTGCAAGGACGCCTCACGGGTGATGCGGCTGCCGGGCTGCTGGTACGTGGATGCGGCCGGCGAGCCCACCGCCCTGGTGGAGCTGGTGCATGTGAGCGGCCAGCGCTACGCCCCTGATGACATCTCCCTGGCGCTGCTGCCCGATGAGTTCGCCGAACCCGCTGCAGACCCTTCAGCCCAGCAAGCAATCCCCCTGGAGGCCCCCTGTGAAGCCTCCGGCACTGGAATTCCGCTGCCTGAGCTGGGCGATGAGGACTTCGGGCCGCCGCGGCCGCTGGAGCAGATCCGCACCGCCCTGGCCGCCATCCCCCGCCGGGTGGCCGGCAGCAACACCTACTCCGACTACCGCAATCTCCTCTGGGGTTTGATTCAGGCCTGCGAGCAGGCCGGCCACGACCGGGAGCTGGCGATCGCCCTGATGGAAGCCCACAGCCCCTCGGCCAGCTGCGGCTGGGACATCCGCCAGGTGGCCAGCTCTGGAGGCGAGCAGATCAGCGCGGCGACTTTCTGGTTCCACGCGCGTCAGCACGGCTGGCTGCCGCCGGAGCCTGCCCACACCCCGAGGCCTCCTGGTGCGCACGCCACAGGCAGCCGCCGACACCAGGGCGACACCGGTGGGCGCCATCCCGGTGGCAAGGGCACCGACCACACCAGCAATGCCAGGGGCACCAAAGGAGCTGGCTCTGGCGCAGGCCCGCAGCGCTTCTCGCCTCGGCCCGACACCCGGGTGCGCTGGGGAAAGGTGCACCTGCCGATCAACCGCCGCCTGAACGCCTTGGAGCACTGCATCCGATCCCTAGTGGGCCGTGAGCGCAACAGCCTGCGCCGCTCGGCCCGCGTGCGCGAGTCCCATGCCGCCCTGCAACTCAAAACCGCCCTGCGGCTGCAGGAGATCGGTCAGCTGATCCTCGAGGCCCACGACCTACGCAATGGCAACCGCTTCCGCGGCCTCGATCAGGCCGAGCGGCTGGCAATGCCGCAACCGGTTGTGGCGTGGGAGATCCCCGGCTGCATCCCACGCCGCGACCTCTCGATCGTGGGCGGCCGGGCCAAGGTGGGCAAGACGCGGCTGGTGCATGCCCTGGCCCGCTGCCTGCTCTGCGCCGAGGACTTTCTCGGGTTCGGGGCGCCGGAGGAACCGCGGCCGGTGATCCTGGTGACCGATGACCAGGGCGACGGCGACACCGCCCAGATGCTGCAGCAGCTCGGGATCTGGGATCACCCGTTGCTGCTCTGGTCGCGCCGGTTCCGGGCCACGGAGGCCAACCTCGATGCCCTGCTGGCCTGTCTGGCCGCCCACCCTGGGGCGGTGGTGATCCTCGATTCGCTGCGCTCGATCACCCGCAGCTGCTGCTTTGGCGAGAACGATCCGGAGATGGGGTCGCTGATCTATGACCTCAAGCACCAGATCACCGATGCCGGCGGCACGTTGCTGCTGATCCACCACTGCAATAAGGCCAACGACACCACCGGCACCGAGGCCCTCTCGGGCCACAACGCCATTGCCGGGGCGGCCAACACGATCCTCACCCTCCACTACCTGGCCAAGGGCAATCGGTTGATCAAGGATTCACCCCAGCGCCGCCTGGTGCGCGAGGCCCGCTCCGGCCCACCCGCCGATCTGGTGGTGGCGATCGACGGCAACACCGGGGCCTTTGCCCGGCTGGGCACCTACGACGACCTGCAGGAGCAGCAGGAGCAGGAGAGCGATCTCGATCGCGCCGCTCAGCGGGTGCGCAAGGCCAGCGAAAAGCAGAAGGAGGCCCTGCGTTATCTCCAGGCGCTGCACACCAACGGTCTGGCCGGGGTGGGCCTGCTGGAGCTGCAGCAGGCGATCGGCATGGCGCCGGCGGAGGCGCGGCTCAAGCGGGACCTGGAGGGGGAAGCGCTGACCACCTACAAGACACTCCTATGGACTGTCAAGCCCCCGGACGCTCCGGCTGAGCGCCATCGAGGTGGCAGTGCTGACCAGCTCAGCCACGATGGCCGTGAACCAGCGCTGGCCACGCCGTGGAACCCGTCACCACCTCCAGCGAGCTGCTGCTGTGGGAGGCCATCGACCAGGTCCGTAGGGCAGAGGACGGTCCTGATCTCTCCCTCGATGAGCTGGCTGAGTGTGTGATGGCCGCCCTGGGTTCATCGCTGTCGCTGCAGCAGATCTGCAGAGCGGCTGATGGCTTGCTGCACCTGGCCGACGATCCCAGCCAAGGGAGCGCCGCACGGCAGGTTCCTGTGGTCGATGTGCAGGCCGTGCAGGAGAGGGCGCTGAATCTCTTGGATTGGCAGGAGCTGGAGGATGGCGACGATCGCAGCGACAACCAGAAGCTGATCGACAACGCCACCGATCCCGACACCGTGCTCGTGCGCGATCCCTCCGCCACTCCGGAGCTGCAGGAGATCGGCATCCTCGAGCTCCTGCAGCGCTATCCCTGTCGCGGCAACGATGCCCGCTGGAGCCCCGACGATGCCATCGCCTTCCTGGAGACAAAGGCCCGCTGGCTGGATGCGGCACTGGAGACCTGGGAGGCCGATGGCGAGGCCATGGCCGACGACAGCGACGTGAGCGAGGCCAAAGCCGTCGTGCTGGTCGTGCCGGAGAAGCCTGGCCAGGCGTTGCTGTCCGAGGTGCTCGACGTGCTGATCCCCGTGGAGGAGTGAACCACCGGCCGGCTCTCGTTCTGGCAGATCCGTTGCCTGCCGCCCCACGGCAGGCAACGGATCTGCCAGGAGCCTGGGCTACTGGAGCAATCCTGCTGGCGATCAGGCCGTTGCGGTGCGAACGGCGGGACCGCCGCGCAGGATGCCGAACACCTCGCGGGCGACGAACCGCTTGAGGCAGCGGATGATCTCCTTCATCGAGCGTCCTTCTGCCGTGCGTCGTTCGACGTACTCCCGGGTCTGCTGATGCCGCTGCAGCCGGCAGATCACGATGCGGTGCAGGGCGCAGTTGGCCTGGCGGTTGCCGCTGCGGTTCAGCCGGTGCCGCACCACCTTGCCCGAACTGGCGGGCAGTGGATTGACGCCACAGAGGGCAGCGAATGACGCCTCGGATTTCATCCGTTCCTGGTTGTCGCCAACTGCCACAACGAGGGTGGCACTGATGTCCACACCCACGCCGTAGGTGTTCCGCAGCTCGGGGCACAGCTGCATGGTCAGTCGATCCAGCTGCGTGACGGTTTCCTTGAGCTCCTCATCCAGCTGCTGGATGCGGCGCGCCAGGATGCGCAGGGTCATCTTGGCGGCCGCCTGAGGGGTGGTGATCTCGCCAGAACGCAGGCCTGTGCAGCTTTCGAGCAGCTCCTTTCTCTTGAGCCGCTGCAGCCGTTCCCGCAACGCTGCCGGCGCCGTCACCACGATGGCGTGCAGCTGATTGAGGGCTGCGGTGCGGTTCGCGGTGGCCGAATCCTTGGCCACCTTGAGCATGCGGATCATCTCCACCAAAGCGTCGCCCGCCTTGGGGATGACGCTGGCCGTTCCGGCGATACAGGCCCGTGCTGCGGCCTCCGCATCGATGGTGTCGTCCTTACCGATGCGCCGCCGCGTGGAGCGATCCGGCCGGTTCACTTCTACCACTGCCATCCCTGCGGCCTGCAGGGCGCGGCAGAGCCCGGCGCCGTAGCAACCGGTTCCCTCCACGGCGAATACCGGGTTGGAGCCGAATGCTGCGGCCCAGCGGATCAGCTCCTGGTAGCCACTGCGTTTGGCATCCAGCTTGAGGCTGCCCAGCCAGCCGCCATTGGCGCCCAGGGCCACCGCCATGTGCGTGAGTTTGTGGGTGTCAATGCCGACCACCACATCGTGGCCAGTGCTGATCTCGGGGGCATGTGCTGTCGCTGCGCTCATGACTGCTGGGGACGGGAGGGGGTGCAACCAACCGGGCAGACGGACAGGCCATTGACGGGACGGGAACGTCGGACTCCTATGAGGTCACGGGACTTCCCGGCTGGTTGCCCCACCGCACGGACCGACAGGTCTTGTGAAAGACACCACCCCAAACTGGAGAAGGTCCGCCATGAGCAGGGTCAGGCCCGCGCTGGTGGGGTCCCGAAATCATCAATGGCCATGGGCCGCTTCCTCGGCAGCCTGGACGGCTTGGTTACAGCCACCAGGGTGGGCACCAGCGGCGCCAGTTACTACCTCCGCTATGGGCTCAGTGACGCCGGCGCGGAGTGGCTGGCGCGTGAGTTTGATCTATAGGGGGTGGATTCTTGCGATTCTTTGGATCTTCCTGCAGCGCAATTGATCTGACGCTTCTGGCAGAGCGGACTCTCTCAGGATTCTCTGGATTCTTTGCTGGCCACCGCCAGTCCGACGCTGCTCACGGGCGACTGAACCACAACCGCTGGAGAAGGAGCTGGATTCGTTGGATTCTTTGGCCCCCTCACCAGCGCAGCCACTTTGGAGCGCCAAGCGGGCTGGATCCGTTCTGGATTCTTGGGATTCTTTGGGGGACCTCACTCCCTGCAGCAGACAGTCCCTGGGGATCAAAGAATCCAAAGTATCCAAAGAATCTCACGTTCGATCTTCTGCCCAGATCCCCTGCGCTGCAACGGGGTCCAAAGAATCCAACCAATTTGGTGTATCTCGTGAGGTTCTGGTGATGCCGACGACAACCTCCGCGCATGTCTTCGATCGCCAGATCGCTGCCGGTCCCTGGCTCAGGCCGATCCCAGGCCTGCGGCGCACCGACCCGGAGCACCGCTACTGGCTGGGGGAGCACCTGTTCGCGGTGTCCGTCACCGGCGTGATCGGCTCAACCAAGAGCGAATGGGCGATGGCCCGCATCGAGGCCACCCGCCACGTCTGGGAGCCGCGGGGCCACACCGTGCACCTGGCGCTGGAGGCCCTGCTGCACAGCCGCTTCCATCCCCTGCCCCAGCAACGCCAGCAGGCCAGCCGACTGCTGCAGCACCTGCGCTCTGGCGACTACCGGGACTGGATCGAGCCGTTGCTGGCCCACCCCCACTGGCAGCAGGTGACGGTGATCGCTTCCGAGCGCCCCACCTGCTGCCTGATCCGGAACCTGGCCGGCACCTACGACACCGGCTACATCCAGCAGGCCGATGGCCTGCGGGTGCTCGCTGACCTCAAGACCCTCTCCAGGCCCGGATCGGGCAGCTACTGCACCCGCGCCCAGCTGGGTGGCTACATGGCACTGGAAGCCACCTGGGGCGTGCACTACGACGCAGGCCAGACGATCTGGGCCCGGCCGGGGGAGACCCGCTTCTCGCCGCTGTATTCCCGCGAGGAATGCCTGGCCGCCTGGGCAGCGGCGTGGGCGGGCTACGTGAGCAGGTTCCGGCCCTGGTGATGGACTCTCCGAACCGATGTATTCGGACTATCGAGCCGCTATGGTTTGTTGCAGGTCGCTTGCTCGCGCCTCTTTGCTCCTTCGCTGGCTCTGCTGATGGCTGCCACCACCGCCAGCTCTGCTCGAATGGCTGGCGCCGCCCTCGACGCGCTGCTCGATCGCATCACGGTCCTCAAGCTGCAGCAAAAAAGCATCGACGCCGAGCTCTCCCCGCTGCTGGAGCAACTCAGCGGGGCCCTGGAGGCCGGCGAGCTGGATGCCTCCTTCTCCCACAACGGCTGCAGCTTCTGCTGGTCGGCCGGGCGCACCAGCTACGCCTACCCCGAGCCGCTGCAACAGCAGGAGCAGGCCCTCAAGGAGGCCCAGCGGCTGGCGGTCGCCACCGGCGCCGCCAGGGAGAAGCACGGCAAGGCGTTCTGGACGATCAAGCCGGGCCGGAGCTGAACGATGGCCAATCCCCAGAAGCGCAAGGGGGATGCGGCCGAGCGGGAAGCGGCCCAGCTGCTGAGCGATCTGCTGGGCCTGGTGGTGCGCCGCAAGCTCGGCGCCGGCCGCACCACCACGGCCGGTGGTGACACCGGCGACCTCGATGGCGTGCCGGCCCATGTGATCCAGGTGGCCAGTTGGGCCAACACCGCCGCCGCGGCCCGTCTCAAGCCTGATGAGGCCGCCCTGCAGGCCGAGCACGCCGCCGTGCCGTTCGCGGCGACATTGGTGCGCTTTCGCGGCGGCACCTGGCGGGTGGTGCTCACCCCCGAGCAGTGGGCCGCCTATGTGCGGCTGATCCTGCGGGAGGGCCTGCTGTGAGCCGCCGTGCCTCAGCCAAGCCAGCCGGCAGCGGAGAACCCCAGACCCCGGATGCCGATCAGGCGTTGCTGAACGAGCTGCGCCAGGCGCCGGCCCAACAGGATGCCGATGGCCAGCCCGTCTGGCCGGCGGCGGATCCCAGCCGACCGGTGGGCAAGGGCAACCCGCCACGGGGCCGCCGCAGCCAGAACCACAAACCGCGCGCCACCCACATGGAGGTGGAGACGCGCATTGCCGAGGCGCAGCTGTGGATCGCCCAGCGGCTGCCACTGGCAAAGATCAGGGAAAAAGCAGCCCAGAACTGGGGAATCACCAACATCAAAACGATCAGCCGCTACCTGGCTCTGGCGCGGCAGCGGATGGTGGAGGAGCTGATCACCGACCGCCGCAGGCATCAGGCCGAGCAGATCTTTGCCCTCAATGACTGCGCCAGGCGTGCGATGGACGCCGAGCAGTTCAACGCGGCTGTGGGCGCCTTCCGGGTGATTGCTGAGATCGGCGGGCTTCTGCGGGCACCGATCAAGCCGCCGGAGCCCAGGGCGTGAGTGCAAGCACCCCCGCCACCGCGACGCCAGCCGTGGGGCTTCAGGCTGCCACCCCCACCGAAGGTGGGTTGCTGCTGCCGGAGCTTGACCCCTGGGGCGATGGCGGCCTGCTGCTCCTCCCCACGTCCGCCAAGGTCGAGCCTTCGGAACCCCAAACCCTGCGCAGTTTCATCGCTGAGGCCTACCCCCGCTACGGCTTCCACCGCTGGGCCGAGGTGTTGATCGAACTGCTCCAGCAGGTGGCCGATGGCCAGCTGAGCCGGCTGATCGTCACCTGTCCGCCGCGGCTGGGGAAGAGCCTCCTGGTCTCCAAGCTGTTCCCGGCTTACTTCCTGCAGCGCTACCCGCATCTCTTCGCGGCGATTGCCTCGTACTCGGCCGAGCTGGCCTACGCCCACTCCCGAGAAGCCCGCCACTTTTACCGGGTGACCGGCCACCTGCTGGCCCGCGACTCGGCGGCGGTGGGCAACTGGCTGACGCGGCAGCGGGGCGGCTGCATTGCTGCCGGCGTCGATGGCCCGTTCACCGGCAAGGGCTACAGCCTGGGGGTCATCGACGACCCCTACAAGGGCCCTGGCGATGCCGCCAGCCCGGCGCTGCGGCAGAAGCTGATCGACTGGCTGCGCTCGGTGTGGCTCACCCGCGCCGAACCTGCGTCGGTGCTGGGCCCGGACGGCAGGGAGCAGCCAAACCTCTCGGCCCAGGTGGTGGTGCTCACGCGCTGGGACCACCAGGATGTGATCGGCTGGCTGCTGGAGCAGGAGCTGGGGGAGGCGCCGCAGCACTGGACCGTGCTGGACCTGCCGGCCATCGCTGAGGAGCCAACCGAGCGGGCCAAGCTGCCGCCCACCTGCACCCTGATCCCCGACTGGCGGCCGGCGGGAGAGGCGCTGTGTCCTGAGCGGTTCCCCCTGCCGGAACTGCTCAAGATCCGCGCTCGCCTGGGGGCCTACTGGTGGGCGGCGCTGTACCAGCAGCGGCCGAGCCCGGCGAGCGGATCGATCTTCCTGCGGCAGTGGATTCGGCCGCCCCTCCCCCGTGAGGAGGGCAGCCAGCGCCAGTACGCGCTGCTGGCGCTCTCCTGTGACCTCAGCTTCAAGGGGGAGGCGGAGAGCGACTACTGCGGCTTCTGCCTGGCCGGCTTGCTGGCACCACCGGTCCGGAATGCCATCCCCCGAACGGGTGAACCGCAGGGGCAAATGACCACGGCGGCACTGGAGATCGAGGTGCTCTGGGCCGCTCGGCACCGCTTTGGCCTGCCGGAGGTGATCCGTTTCCTGCTGGGCTGTCTGGAGGCGCTGGAGCAGCAGGGGCTGCGCCCCAATGCCGTGCTGATCGAGGACGCCGCCAACGGGCCGGCGGTGCTGCAGTCCCTGCGGCGGCGGGTGCCGGGGATGCTGCCGATCACTGCGAGAGGCAGTAAGGAAACCCGCGCCCATGCCGTCGCCCCCCTGGTGGAGGCCGGGCAGATCCGCTTTCACCACCGTGCTCAGCCGCTGGTGGAGGAAGCCATACGCTTCCCCAAGGGCAGCAAAGACCTGGTGGATGCCTTCTGCCACGGTGCCCTGTGGCTGGAGGGTCGCTACTGGAAGGCCCAGGGCATCCAGCCGGTGGTGACGCCGCTGCTGGTAAGTCGGTGAGCGAGCCAATGGTGTCCGCGGTGCGGGAAAATCCCAGGCCATCGCTTGTGGCGAGCCCAGGGGCTGCTGTGCTGGCGCCGGCCGTGGTGCAGCTGGTGCTGCCGATCACGGTGGTGCTCATCGGCGATGCCACCGAGGTGGAGCGAATGCTGCGGCAACGGCGCTACCGCAGGCCGGCCTGCCACGCCCGAGCGCAGCAGCTGGAGATCAACCTCCAGGAACCGGAGCGTCACCACCCCAGAGCCCAGGGTCAGCGGCCACGGCGCTGCAGACCCCGTCGCCAGCGCCCGATGCGGCCCCATGCCGCGGCCGATGCCCTGGCTCTGGAGCACATGGATCTGGCGGAGAAGATCGCTGGCAACTTCGCGCGGCGCACCATCCATCCCAAGGAGGATCTGCTGCAGCTGGCGATGATCGGGCTGATCAAGGCGGCGCGGCGCTACGACCCGTCACGTGGCCTATTCCGGCCTTACGGGCGCACCTATGCCAATGGGGAGATCACGCACTTTTTGCGGGACAACGGCTTCCTGCTGAAGGTGCCGCCGACATGGCGGGAGCTGCATGCGCGGGGGCAGCGGTTGCTGACCTCAGGGGTGGGAGTGATGGAGATGCTGCAGCGATTGGAGATCAGTCGCGAGCAGTGGGTTCAGATTGCTGAGGCCTGCTCAGTGCGGGTGGTTGCATTCCCTGTTGATTAAGCGTGCGTGTGGCTGACATCTCATTCCTACCCGGCGCTTACCGGACAGGGAAGCTCATCCTTGACTAAGCCCAGATCACAGTTTCGGAGGAAGAAAAAGAAGGTAGAATCAATCGCGTATAGCCGACGCTTGCCAATATCGTAGTCAATCAAGGGCGGATTGATGCCCTTCTTGTGCTGAAGAGTCGAGAGATTGTGAAGCAGATTGCTCATGTCAGATGGGCGCACATCATCCTTGCGATGATGATGCTGCTTGATCCTATCCGCAATGTCGGAGCGACTGATTCCATGCTCGAGGCCGGCGAATCCCATTTCCAGGATTGCGCAGACGAGATAGTACGGCAAGTGAAGTGGGGTCTTTTCTTTATCTTTTGAGTGAGTAACATTGCCAGAGGAGATAAGCTCAAGCGCTTGAAGATGCGTGGCTCCGTATTGCTCCGCTTTCTCTTGAATCGCCGTGTTGGAGAAGTCAATGCTAGAGATCTGTTGCGACAACTGCCTCCACTCTGATACTCCTGCAGCGATGCATGTGTGCTTCAACAACTCCTGGAAAACGCCAATACTTCCGAAAGAATTTTCAATGCAATGCTGAATCACATCAGGCGCGAAATCGACATTCAGGTGCTTTGCCCCGTCCGTGGCAACTCTGTGAAACTCATCTTCAGTCCAAGGCTCTACGGCAACATCAACGACTCGGTCAGTGAGGTCGGGGCAATAGATTCGGAGCTTGTCTTTTTGGCGCCACACTCCCAGCACTACAAAGATGACGCCCATTTCCTGAAAAGAGCGCAGATCGAAGGATAGCTGGCGCTGCTTCTCCTCTGTAAGGTAATGGAAGTTCTCTAGGACGATCTTCTTCTTAAAGTTCACGCTTTTTAAGAGCTCGGCGATATCTTGAGCAACGGCCAGGTTAAAAGGAATCGTTTTGAGGTTTTTTTGGCTCTTATCCACAGTCTTGAGTCCGCTTGACGCATTCGCCTCGCCCTCGCCAAAGAACCAAATTGTCGCCTTTGCCCTGATCCCCAGAGTTGCCGAAGCCTCTGAATCCTTCTCCTCCACCTTGCCTATCTCAATATCTACTCCGCATTGGCGGAGGATGCTCGAGTAAATGTCCTCCACGTTGCTATTCGGCGAGAGGCGTACAACAACATTCTGGTCGTATGGCAGATACCGTGAAACCAGCGCTGTTTTGCCCTGCTTCGACGCTCCGTACACAACCACATGCTTATCCTCGTTTAATACGGCAGTGAAGAGTCCGTCAATGTTGTCGCGAACGATGTATGACAGCACTGGGTCTGCGCTGACGCCGAATACCTGGTTGAGGGTAGTCATTGTGCAATCCACTTGAACATGAGAGAGGTTTACGAGGCATGGTTAAAGGTGGACGAACCCTCAGCATTGAGTGACCAGCCCCTTCGTGACTCGCGTGATAATTCTAGGTCGCTTAATGCAGATGTCTGTCTGTCGCTTGACTGCGAATCCTTGGCAGGAAATTCATCGCGTCTGACACCTCGGCGAACCCACGCATCAACCTAGGGTTTCGGGCTGGTCGACCCGTCTGCCCTGACGCTATGGCCAAAAGAATGCAGATTCTGTATGGAATGCCCCCGCGGCCAATTGCTGTTGCTGGCAAAGGCGTTTACCCAGCAAGCAGCCCGTGCCCACTACCCGGCGCCGCAGGACAACTACCCCCTGCAGCTCCTCCTCGCCACCAGCGCCGCAGGCTCAGCCACCTGCCCAGCCCCCCTGGCTGGAACACCCCATCCTCTCGGGCCTGAGAGACCGCCTGCAGCTGGTCTACGACTGCTGGACCCTGCTGGAGCTCCCCGACGGCACCAGCCGCCGGCCGGTGTATTTGCCCCGCGGCATCGAGGAGCCCGAGACCTGCTACCTCAAGCGGCTGGAAGCTGCCCGCCCCACCGGCTTCTACCGCGATGCCCTGCGCACCTACGCGGGGATGCTGTCGCGACTTGTCTGGCAGGAGCTGCCCGACTCGCTGACCAGGGTGGCCACCGATGTGGACGGCCAGGGCACGGACCTGGGGGTGTTCCTGTTCCTGGCCGACCTGCTCACCCTGCGCGATGGCGGCTGCCTGATCCTGCAGCTGCCGCCCCAGCACCGCTGGCCCTCAGAAGGGGACCGGCTGGAGGCCCTGGCCAAAGGCGATCGGCTCTCCCTGCCGCGGCTGCAGCTGGTGCCCCGGGGCGACCTGCTCAACTGGCGCCTGCCCACCGACGGCTCCACCGGTGCTCCGGCGTCGGGGCCGGTGGAGATCGTCTGGCGGGAACCGCGCCGCCAGGCCCTGCCGCCCCGCTACTCCAGCGACCATGCCGCCGTGCCCACGGTGGTGCTCGACGCCCACGGCGGGCTGGTGCCCGATCCACAGGCCTGGCTCTACCGCAGCCTGGCGGTGGGCGATGACGGCCTGCTGCTGCGCAGCTGGCAGGCCAACCCCAACCCCGGCGCCGCCGATGGCTACGACGTGGTGCCGGTGGGGGAGCCTTCGCTGCTGCCCCAGCGCTTTGACCTGCCCGCCCTCTGGTACTCGGTGGATGGCACCGCCTTTGGTGAGGGCGATCTGCCCCACCTGGGGCTGGCGCACCAGTACCTCAACCACTACCGCTGCCGCAGCGAATACGAGGACCTTCTCTCGCGCACTGCCCTGCCGGTGGGTGTGCGCACGGGCCTGGTGGATGCCTACGGCTTCCGCCGCAGTGATGGGGCACTCGGCTCTGGTGCGGCTGCCGGCGGAACTGATGCTCAACGCCCCCAGCGGCTGGTGCTCTCCACCTCCTCCTTCATGGACCTGCCCGAGGGGGCCACGTTCCAGTGGGTCGAAATCGAGGCCCGGTCGCTGGCGGAGCATCGGGCCTACCTGCAGCAGCTGGAAGACGCCATGCGTCGCGATGCCCTGATCCCGGCCGGCGGCCAGGGCCCGGCCCGCACCGAGCTGGAGATTTCCCTGACTGCTGGCCAGAGCTTTGCGGTGCTGCAGTCGCTGGCGGGTCAGAAGCGCTCGATGCTCAGCACCCTGCTGCGCCAGTGGACCCGCCTCACCGGCGAGAAGCTCTCCGACACACCGGCCTGCAGCGTGGAGATCTGCCCACTGGCGCCGCCCCAGCCACCGCGCAAGCCCCAGCCCTCGGTGCAGGAGTGGCTGGTGCTGCATGAACGGGGTGTGATCGATGGGGCCGAGCTGCGCCAGCAGCTGGGGCTGGGCGAGCCCAACGGGGGCAGAGGCAGCTGATCTGGCAAGGGAGGGCATGACCCAGTCCTCCCCACCCACCTGCACCTGGCGTCCCGGTGATGCCGAGGCCTTGCGCATCGCCCTGTCCATCCCGGTGACCAGTGCCGCCCTTGCGGCCCTGAACCGGGAGATGGCCCAGCTGCAGACCCACTACCCCACAGGGGTCTGCACCGCCCAGGGCCACCTCGATGCCATTGCGGCGCTGAATGAGCAGCTGGCCGCACTGACACCGGCAGAGGTGAACAGCCCGGTGCGCAGCCGGCGCAAGGGCGTGGCCGGTGGCGTGGTGCCCAACCCACTGCCGCTGAGAAAGTTGGCGGTGGTGGAGTACGCCACCGAGCTGCTGCTGGAGGAAACCGAGAGCGAGTGGAACCCTGCGGGCCCCTCACCGGCGGTGGTGCTGAACCGGCAGCGCAGCCAGCACATCGGCCAGCTGGCGCTGCTGCTGCCGCGGCTGCAGAACTGGCGCCAGTGCAACCCCGACCCCTTCCGGGGATCGCTGGTACGGGGCTGAGCGATGGAGCTACCCCTCTCGCCACTCAACCAGGGCCTCAACCCCCTGCGGGGTGCGCCGCTGTGGGGCCAGTTGGTCTCCCTGCCTGCAGCCGCTTCAGCGATTGACAGCCGGATAGCTCAGCCCGCGGCTCTGCCCCTGTGGCTGGCGCTGCAGCCCTACGCCAATGCCCGCCTCTGCCTGTTCGAGGTGGACCGGCCTGACAGCCGCAATCCGGTTCCAATCCGCCGGCATGTGATCGATTGCTTCCTCGAGCAGAGCGGCATCGTCAGCGGCTACAACGACACCGCCCTCACCGACCCTGGGGACGTGTTGCTGCGCGGCTACCTCTGCCGGGCGGCGATCCTGCCGGTGAGCACCAGCAACACCTTCGATTGGCTGGCGGCTGAGCAGGACTGGGCCACCCCAGGCTTCCGCGACGAGGCGCCGCTGCCCTGGGACCCGTCGTTGCTGGGAACTGTGCAGGCTCCTTGTCAGGGTGTGATGTGGCTGGGGGACCTGGCCCTGCTCCAGCCCCAGGGCGGACTTCCCTCGGGGGGACGGGCCCAGTTCGCCGGTTGCCAGGTGATGCACTTCGGGGCGGACTACGGCCCGGGCGGCATCGGCCTGCTGCTGCAGCCGTTGCTGGGGGAAGCGATCCAGCTGGTGCTCAGACCCCACAGCGTGCTGGTGCTGCGCGATGGCGACACCTTGAACCTGATCGCTGAGCGCTACGGCACCACCGTGGCCACCCTGCGGCGGATCAACCCCCAGCTGGAGAGCACCCAGACGATCATCGCCGTCGAGGGCGACTCCCTGGCGGTGCTGGCCGGTCGCTATGGCACCACCGAAAGCAAGCTGCGCAGCCTCAACCCGGTGCTGCAGCAGAGCGAGACCTACATCAGCGCCGAAGGCGAAACGCTCAGCAGCGTGGCGGCCGAGCAGAACCTCAGCCTCACTCTGCTGCGCCAGTTCAACCCGGAGCTGAGCAGCTGGCCCAGCGAGGAACCGCTGCCGGCTGGCACCACCCTGCTCCTGCCCGTCTACCGCTCCACCACTTCCATCCCGGCGGGGATGCAGTTGCTGGTGCCTGGCTACATGCCCTCAACCCCGCTGCCGGCGGGGGAGTGGATCTACCTGCCGGCCCGGCGCTCTGCTCCCGTGCTGGATGAGCTGCCTGAGCAGGGCTTTTGAGGAGCTGGCAACAGGGAGAGCGAGCGCAGCCCGGACGGGGCGCCCGCAGCACCACAGCCGTGATGGGTGATGCCCTCCTCCTTCTTCTCCTCTGACTCCAGCGTCGCCAACAGCGGCGCTGCTCCAGGTCCCATGGTCCCTCCTGGCCGATGGCAGACCTACCGCCAACAGCAGCAACAACCCAACCAGGGCTCTGCTGGCTCTGTCCAACCTGCCGCCGACCCCGACCTGCTCAACAGCGACGGCGCTGCTGACGCGGGTCTGGATGCTGCCGACGGCGACGACACCCTCGATCTCTCCCTGCCACAGGACTCCAGCCCCAGCGACAACGACGACCCCCCTGCCGCTGCTCCCAGCAGTGCTGATCCCCTGCGGGCCGAGCGGCGCCGCAGTAACCAACTCGAGAAAGAGCTGCGCAAGGCCCGAGCCCAGCTGTCCCGCTTCTCCGAGATCAACCCGGACGAGTACGCCCGCCTGCAGGACGCCGAGCGCAAGCGCGAGGAGTTCGAACGCCAGGTGGGCGAGCGCGAACGCCAGCTCAATGAGGCCAACCTGCGCCGCGTGCGCAGCGTGGAAAAGGAACGGGACGAGGCCCGCTCACAGGTGCAGAACCTGCGCAAGGAGCGCTTGATGGAACGGCTGTTTTCAGAAGCGGAAGGCCGGGTGGGCGGTGATGAACGGGGGACGTTCTTTGACACCTTCGTGACGCTGTGCGGCGGCCACTTCCAGCTGGGCGAGGTGGACGGCCGCGAGCGGCTGCTGCCGGTGGACGGCAAGGGCCAGCCCCTCACAGCCGACGGTGTCGCCCTCAGCGATGGCGACTACATGGAGGAGCTGCGCCGCCACCCGGTGTACAGCTTCCTGTTCCAGCAGCGCAGCGGGCTGTACTCGGCGGCTGTGCCGGAGAGCGGTCACGAGCACGGCGGAGCCGTGAACCTGCAGACCCTGAGCACCGCCGAGCTCTACCTGGAGGCCGTCAAGGGCACCACCCCCAGGGCGGCTGCACCGCGGCGCTGATCAACCCGCCGGGAGGGAGCAATGGCCTGGTACCTGGTGTTCTGGCGCAACCGATCCACCGCCACGGTGGTGCCGGCCGCCAGCGCCAACCAGGCCCGCTCCCGCGCCCAGCGCCGACACAAGGAGGGCTATGGGGTGATCGTGGCCGCCCGTCGGGCCAATCCCCAGGACAGCCAGCTCATTCGCCGTGGTGTCTGGGTGCGCCGTCGCCGTGACGGCAGCAGCCCCCAGTTCGGCAATGCTCGCGCCAAAGCCAGGGCCCGGCGGCAGCGGAGTGCCTACCGCCATTGGCTGTGAGGCCCGGCCACCAACCGGCAGCCGGGCCTGAGCCCCCTGGCTCAGCAGACCGAGACGGTGCAGCCGGGGGTGCCCTGCAGCTTGCGAGCAAAGGCGAACGCCTTCTCGGCAGGGATCAGCCGCATCTTCTTGACGGGCTTACCGCGGCGGCCCAGGAACTCGACCTCACAGGGGGCAGTGCCGAGCTTCTGGACTCCTGGCTGATAGCGGTGAACCAGAAGCAGGCGGACTTCGCAGACGGGGCCTTGGGGGGTGGCCGTGGCTGGGGTGGAGCGGAGAACCCCGACCAGACGCCCCGCAGGCGCAGTGCTGGCCAGGGGCGAGCAGCGCGAGCCTCGCGTCAGCCCTGGCCAGCGCAAGCCGGAGGGGCATGCTGCGGAGGGGTTTCGCTCCGCCCAGCCAGCCACGTCCCACGGGCATGGATGCCACTCCGTGCTGAACGCCCACCGCGCCCCAGCAGTGGAGCTGCTCCGCCAACTCTGGGATCGAGGCACAGGCAAGGGGGCCGCAGCTGCAGCCCCCAAACCATGGCGCTCAGGCCATCTGCAGCTTCTGCACCGACAGTGGCTGGCGCTGGGACTCGAGCTCACAGCGCTGAATCAGCTCCTGCTGGGCCAACAGCCGCTCATCCAGCTCATCGACCCGTGCCAGACACTGCTGGATCGCGGGGATCACCTCCTCCTCCAGCAGGGTGATTTCCTCTTCTCCATAGGGCTGCTCGATCCAGGTGCGGCGCAGCGGCAGCCCACGACGACGCAGCAGGATCTCCTGCACCCCACGGAGGGTGGACTCGAGCAGCAGGAACGGATCCTCCTCAGGCCTGCAGAACGGGGAGGTGGCAGCGGAATTGCCTGCAGAGAGCGTGGCCATGACGATCGGCGCCGAAACGGCGCAGCGACGGGACCGATCCCAGCGGAGGCGCGGCCGGCAGGACGGGCCTCAGACTGGAGAGGCCCGGAGCAAGCCCTTCTCCCGCTCCCAGGCGTTACCGGTCCATGCGCGTCAGCGCTGCTCCACCCAGCAGCGCCAGCAACAGCTTGAGGGTGGAATCAAAGCCGCCCTGCAGCCGCTCCAGCGTGCCGGGGCAGATCTGCCCTATCGGCCTGCCCTCCATCGCCCGCTGGCCGCAGACCCCAGCGGCGAGGGAATAGATCAGCAGCTGGGTGCCGATCACCACCGCCAGGATCTTGAACACAAACCGCTCGCGGTCGAACGGCGGCTTGGGCGGTCGGCCCCCAGCCGGTGGCAGCACCAGCCCCGGGGTCACTGTTTTTCCTGGAACACCCCCACATAGACGGTGCCCTGGCGGTAGAGGGGCAGCACCTTGTCGCGCAGATCGGCGTTGTGCAGGCGAACGCAACCGAGGGTGGGGTGCAGGGGTTGCTGCGCTGCCCAGGCGCCGGGCCAGCCGCAGGCTGAGCCGCCGCCGTGGAGCATGATCCCGGCCCGGCCGTGAGCGGCCTCCTGGCCCTCCAGCTCTTCCATGTCGAAGCTGTACCAGCCGTAGGCCATGGCGGTATCGGAGCAGGGCGGGTTGGGGTTCTGCTCGTAATCGGCGTAGAGCTGGCCAAGCCTGTAGAGCCCTGGCGGGGTGTCGGTGCTGTTCTGGGTCCAGTCGGTGTCGCTCCCCTGGCCGCGGGCCAGGCAGGGGATCTTCCAGAGGAAGGCCCCGGTGTGGTCGTAGGCCTCCATGTCCTGGTCCCGGTCATTCACCAGCAGGTAGGTGTCGCCGGGCTGGACGGGTGCTGCCAGCTGCGGGCCCGCCATCCCGGCTTCCTCTGAGCCGCGCGGATCGAGGCCGCCGCTGGGGACTGCTGGTGCCGGGGGCGCAGCGGGTTTCTGGCTGAAGGTGAGCGCCCAGGGGGCCTGCTCCTCGAGGACGGCCTCGCTGCCGGGCAGGGCAGCGATCGCGGCATGAAGGGTCCAGACGCCGGAGACCTGCTGGGGTTCACCGCGAAAGGCTTCAAAGCGGTCCTGGAACCGCTCGGCGGTCATGGGGCTAGCCATAGGCGTGGTGCTGCTGAGCCCTGTTGCCAGTGCTGGCTTGGGGCCGCCGGCTGCGGGCAAAAAGAGAGCCCCGGCCGCAGCCGGGGCCAAGGGCCCGAAGACCAAGGGCCCGAGGGATTCGCCCCCTCAGAAGGGCAGCTCGCTTTCGGGGAAGGAGCTCACCAGCGGCAGATTGAGCCGCTGGCGATCAAAGAGGACATCGGCGCAGAGGCGCTCCAGCCGCTCCAGGGGGGTGGGGAGATGGGCGGAGGCCTCCTCGCAGAGCAGCTCCAGGGTGCGGGAGCTGAGGAGCTGGAAGGCGCGGATGCGGGATGCGGTAGCCATGGCAGGCGTAGCGGAGACCCCGAAGCAGGCCGGGCGGGGTCAAGGGGCAGCCCCCTCTGCAATGCGGAGCGCAGCGCAGCCATCGAACAAGTCGGCTGACTTGCGCAGCCCTTGAGGCCGCCCGGACCATGAGGAGGGCTGCGCGTAGCCGATCCACAGAGCGCCGGTGGGGCAGGGACTGGATCAGCCCTGTCCGGCTGTGGTCGCTTGGTGCAGCGCTCCAACTCCCAGAGGCGCCCGCCTACTCAGTGATGCTGTCCTCGCCCGAGGCTCATGCCGTGTTCCGCACCACCAGCCTGTTTCTGCTGACGGCGGCCGCCGAGAGCCTGGGGTGTTACCAAGCCGACCTGGTGCTGCGTCAGCAGCGGCCGATCTGCTCCTGATCTCCGCCGCCATCTCCCTGGCGATCTACGTATGGCTGCCCACCTTCCACCCCACCGCAGCTCGCCGGGTGTACGCCTCCTTTGGCGCGATGGTTGTGGCGATTGCCCTGGCGTGGTGACGGCTGGTGGATGGGGTGCCGCTCACGGCCCTTGATCTCACCGGGGTGGCTGTGATCCTCACCGGAATGACGATCCTGATGGGCTGAGAGGGGCGCCCCTCTGCCGCAATCCAGTCAGGGATCAGGCTCTTTGCTCTCCGTGATGGGTTGAATCCGCCAGAGGGACGGCCAGGCAGAAGCAACTGCCAGCTCCAGGGGTGGATTGGAGGCTGATCACACCCCCATGGCGGCGGGCGATGGCCTGGGCGATCGCCAGGCCCAATCCCGTGCCTCCCTGCTGGCGGGTGCGGGCAGGATCCAGGCGCGTGAAGCGGTCAAAGATGCACTCCTGCTCGGCAGCAGGGATGCCGGGCCCGCGGTCACGGACCGTCAGCCGGATCTCGCGGCCGCGCTGCTCCAGGCCCACCACGACGGACGTGTCCGCAGGGCTGTGCTGAATCGCGTTGCTCAGCAGGTTGATCACCAGCCGGCTGAGCTCCGACTCGACCCCCAACACCCAGGCGGAGGCGATCCAGGGAGCCTGCTCCAGGCTCACCTGGGCTGCAGCGGCCGTCTCGCCGAAGTCCTCCAGCACATCGGCTGTGATCTCCGCGAGATCACAGCTCTGTTTCTGGCTCTGGAGGCAGGGTCGCTCCAGGCTGGCCAGCAACAGCAGATCGGCGATCAGCTGCTGCAGGCGCCGGCCCTGGGCAAGGACCCGATCCAGGCTGGGGGCGGCCTTGCCGTTTGGCGTTGCAGCACTGGCGCCCTGTTCTGCCTCCACCAGCGCCAGCAGGTTGGCCAGGGGCGTGCGCAGCTCATGGGCCACATCGGCGCTGAATTGCTCCTGTCGGCGATAGGCCTCCAGCAAGGGAGCCATCGCCAAACCCGCCAGCCACCAGCTGGCCAGTGCCATCGCCACCATGGCCAGTAGGAACACCCCATGGCCCAGCCACCACAACCGCTCGGCCTCCGCATCGAGATCCGCCAGGCTGCGTGAAATCTGGAGGTAGCCCCAGATCGGTTCGCCAGAACCATTGGAGTGATGAAGGTGGATCGCATAGGTGCCCCACCGCTCCCTTCCGTGGGGGTTGCTGAGTGACCAGCCCAGGGTTTCTGGTGTTGATTCCACCGGTACGTCGCCAGGGGATCGGGCGATCAGGGCCCCCTGGTGGTCCAGCACCCGCAGCTTGTAGCGACTGGGATCCGTGGCGCTGATCGCATGGCGATGGAGCAGATCCGGCGCTGGGCGGCAGACCTCACCAGCCAGGCAAAGCCCCGGCAGCACCGCTGCGAGGCTGGTGGAGGGCACGGCATCCCGCGGCAGCACGGGCTTGAGGCTGTCGTGCATGGTGCCGGCCAGGGTCTGCAGCTCCCGTCGGATCGCCGTTTCCTGGGTCTGCAGCAGCAGCCGGCCCATGGTCAAACCCGCGGCATAGAGGAGCGCTCCCATCACCACCAGGGACAGGCCTGCCAGACGCAGACGCGCACGCCAGAGCAGCCCAGGCGCCGGGGAACGCATCGGGCTCATGCCGGCCGATCGAGCTGAGGCTGGAAGCGGTAGCCCTTGCTGGGCACCGTTTCGATCGGTGACGGCAGGCCATGGGTCGCCAGCTTGCGCCGCAGCAGCCGCACCTGGGCCGCCACCACATTGCTCACCGGGTCCTGGTGCAGATCCCAGAGCTGATGGCGCAGCCGCGAGCCGGGAATGATCTGGCCGGGATGTTCCATGAAATAGGCCATCAACTGCTGCTCCTTGGCCGACAGCTCGACGGCCACCTCCCCGCCTGGCGTGCTCACCAGCAACTCAGCCTTGGCCGGATCGAGGCGAAAGCAGCCCACCTCCAACAGCGGTTCCCGGTAGGCAGGCTGACGGCGCTGCAAGGCCCGGATCCGGGCCAGCAATTCCTCCATCGCAAAGGGTTTGCTGAGGTAGTCGTCGGCGCCGGCATCGAGTCCCTCCACTCGATCGGCCGTGTCGCTGCGAGCGGTCAGCAACAGAACCGGCAACTCGTAGCCGGCCGAGCGGGCCCGGCGGCAGAGCTCCACACCGCTCAAGGCCGGCAGCATCCAATCCAGGATGGCCAGGTCGTAGCGAGCCAGCTGGGCGCCCAACAGGGTCCAGCCCTCAAGGCCATCGCCGCAGTGATCCACCACATGGCCTTGCTGCTGCAACACCGCCTGAATCGCGCCGGCCAGATCCGCCTCGTCTTCCACCAGCAGGATCCGCAGCGGCATCGGCAGGGGGCTTGAGCTGGCAGATGCTAGTGAGCACAAGCGATTTCACCTGATTTTCATCGCGGTTGCGCCAAGCTCCGTCCACCTGTTGCTTTCGTGGGCCTTGCTCAACCGACTCCTGCCGCTGACCGCCGGTGCCAGTCTCGCGGCCGCTGCCCTGCTCACCGTTCCTGTCGCCACTCCTGTCGCGGTGGCGCATGTGGGCCATGGAGACGAGTTCCAGCAGACGGGCGATGCCCGCCAGGTGCAGCGCAATGCCGATGGTGACGCCCTCCTGGGCATTGCCACCAAGAAGCCAGAGTCAGGGCCGGATGGCCTCAGCGTGCCAACCACGGCGCTGGTGGATGCCAATGGCAAACCCCTGCTGTTCGTGCAGACGGAGAAGACCTACGACCCGGTCTACGTGGTGACCGGTGCCAACCAGGGCGATCGGGTGGTGGTGACGGAAGGCATCGATCCCACCGACGACGTGGTGACCACGGGGGCGCTTTCGCTCTATGCCGAATCGAGGAAGACCCAGCAGGCAGAACCTGCGTCGGCGAACGACAAGCCGGATGAAACAACGGCTTCTGCCCCTGAATCGGTTTCAGCCAGCTCTGGGTTGCCGATTCCTGGGCTGGCCGTGGGCGCCGGCGCCGCTGTGCTGGTCATCGGCGGTGGGATCTGGCTGAGCCGTCGCAAGAAGACGGATGCTTGAGCGGCTGCTCAACGCCACGCTGCGGTTTTCGATCGCTCGCCGCTGGCTGATCGTGGCCGCTGCGGTGGTTATCAGTCTCTGGGGCCTGCTGGCCGTGAGCCAGATGCCGCTGGATGTGTTTCCGCCCTTTGCGCCGCCGCAGGTGGATGTGCAGACCAGCGCCGATGGCCTCTCGCCCGAGGAGGTGGAAACCCGGATCACCCTGCCGATCGAGTCGGCCGTGAACGGCATCCCCGGGGTGGAGACGGTGCGCTCCTCCTCCAAGGCGGGCCTGTCGATGGTGCAGGTGGTGTTCCACCAGAACGCCGATATCTTCCGCGCTCGCCAGTCGGTGGCGGAGCGGTTGCAGCAGGTGAGCACCCAGCTTCCCGCCAATGCCACCGCACCGGAGCTGTCGCCGCTTGTGTCCCCGCTCGGCACGATCCTGCAGGTGGCCTTCACGGCGGCAGGCGATGGCGCCACATCCTTGATGGATCTGCAGCAGCTGGTGCTGCGCTCCTATCGCCAGGCCATCCTGGCGGTCCCTGGTGTGGCCCAGGTGACGATCTACGGCGGTGATGAGCAGCAGTTTCAGGTGCTGATCGACCCCCACGAACTGCAGGTGCAGAACGTCTCGCTCCAAGCGGTGATGGAGGGGGTCTCCAAGGCCATGGCCACCAGCCCCGGAGGCTTCCTGATTGCCGGCGGCCAGGAGCGGCTGATCCGCCCGATGGGGCAGATCGAGCAAGTCAGCGACCTGGCGGAGGCGGCGGTGCGCAACGAGCAGGGGCAACCGGTGCTGCTTTCCACCTTGGCGGAGGTCAAACGCGACGCAGCGCTCAAACGGGGTGACGCCAGCTTCAACGGCAAGCCCGCCGTCGTGCTGATGGTGACCAAGCAGCCCGACGTGGACACACCCACCGTGACCGGCGCGGTGGAGCGACGCCTGGCCGAACTGAACCGAACCCTGCCGGCGGATGTGCAGACCCACGTCACATTTCGTCAGAGCAACTTCATCGACAGCGCTATCCGCAATGTGAGCGAGTCGCTGCTGCAGGGGGTGGTGATCGTTTCGGTGGTGATCGTGCTGTTCCTGATGAACTGGCGCGCTGCCGTGATCAGCCTCAGCGCCATTCCGCTTTCGCTGCTGATCGGCCTGATGCTGATGAAGGCCCTCGGCCTCGGCATCAACACCATGACCCTGGGCGGGCTGGTGGTGGCGATCGGTTCGGTGGTCGACGACTCGATCGTCGACATGGAGAACTGCTACCGGGGCCTGCGCCGCAACCAGGCGAGCAGCACGCCCAAATCACCGTTGCAAGTGGTGTTTGACACCTCGCTGGAGGTGCGCCAGCCCGTGCTGTTCTCCACCGTGATCATTGCGGTGGTGTTCGCGCCGATCTTCTCGCTCACCGGCGTGGAAGGACGGATCTTTGCGCCCATGGGCCTGGCCTACCTGCTCTGCATCGGCGCCTCCACCCTGGTGGCGGTGACCCTGTCACCGGCCCTCTGCGCCATCCTGCTGGCGCCGGTTCAGCTGCACGAGGAGAACACCTGGATCGCCAACCAGGCCCAGCGCCTCTATCGCCCTGTGCTGGATCTGGCCCTGACCTCACCGCAGCGGGTGCTGGCCATGGCCCTGGCTCTTGTGATCGCCACCACCCTCATCCTGCCGGCACTGGGGCGGGTGTTTCTGCCTGAGTTCCGTGAAAAGTCGCTGGTGAATTCGATGGTGCTCTACCCGGGGGTGTCACTGGAGATGACCAATCGGGCCGGCCTGGCCCTGACCCGTTCGCTGCAGAACAACCCTCTGTTCGAGTGGGTGCAGGTGCGCACCGGCCGCGCGCCTGGTGATGCCGATGGTGCGGGTGTGAACCTGGCCCATGTGGATGTGGAACTCAGTGATCGGGCGATGGCCAACCGCCCAGCCGCCATTGCCGAACTGCGGCAGGCGTTTCAGAAGCTGCCGGGCGTGGCTTCCAACATCGGCGGCTTCATCTCCCACCGAATGGATGAGGTGCTCTCCGGGGTCCGCAGTGCCATCGCGATCAAGATCTACGGCACCGATCTGGGCGAGCTGCGCCGCATCGGCGAGGCCGTGGAGACAGCGATCAAGCCGATCACCGGAGTGGTGGATCTGCAGCTGGAGCCCCAACTGCCCATCCCCCAGGTCCAGATCCACTACGACCGCCCCCTGGCCTCGGCCCTGGGCCTCAGCATTGAAGAGCTGTCGCAGGCCGTGGAGATTGCCCTTAACGGCAAGGTGGTGGGCCACGTAGTGGAAAGCGGTCTGCGCAGCGATGTGCTGGTGCAGCTCCAGCCAGACGCGCGCGCAAGCCTGGAGGCGATCCGCTCGGTGCCGGTGGCTTTCTCCAATGGCATGACGGTGCCGCTGGGCAGCGTCGCCTGGATCGACGAAGGCCTGGGCTCCAACGTCGTCAACCGGGAGGACGTGTCCCGGATGATCGTGGTCTCCGCCAACGTCAGCGGCCGGCCGCTCGGCACTGTCGTCAAAGACATCCAGCGCACCATTGCCCGCGAGGTGCCACTGCCTCAGGGCTACACGATCCGCTACGGCGGCCAGTTCGAATCAGAAGAACGGGCAACCGCGTCTCTGATCTTCTACAGCGCTGTTGCCGCAGTGGTGATCAGTGTGCTGATGGTGATCTCGGTGAAATCTCTGCCGGCCACGGTGGCGATCATGCTCAATCTGCCCCTGGCCCTGATTGGCGGTGTGGTGGCCGTGTTGCTCACGGGAGGAGTGCTATCAATCGCCTCGCTGATCGGCTTCATCACGCTGTTTGGCATCGCCGTGCGCAATGGGTTGTTGCTGGTGGACAACTACAACCGCCGCCATGCCGATGGGCAACCCCTGAGCGAGGTGATCCGTGAGGGAAGCCTGGAGCGCCTCAACGCCATCTTGATGACTGCGCTCTCGTCCGCGCTGGGTGCCTTGCCGTTGGCGCTGGCGTTCGGGGCCGGCAACGAAATCCTGCAGCCCCTGGCCGTTGTGGTGCTGGGCGGCCTGATCACCTCCACGGCGCTGACATTGCTGGTGCTACCCGCGCTGTATGTGCGCTTTGGCCGTTGGCTGTTGCCGCCGATCCACACCTCCATGCCTTCTCTCGCGCTGTCTCAGCCATGAGCTCAAGCCTCCAGGCCATCACCGCTCGGTTGCGCGAGCCCCGCACCCTCCTGCCCATCGCGATCGCCGGGTCGCTGCTGCTGGGGATCGCCGTGGGCCGCCACAGCGGTGGGCCTGCCACATCCACGCCCAAGGCGAGCACAGAAGCAACCGCCGCCCGCAACACGATCAGCCTGAGCGCGGAGCAACTGCGGCGCTCGGGTCTCCACATCATTCGCCCGGAAGCCAGCACCGGCACGGAACGGCCGATCTCAGGCTTTGTGGAAGCGGCCGTGGGCGCACGCTCCAGCGTGGGCATGCCCGTGGCTGGCCGCATCGTGCACCTGCTGGTGGCCCCGGGCACCGCCGTGCGCAGCGGCGAGGTGATCGCCAAGGTGCAGAGCCCGGAAGCCGCCGTGGTGCGTGCCGACGCCGACGCCGCCCAGGCCACGGCGCAATCGCTGGCCTACCAGTACCGGCTCGCTGCCCCGATGGCCAAGCAAGGCGCCCTCTCGGCGCAGGAGCTGGAAAGCCGGCGGATTGCCAGCGTGACCGCGGCCAGCACCGCGCGGGCAGCAACGGCCAAGGCCCTGGTGATGGGAGAGCCCGACGCCATGGGGCGTCTGCCCATCAGAAGTCCGATCAGCGGACAGATCGCCGCCGTCAAGGCATCCCCTGGTGCTGTGCTGCAGGCGGGAGATGAGGTTGCCCAGATCAGCGATGCGCGGGGTAGTGAATTGCGCTTCCTGGTTTCTCCTTTGCTGGCCGCCAATCTGGAACCCGGCCAGCTGCTGCGGGTGAAGGCCGGTGCCAGGGATCTGCGAGCCCGGGTGCTGGCGGTGGCACCAGACAGCGGCAGCGGCAATCGGGTGAGCGTCGTGCGCGCTCAGACCGTCGACGCACCGATGCCGCCTGCCGGTACGGCGGTGACGGCCTTTGTGATGGTGCCCGCCTCCGAGCAGCGATTCACGGTGCCCGCCGATGCCGTCCAGGTGGTGAACGGCTCACCGACGGTGTTCCGCTACCAACGTGGTGCAGTGGAACCTGTGCCCGTTGTGGTGGGGCAACAGTCGGCCGATCGGGTGGTGATCCTCCAGGGCGTGCGCGCTGGAGAGAGCTTGTTGGCTGGACCCACGCAGATGCTCCGTTGATGTCCCTACAGCGCCGCGGTCAGCTCGCCGGACTCGCCGCAGCGGTGCTGTTCGGTTGCAGCGCCCCCCTGATCAGCACCCTCACAGGCCAGGGCTCGGCAGTCAGCATCGCGGCCCTGCTCTATGCCGGGGCGGCCATGGCCTTGCTGCTGCTGCGGCTGGTGCTGGGCGGCTCCCAGTCGGAAGCGCCGGTGCAAGCCAGTGATTGGCCGGCTCTGGCCGGGCTCACCGTGCTCGGGGGCATGGTGGGCCCTGTGGCGCTGGTGCTGGGTCTGGCTCGTCTGCCGGCAGCCTCCGGTTCGCTGTTGCTCAATCTGGAAACACCGTTCACCCTCGCGATCGCGGTGCTGGTGGGCCGTGAGCACCTGGGGCGTCGCGGCATGACAGCAGCGGCTCTCACCACAGCCGGAGCCGTGGTGCTCTCCGGCGGCTCACTCCATGGTGTCAACGGCCCAGGGGCTCTGCTGATCGCGGCGGCAACCCTGGCCTGGGGGATCGACAACAACCTCAGCCAGCGCCTCAGCCTGCGCAACCCGATTCAGATCGCCACCCTCAAGGCCGCTGGAGCTTCCCTGCCCATGCTGGGCCTGGCCCTGCTGCTGGGGGAACGCTTTCCATCGCTGCCAACGACCCTGGGGTTGCTTGTCATCGGCGCCCTTGGCTATGGCATCTCGATCTGGCTGGATCTGCTGGCGCTGCGGGGTCTGGGTGCCGCTCGGGAAGCCCTGATCTTTGCCACGGCCCCGTTCGTGGGGGCCTTGTTTGCGCTAGTGGTGCTGAGAGAGGCACTCACCGCCCAGCTCGCAGTGGCGGCAGGCCTGATGGCAGGCGGGGTAGCCCTGCTGTTGAACGAGCGGCACAGCCACTGGCATCGGCACGAGCCTCTGGAGCACTCCCACCGCCATCGCCACGACCCCAGCAACAGAGATCCCCATCACGACCATCCCCATACAGAAGACGACCTCAGGGGGATGCCCGACGATCAACCTTTCTGGCATGCCCACGGCCATCAGCACACGCACACAGCCCATGCTCACCCCCATGTGAGCGACGCCCATCACCGCCATCGGCACTAAGCGTGGCGGCCCGGCCTCAGAGGCCTTCGCAGTGCTGCACGGCTTTGAGGTAGATCAACTTCCCAGGGCCCTCCTGCCCCGCCAGGTTGCTGGCTTGCCGCAACCGCACCTGCGTATCAATGCACTGGTTGTAGCGGTGGGCTTTGACGGCACCAGGGATCTGGAGCAGGGCAATGGCCAGCAGGCTCAGCGTGCTGATCGCTGCCAGCACGGGGTAGGCATGGGCCCGCACCATCTCTCGAGCCGTGAGCTGTTGTGCGTCGTGATCGCTCATGGGGATCCATCACCTTCTTCCAGGATGCCTGGATGGGGCCTGGCCCTTCAGCACCGCAGCGGAGCAGGTGGCGACCATTGGTGCGGGCAGGTTCGCAACCCCTTCTGTTACTGCTGGCGCCTGAGCGTGATCAGCTCCAGCCGCTGCGCCAATCGCTCAGCCAGCCTTCCTTGGGGGAGAGGAGTGGGCGCTCGCTGGTCGCCATGCCCGGCTCAGGTCACCTCGGGTGCCCAGCCCTGCTGGCGCACCATGTCATCGGTCCAGCCCTGGCAGCGGCTGGTGAGGTGCTCACCCTGGGCGATCAGGCCCTGGTGCAGCTGGCAGGTGAGCAGCGGGATGCAGTTCACCCCGGCGTGGTGGCGAAACCAATGGCAGGTCATGCAGACCTTGCGGCTGCGGGCCGGGACCAGCACCTCACCGTCCAGATAGGGCCATTCCTCGATCGGGGCATCGAGCCGTTGCCCCAACGGAGAAGACCCTCGACTCGCAGCCATGCCCATGCCACCACTCCATGATTCGTACGTCTGTACTAGCGGCTCTAGGGGCGGCTGCCATGCCCCTGATCGCTGGATACGGTGCAGGCACGGGGGAAGGGTCGATGCTGCGGGAGTTGGTGCTGGCCGTCGGCATTCCGTTGGCACTACTGCTCCTGGCTGTGCTGGCGCTCCGGCAGTGGCGTGATCGGCTGCCGCCCTGGCTGCAGCGATTCGCTGAGCGGCCATCCTGGCTGTGGAACGCAGGGGTCGGGCTGATCATCGGCCTGTCGCTGCTGCGCTGGCTGCTGCAGCGCTGACACCCCTCGGCGCAGCGGCGCAGAAGCCATGGCAGGCGTAGCGGAGACCCCGGACCATGAGGAGGGCTGCGCGAATCCGATCCACAGAGTGCCGGTGGGGCCCCGGTCGCCGCAGGACCCGGCCATGGCAACCGGTCCTGGCCACTGCCATCACGACGGCGAACTGGCCAACAGGGGAACGCTCAGCCTTGGCCGCAGATCACCTGCTGCAGCACCTGCTGGAATTCCGTCTGCAAGGCCAGCGGCAGCACCCCGATGCGCCGTTTCACCAGTGGCATCGCCAAGGTTGTCATGCGGCTGAGCCGGATCATCGAGCTCACCTTCAGGCCGGTATCTGAGAAGCCTGGATGATCGGCAGGGATGTCGAGCTCATCGCGGCCCGGCGGCCCGCTGACGTTGGAGCTGATGAAGGCCAGCAACACATCCCCATGGCGCTCACTGGTGGTGATCACCAAGGCCGGCCGAGGCTTGGCCGCAGGCCCATCCGTGAATGGGAAGGCGACCAGCACGATGTCGTAGCGGCTCAGCATCAGCCGGCGCCGATCGCTTCTCCGTCCGAGAAGCTGTAGAGGTCAGGCTCAGCCGCCAGGTCGTCAAAGGCACCCCCGGCCATCGCCATCTCAGCCAGGGCCCCGTGACTCAGGTCGCTGCTGTCCTGCTCCAGCTGCCTGAGCAGCCAGCGGCGATCGTCAGCCGGCAGGCTGCGGATCACCGCAAGCAGGTTCTCGGTGAGCTGGGGATTGGTCATCGCCCCAGGCTAAACAGCCTGAACCTCAGGGTTCACCCTGCCCACAAGCGACCTGGCAACAGCTGCTGTTGTCACTGGGGCCAGGCCCCTGGAGCGTGCCCTTGGGCCTGACCTTGATCGAGGCGCAGAAATACGCCCGCAGAGCAGCTCCAGGGTGCGGGAGCTGAGGAGCTGGAAGGCGCGGATGCGGGATGCGGAAGCCATGGCAGGCGTAGCGGAGACCCCGAAGCAGGCCGGGCGGGGTCAAGGGGCAGCCCCCGCTGAGATGCGGAGCGCAGCGCAGCCATCGAACAAGTCGGCTGACTCGCGTCAGCCCTTGAGGCCGCCCGGACCATGAGGAGGGCTGCGCGTAGCCGATCCACAGAGCGCCGGTGGGGCAGGGACTGGATCAGCCCTGTCCGGCACTTAGCACCTGCGGCGAGAAGGCCCGCATGACGATGCGTTGCAGCTGGTAACGAGGGATGTGGATCCCGCCGCTGCTCTTGCTGTCTCCAGCCGCCGGATCCATTCTGGCTGCAACGGGATTCGGAGGCTCCATCGATGGAAGACACCCCCCCTGAGCAGCAGCCAGGAGTGCGCTGACGATCCGGCCCCTGCTCCAACACTCTCGACGGATTTCTGACGTTCCTGGCGTGTAGCCAAGTCGCCGTCCATTGCACCGCCTGAGGTGCCCCGGACCCAACGGAACGTCCCGATTGACACCTGGCCCCAGGTGCCAGCGCCGGCAACTCCGACCACAACCGAAGACACCCTGATCTGCAAACGATCAACCGACCGCGCAGCTGCGCCCGTCCCCCTTGGGACGGCACCACGGCTGAGCAGACAAACGCCCGGGGCCAGCACTCCGGGCTTTGTTGTTCTCTGCACCCAGGTGGGGCCTCATTCCGACAAAGCTGCTCACTCGCTGCCCGTAACAGGGTGGCGGCGACCAAGCAGGGTCTTTGTGAGCTCCATACCTTTTCCGGGCTCACTCCAGGGGCACACTTCAATACAGATTCCGCAGCCACGTGTTTCAGCAAAATAGGGCGCGCACTTGTCAAAGTTGACATACCATCTCTTCTGGCCTCTCACAGTCTGCTTTTCGGAAAAAATCGCGTGAGGCGGGCAATTGGTTTCGCAAATCCGGCAGTTACGGCAAAGGTCGTCAACACCCAGGTCGCGCGGCTGATCGATCGCAAGGGGCAAATCGGTCAGCACCGTGGCCAAGCGCACGTTGGAGCCGAATTCAGCAGTGATCAAGGATCCATGTTTGCCGAGCTGGCCAAGACCAGCCTCAATGGCAATGGGAACATGAAGCACTTCAGTGCTGGAGCCTGGGGCTAGATTGGTGGACGCCTGAGCTGGGTGGCCCAGGGATCGAATGAAGTTCGCAAGCTTGATGGCTACTCGATTGACCTGCCGGTAGGCATCCATGATCTCCCGATTGGAGCGCTGGCTCGGCGTATGCAGCATCTCTTCTCGATCCATAGGCCATGCCACTGAGATCGCATACTGAAAATCGGGCGATGAGTCCCGGTAGCAAAAACTTGCATCCATCTTGGTGATGCCCGCCAGGCTCGCGCCGAAGCGCCTCGCCGCCTCTTTGATCAGGAGGGCGGCATCTGAAGGGTCTGGAGGGGCGGTATTTCTGCGTGCCACAATTCCAACGCGACCACCGTCCTGCCAAAAGATTTGTGCAATCTGTCGGTGAATTGAGGTGGGCTCCATAACCTGGAAATACCAGTCCAGCTTTCCCCAGGCGCGCTTGTAGGAGTCACCGAAAAATACATGGTCAGGCTGGCGGGCAGCCTCCTCGCCCAAGCCATTGATCACATTGCCTGAAAGTGGCGTCTTACGGTAAGCAAATGGATAATCCGTTGCTGGGTAATCGACTTTCATGTGGCGAGCACGCCTTCGAAGTAGCCCGGCATTAGGAGTCAGATCAGCCGGTTGAAATGACAGGTGAGGGAAAGCCTGACTTTGTGGCGGCCCAGGCATGTCTTCCAGCCAGATTGTCTCGCCTTTGTCGATCTTCCGCTGCTGCAGCCAGCGAAGGAGCGGGAATATTGAGTGGGTGGCGATCCCGACAGCAATGGTGAAAGACTTGCTTTTGAAATGTACCATCAGAAGCTTGCTGTAGTCGTTCAACCGGTCGCCAAGCGACGCCGGAGGCGCGAATTTGTGAATGCTCATGGCTTTCGTTCATGAATGAAAGTGTGATCGAGAAGGTTCGGGCTTCCTGTATGCCCGTGCAACAAGATGCGCACACAGGATCGGCTTCTTTCTTCGGGATTTTCAAATGGTTGGCTGGTCAAGCCAAGAAGTGCGCGCACAAATCCAAAACCCTCCAAAAGCCCGAGAAGCTGTTCAGCAAGATCATTGGCACTGTGTTTAGACTTCAGATAGCCAAGATCAACGCCTTGCTGGATCAAGCGTGATAGATCATCTTGTGTTCGACCATAGGCGCAGGAGTAAAAGTCTCCGGCGAGATCGCGGTGTGAACGCGCCTCTTCAAACATCAGCTGTGAGAATCTGATGATCTCAGGTTGATTGAGAAATCTCAGAAGCTTCGAACCAAAACTGATCAGGGCTTCAACGAATTCTTCCTCTGTCTCAACATCAGTAGGAACACCCTGCTCAAAGCTTTCAACCTCAGCTTCCACGACTGCTCGAAGGACCCCATTGAGTCCCTCGAAGTGCCGGTACAGCGTCGCCTTGGAAACCGACGCAGCCTGGGCAAGGTCATCAGTCGAGACCCTGGCGAAACCTTGGCTGAAAAACAGCTCTTTGGCCGCCAGGAGGATTCGAGACCGGGGAGGGCTTGCGGCGCGGACCATCGGACAAAGCAATCGAAGGACGACTTGGCACCAGCATCAATCAGGCCAAACAGTACCGTACCGTACTCATGTTCACACTGTGGCTCGCTTCCGACGCTCCGGCTGGCTTGGCTGCTACGGCTGGTGTTGGTGGTCGCTTGCTGCAGGGGGGAATCGAGGGAGGGCTGTGCTTCTTGCAGCAGCTCCTCAGCCAGGGCTCGCTGTCGAGCGCGACTCGAAGACCCGGTACGCCTCTGCCCGTCGGCGCTCAGTTCCTCGGTGGCTCCCACTGCGGCGCACAAACCTTCCAGCCGGCCTGCAGCTTTTGGGTCCAAAGCTTGATCGCTTCCCCGCGGGTGAGCTCCTTGCGGCGCTTGAGCAGCGCCGGCTCCCCGGCAGGCATCACCTCTCCCAGCGTCACCTCCAGCGACTGGCTCCAGCGGTCGTAGCGGAGCGGCTTGAAGTGGAGCACGTTGCGACCGTCGCTGATCCAGCCCTCCCGGGGCGAAAGTGGCGGGCGACCGGGCCGGTCGACGACGTTCATTGAGCTCTGCTCAGGCCACCTCCGGTGCCCAGCCCGTCTGGCGCACCATGTCGTCGGTCCAGCCCTGGCAGCGGTTGGTGAGGTGCTCGCCCTGGGCGATCAGGCCCTGGTGCAGCTGGCAGGTGAGCAGTGGGATGCAGTTCGCTCCGGCGTGATGCCTGAACCAGTGGCAGGTCATGCAGACCTTGCGGCTGCGGGCTGGCACCAGCACCTCCTGTCCCAGGTAGGGCCACTCCTCGATCGGTGCATCAAGCCGTTGTTCCAGCGGAGAAGCCCCCCGACTCGCAGCCACTCCCATGCAACCACTCGATGCGTACGCCTGTACTAGCACGAAAGGTCTGGGTTGGCGGCGGCTCTGGACGGCCGCAGGCTTCAAGCGCGCAGGGCCTCAATGGAGTCCGGCAGCTCCTCGTAGCTGATGCCTGGGCCAAAGGCCCGGATCAGCGGTTGCAGTCCGATCGATTTCCGTCCTCCATGCAGCTTTCCCGTGGGGACCACCCAAAACCGCCACTGGCTGAGGTCCTGGGGATCCGCCAGCTCGGGGTCCGGCTCTGCCAGCAGGCAGAAGACGTAGGCGCTGGCAACCCGGTGCTCTCCGGAATCGAGGCCCAACGCCCGGTGGACCAGCCACTCGGCATAGGCACCTCGGGTGCGGTTCTCCAGCAGATGGCCGGAGTTCCAACGGAGGAACGCGTCGAGGTCGCTCATGGCCGGCTGATCTCTGGGCGCAACGGCACAAAGATCCGATTGCCGTTGGCCTTGTTGGTGAAGACGGCATTGCCCTGCACGTAGATCTCCCTCTCCCAGAGGCCGCCCAGACTGTCTCGCAGGGTGGAGAGGGGGAAGCCTTCCTGGATCAGCCGGTAGGTCATCGCCTTGCCGTCCTTCCAGACGATCCGCACGGTGCCGTCGCTGCTGTGGCTGTCGCGGCAGGGGATCGGCCGGTCGTTGTAGGCGCAGTCCTTCCAGGGTTCGGCGCGGCTGGGGGCGCTGCCGATCAGCAGGGCCGCCATCGCGGCGATCCCCCAGACCGACCGGGCACCGTGGCACCGGCCAAGCGCGGAAGGCAGGCACCGCAGCCGCTCACGCATCAGCACCACCATCCACCGCTTGCACTACCCACAGGATGGAGGCGGTGGACCGTGACGGGCACTGGTTTCGATGCGGTGCTCGCCGAGGGGACGGGCCGATGTGGCGTGATCAGCAGACACCCCTCCGCAGAGTGGCGCAGAACCGGATGGCCTGCAGGACCTGGCAACAGGTGGTGTTGTCACTGGGGCCAGGCCCCTGGAGCGTGCCCTTGGGCCTGACCTTGATCGAGGCGCAGAAATACGCCCGCCGCGCTGAACAGTTGGCGGTGCTCAAGACCTTCGCGGAAGGGGAGCTGCTGCGCCGCCTGCCCTTCCGCAACCTCGTGGGCGGCTCCCTGAGCTTCCCGGCAGAGACCAAGCTGCCCCGCGTCGGTTTCCGGGCCGTCAACGAGGGCTACCGCCAGAGCTACGGCGTCATCAACTCCGATTCGGAGTTCGTGCACCTGTTCGGGGGAGACCTGGATGTGGACCGCTCGATCGTGGACCTGCAGGGTCCTGAGGCCCGCGCTGCCCAGACCGAGATGAAGGTGCGCTCGATGCGGCTGACGCTTGAGGCGGCGATCATCAACGGCGATGACACCTTCGATCCGCGGGCGTTCAACGGGCTGAGCAAGCGGCTGACACCTGGAGACGACCAGACGATCGACAACGGCGGCAGCACGCTGAACCTGCTGGCGCTGGAGGCGCTCACCGACAGCGTGATCGGCTACGGCGGCGACAAGGTGCTGATCGCCAGCAAGGCGGCCCGCCGCCAGATCAGCACCGCCTCCCGCCAGGCCGGCGGCGACCTCTATGAGGTGATCGACAGCCGGCACTACTTCGAGGGGGTGGAGATCCTGCTGGTGGAAGAGGACGCCGAGGGCAACGCGGTACTCGGCTACGACGAACCGGGGGACACCACCTCGATCTACTGCTGCGTGCTGGGTGATGCGGCGGTCTGCGGCCTGCAGGGGCCGTTCGAGGGTCGCTACGGCATCTCGGTGCGGGACTTCGGCGAGGTGCACGACGCACCGGTGTTCCGCACGCGGGTCGATTGGTACGTCGGCTTTGCCGTCTGCAACCGCAAGGCGGCAGCGCGCCTGTTCAACGTGGCGCCCATGCCGCTGGTGCTGCCCTGAACGCCAGCACCCGCCCCGGAGGACTGCGCTGAACCACCCATCAATTGCCCCACAGGAGACCCTTCCATGACTTCTCACGCCACCCGGCTTCTCGACGCCCAGACGGTGCTCGTCGGCTGGATCAACCACTCCGCCACCGACTGCTACGAGCACACCCGCAGCAGCGGTGATGTGGTGAACCTCGGCACCGACCTCGATGCCGCCAGCTCCTTTGTGCTCGTGGCCTCCCACTCCGGCCACAGCGAGGCGGTGACGGTGACCCTCGAGCTCGCTCCTCTGCTGGCCGATGGCACCGCCGGCAGCTGGATCACCGCGGCGGCCGTCGCCATCCCCGCCGCTGGCGGCAAGGTGGAGGCAATCATCAGCGGCGCTGCCCTGCTGATCAATCCAGCCGACAGCGCGCTGATCACGCCGCCCTGCCTGCGGCTGGCGCGGGCGACGGTGTCTCCCGCCACGCCGGTGGGGATGACTGTGGCGCTCACCGCCAACCAGGGGCTGTGAGGTGAGCGCCATGAGCACCCCCCTCGAGACCCTCAACCTCGCGGCCGGAGCCGAGGCCCTGCCCCTGGAGCTGCTGCAGCCCCTCGACAGCAACAACCCCTCCGCCACGCCGGTCCGTCTCTCAGGTCCGGAGCAGCGCCTCACCATCACCCCGGATCCAGGTGTGGGCGATGCGGCGTTGTTGCCGCCCAGCCAGGTGCTGATCAGCAAGGACGGTGTGACCCGCTCGATCTGGCCGGTGCACCTGGCCGGCTGGCAGGCCCTGGGCTGGCAGCTGCTCAGCCCCGCCGGTGGCGGCGATGAGCCGGTCCCGGTGGACTCCGGGGACAACGCGCCGGAACCGGAGCTGGCGGATGCGCTGGACCTCGAGCCCGAGCAACCGGAAGCGCCGGATCCCGCCCCGACACCCGATGAGCCCACTCCTACCGACGACCGGTTAGAGACCACCACCGATGGTGGCGAGGCCCTGCTTGCCTCACAGCCCACTGACTTCCAGGCCATGACCAAGGCCCAGATCGTCGAGTTCTGCTCCACCGTCTACGGCGTGGAGCTCGATAGCAGCCAGACCAAGGCCGAGCTGGTGGAGCAGGCCATGGCGCTGGAGGCCAAGGCCAGTGCATCGGGCACTGCCAGCGGCAGCAGCGATGCCACGAATGAGAGCAGCAACGATGCCGCCGATCTCGCGGCCCTGGAGCTGGGGGATGCCCTGCTCTGATCCCTGCAGCCTGCGCTGCCCCGGCCAGCGCATTCCTGGCTGGGGGCTGGCAACAGCTCAGCAGCACTGCCCTGGCGTCGATGGCCACTCCCGATCCGGCTGTGCTGGCCGAGCTGACGGCCCAGTGCCGCAGCAGCAGCCGGCCCCAGGGGGTGATCTTCCTGGGCCAGGCCCAGCTGCAGGACGGCGGCACCCCTGAACCGCCGCCCACCGGCGGCATCACGGCAATGCAGGCACTGGCGCCGCTCATCAGTGCCACTGCCGGCGATGGGGTGGTGGTGATCGCGCTGGACCTGCGCCTGCTCAGCCCCTTGCCGCACTGATTTCTCCCCTCCACCTCTCTCCCCTTCTGCACGGATCACCATGGCCACCACCACCGAGAGCCGCACCGCCGGCCGTTCCCTGCCCCAGCCGACCGATCTGCTGCTGGTGCAGCGCGGCAGCACGCCCTACCGGGCCACTGCTGATGAGGTCAAGGCGTTCATGCTCAGCCCGGCCACCGCGGCGGCGATCGGGGCGATCAGGCCCGGTACCAACCTCTCGGTGGATGCCGACGGCACCCTCCATGCCGCCATCCCCGGCGCGCTCACCTACAGGGGCGCGATCGACCCCACCACCACCGAGGCCCCGGCTGGGGCTGTGGCCGGAGATGTGTACCTGGCCAGCAGCGCCGGCCCTGCCCTGGCGAGCTGGAGCGGCATCGCCGGAGCGGAGATCGCCCAGGGGGATCTGTTGCTGTTTGACGGCACGAGCTGGAGCGCCAACGCCGCCCTGGGGCCCGATGGCGCCGGGGTGATCCGCATCCAGGTGGCCGTTCCGCTGGCCGTCGATGAGAGCGATCCCGCCCAACCGCTGCTCAGCGTGGTCCTGGCCACGGCCGAGGCGTCGGGGGTAGTGCAGCTGGCCGACCCATTGGCGCTGGCAGACGGCACGCCCGGGCGGGTGGTGGATGCGGCCCAGCTGCAGGCGGCGATGGCCACTGCCCAGCCGGCCGGCGACTACATGCCGCTGGACCTGAGCACCCTGCCGGCTCTGCCCTGAGCGCCGCAGCAGATGACCCTCCAACCAGGCGACCTGCTGGCGATCACCCGTCCCGCTGGGCCCCAGGCCGGCACCTACCAGCTGCCGGCAGCGGCGCTGGCAGAGCTGGCTGGCCCGATACCGGTGCTGGGCATCAGCGGCGTGCTCTGGTCGACCGTGCGCTCGGCGGCGGACAACAGCTGGCAGGCGATCTGCTGGTCGCCGGAGTTGCAGCTCTACGTCTGCGTGGCCAACAGCGGTAGCGGCAATCGGGTGATGACCTCCAGCGATGGCATTCGCTGGAGCCCCCAACCGGCGGCCGCTGATCAGAACTGGGTGGCGCTCTGCTGGGCCGCTGCGCTGGGGCTGTTTGTCGCCGTCAGCGACAGCGGCACGGGCCAGCGGGTGATGACCTCTCAGGATGGCCGCAGCTGGAACCTGCGCCAGACGCCGGCCGACAACAACTGGACCTCGATCTGCTGGGCGCCCGAGCTAGGCCTGCTGGTGGCCGTGGCCAGCAGCGGCACGGGCAACCGCGTGATGATCAGCTCCAATGGCCTCACCTGGACGGCCGGCCCTGCTGCCGCGGATCAGGAATGGCGCTCCATCTGCTGGGCGCCTCAACTGGGGTTGTTGGTGGCGGTGAGCAGCACCGGCAGCAACCAGCGGGTGATGACCTCAAGCGATGGCCGCAACTGGACGCTGCGGACGGCCGCTGCAACCAACAACTGGATAGGACTCTGTTGGGCGGCGGAGCTCGGTTTACTGGTGGCGCTGAGCAGCAGCGGCCGGGGCAACCGAGTGATGACTTCCCCGGATGGGATCAGCTGGAGCAGCCGCAGCTCGGTGGCCGACAACGCCTGGTCCTCCCTCTGCTGGGCTCCGGAGCGGGAGCTGCTGGTGGCGGCGGCCAGCAGCGGCACCGGCAACAGGATCATGACCAGCGGCGATGGCCTCAGTTGGACGGTGCGGAGCTCCCCGGCAGATCTGGGCTGGCGCTCGCTTTGTTGGTCGCCCCAGCGGCGCCAGTTCGTGGCTGTGAGCAACAGCGGTGCTGGCAACCGGGTGATGGTGAGCCCCTGACCCATGCCTGACACCACGACACCCCTGCCAGCGACTGGCTCGCGCTGCTGGCGCGACCTGATCAGCCCAGAGACCGGCGCCACAGTGCTCAACCTGGCGGCAGACAGCAGTGACGCCGATCCGATGGTGGAGCTGACCTACGACGAGGGCGGCAGCGGCTGGTGGCCACTCTCCACGCTGGTGTTTGAACAGAGCTGAGTGAAGGGGCCTCAGCCCCCACCTGCCAGCTGCTGGCGCAGGGCGGCGAGGGCCTTTTTCTGGGCCCGCTGAACGGCCATCGGGCTGATCTGCAGCTGCGCCGCGGCGGCCCGCAAGGACAGCCCCTCGAGGACGGTGAGCCGCAGGGCTGTGGCCTGGGCTGCGGGCAGCTGCTCGACCAGCTGCTCCAGCCCCAGGCCATTCATGGCCTCGCTGGATGCCGGCTCGGGCTCAGGGGAGGCCAGCTGATCGAGCAGGCAGTGCTCGCTATCGGCTGTGGCATCGAGGCTGAGGTGCCCCAGTGGGCACTGGCCCTGCTCATGCAGCCGGCGTGGCACGCGCACCAGCCGCACCCGATCGCACAGGTGGTGCTGCAGCGCCCCTTGGATGCAGCGGCGCAGATAGGGCGCTGGCGGCTCGCCCGCTCTGCAGCGGGGAGCGGAGCGAACCAGGGCCTCACGGGCCACCTGGATCAGATCCTCCCGCTCCACCAGCGGGAAGAGGCGGCGGGCGGCGGCGGAAGCGAGGGCATCAGCCAGGGGCAGGTGCTCCAGCACCAGGGCATTGCGGGCACGCAGGGCAGAACGGCTGAGAGGCGTGGACTGCTGCTGGCGACGGGAGGAGGAAGCGGGGGAAGCCACCTGAGGGACGGCGGAGAACCCCACCCCCACCGGCCGGCCGCAGCGCCGCGGCAAGGACGCCCGACACTGGAGGGCGCCTGGCCCGATCCTTGACGCGGCGTGAGGACTGCCCGAGGGATGCGGTGGGTGTGCGCCGACCTGGGGCCAACCCCTCCCCCCCACTGCCGGTCCTGCAGGGTGCCCAGCCCAGGGACCGCCCAGTCGAACCGTCAGGCCATGGCTCCAGGAAGCCCAAGCCCACGGGCGATGCGGCGACAGCCGAAAGCCGGAGGCGGAGGGCCTCCGGCCGCGGGCGCTCAGAGCACCTGGACCCTGGCCTGAGGGCCGAGCACCCGCTGTTCATTGGAGGCCAGGATCAGCGCCTCATCGCGGGGCACGTAGTGCGGCTCAGCCGAGATGTGCCCCTCGCGATCGAGGAACAGAACTCTGAGAAGCCGGCCAGCGGCATCAAGCAGATGCACCGAGACGATGCGGATCGGGCAGGTGCGGCTGAGAGGGGTGGCGGCCATGGCTGTGCTGGCGAACGACACCGCCGTCAAGCCCCAGCGCCGCCAGCGCCGCGCAAGGGGCGCGGAGCGCAGCGCAGCGACTCGCGTCAGCCCTTGCGCGGCGCGCAAGCCGGGGCAGGCCGGGTGGCGTGATCGCCAGACCTCAGGGGCGCCTCCCCGTTCGCTTCCCGGGGGATCAGCTCTACAAAAGGGACTGGCTGGTGGAGGTTGTACCTATCGGCAGCGGCCGCCAGGTGCACCGGGCCTCGCCCAGGCTGCACCAAGGCGGATTCGGTATGGGCTGGCGTTGTTGCTGTGAGGGTCTGTGAACCTCCGTTGGCCGTCGTAGCTCCTTGCGTCAGCGCCAAAACCCCCAGTGCTGCAAGGCATCGCCGCAGGCGTATGCAATTTCTGCATTGTTCTCTGAGCCGATGTGGTCTGGGGCAGGGTGCGGCACGAGGCAGGATTGTCTCTGAATGGCCAGCCGCATGGTTTTTCTACCCCCCACAACCGATTTTCCGCCTGATCCCGAGCCCCTGAGTCGGGAAGATCTCAACAGCGTCTACCTCGAGCTGCGCAACTGCTACAAGAGCTCCATGCGCAGTCGCGGCCAGCATCGCAGCCTGGCCACCAAGGCCCGGGAAGAAACGGCACAGCTCAAGCAGCGACTGCTCGATCTTGCGGCACGGGAGGCTTCTGTGCGCACTGACATTTATCAGATGCTGGAAATCGTCACCGCGATTGCAGGTGATCTGGAAGATGCTGGCGATGACATTGTCAACGAGTTTGGGCGCTACAAACTCGGCCGCAAGACCTATCAGGGTGGCTCCTTTCTTGGTGGATTGGTGCAGGCGGTGATCCGTTTCATCAACCGCTGGACCCACACCAAAGAGCGTGTGGTGCAGCTGGATCAGAAGCGTCAGGAGTTCATCGAAAAGACGAAGGATCTGCCGCCGCTCAACCTGGGAGGCAATGGCCATGGCGGCCCCGTGAACCAGCCAGAACTGTCTGTGCCCGCCAAGGTGGAGATCGTGGACAGCCCAGCGGCCCAGCAGGCCCAGGAGGTTAAGGCCGATGGGACAACTCACTGACACCCTGCGGGCCACGTTGCGGGACCTGGCCCAGTCCGATGCCCGCCTCTACCGCGGACTGCAGGAGGAGCTTGGTGACCCCAGGCCAGCCAGCGACCAGCCCGCCGTGCTGCTGGCTGGTGACGCCCCGGCCAGCCGCGAGGAGCTGGAGCGCTTGTCCGTCGCTGTCCTCTGGAGCCTCTGCAAGGCACGCGGCATCAAGGGCCTCAGCAAGGGCCCGGCGGCGAAACAGGTGGATGCCCTGCTCAGCCACCCGGATGGCCCACCGCTGCGCAGCGCCCTGCCCAGCAAGGCCACCAAGGGCAGCAAGAGCCCTATCGGTGCTGGCAAGACCGCGTCCAAGGCAGGCACTGCTGAGCTCCAGGCCCTTGAACAGCGTCTCGAGCGGCTGGAGCAGCTGGTGCTGCTGATCGCTCAGCAGGTGGGTGTACCTGCGGTAGCAATCGAGCGGTTGCTGCCGCCGGCTGCTCCGCCAAGCTGAAGCCGCGCAGAGACAGACAGGCTGGACGCTCTATATTCGCTATTCGCGAATGCCGAATGACCTGGTGCGACCGTGGCCCGCTCACCCTCCAATCCCCAGCTCGTCCTGCGCCCGCAGGATCTGGTGGTGCTCTTGCGTCTGGCCCTGGAGTCAGGCCCGGCGCCCACCTATGCGGCCCTCGGCGCCGAGCTGGGCCTGACGGCCTCAGAGGCCCATGCGGCGGTGGAGCGTGCCGTGGCCGCCAGGCTGGCGATCAAGGATGAGGCTGGCAAGCCCTCCGTGGTTCGCGCTGCCCTGAAATCCTTCGTGCAGCACGGGGCCCGCTACTGCTTCCCGGCCACCCAGGGCGGGCTCAGCCGCGGTGTTCCCACCGGCTACGCCGCCTCCCCCCTTAGCGAGCAGGTCCGCCCGGGCCATGACCCACCGCCGGTATGGCCGTGGAAGAAGGGAACGGCCCGCGGCATTTCCTTCCATCCGCTGTATCCCAGCGTCCCTGAGGCGGCAGAGCGCAACCCGGCCCTGGGGGAACTGCTGGCCCTGTTCGATGCGGTGCGCGGCGGCAGCGCCCGGGAACAGGCCCTGGCGCTGGCCCTGCTGGAGGAGCGGCTGCAGCCATGAACCCCAACGACCCCAACGTCTCCCTGCTGGAGCGGGCGGCTGAGCAGTTGGGCGAGGCGCTGCTTGAGCAACTGGTGTTTGTCGGCGGCGCCGTGGCCGGAGTGTTGATCACGGATCCGGCGATGCCAGAGATCCGGCCCACCCAGGATGTGGATGTGATCTGCAGCGTGATCGCCAGGTCTGACTACCACCAGCTGGGGAGGCAGTTGCGGCAGCGGGGCTTCCAGGAAGACAGCCGACAAGGGGCACCCCTGTGCCGCTGGTGCACAGACGATCTCATTCTCGATCTGATGCCTACCCAGGGCGAGATCCTGGGCTTCTCCAACCGTTGGTATCCCCTCGCCCTGGAGACCGCCCAGCTTCAAGAGCTGCCAAGTGGCTGCGCGATTCGGATCGTGACCGCACCTGTGTTCCTGGCCACCAAGCTGGAGGCCTTTCGCGGTCGCGGTCAGGGCAATTTTCTCTTCAGTCACGACCTGGAGGACCTCATGGCCGTCGTCGACGGACGTGCCTCGCTGCTGGAGGAATGCAGGCTCAGCCCGCTTGAGTTGAGGAATGATCTGGCGGCTCAGTTCCTTGAGCTGTTGAAAACCTCTGCCTTCCTGGAGGCACTGCCTGCGTTCCTGCCGCCGGATCAAGCCAGCCAGCAGCGACTACCGGATTTGCTGGGGACCCTGCGGGCGATCACCGCTCTGGCTGAGCCTTGATCTGCAGCTCGGCGTAGCCGGTGTCCAGATCCAGCTTCCGGCTGAACTGCCACTCCGGCAGAAGACCGATCACCAGCTCCGCGGTGGTGCGCACCAGCGAGCCCACACAGAGGTGGCCGCCGATCACAGCGCCGCTGCTGCCTGAGATGGCGATGTGCAGGTGGACGCCATCGGGCGACAGGGTGCCGGAGAGGCTGAGGATCTCCAGATCGCCGTGGATTGTCATTTCCTCAGTCGCCCCCGCGAAGCGCAGCTGGGCCACCGACAGGCTGCCGACGGCGCTGATCACACAGCCGGCCTGCTCCTGCTGCTCGGCCATCCAGGCCTCCAGCGCCCGACGCAGGTCGGCGCCAGGGGGCAGCCGCAGCGGCACCACCTTCATGGCTTCGGCCCCTCCACCAGGCCCTGGACCATCACTAGGGCATCGACGTAACCCAGCCGCCTGTGGCGGAATGCCCCCCGGCAGGGTGCCGACCACCTGAAAGCCGTTGCGCTGCCAGCAGCGGATGCCGGCGGTGTTGGTGCTCACGACCAGGTTGAACTGCATCGCCCGGAACCCCAGCCGCCTGGCCGCCTGCAGGGAGTGCTGGCAGAGGCGGCTGCCGATCCCCAGCCGCCGCGTCTGCTCGGCAACCACATAGCCGGCATTGACCACATGGGCGCCGAGCGCGAGGGAGTTGGGCCTCAGGTAGTAGGTGCCCACCACGGCCCCGGCCGCATCCACACCCACCATCACCGCCTGGCTCTGCTCCACCCAGGCCAGCTGGGCCTCGGCCTCGCTGATGGCCGGGTCGTGGGGGAAGGTTTCACCAGCTCGGAACACCGGCTCCAGCAGCGCCCACAGCAACGGCCAGTCTGTTGCCTCAAAGGGGCGGATCTGCAGGTGCGATCGGGGGGAGGTTAGAGGAGCGCTGGTGTGGTCTGGTGATTGTCTCGCCAACAGGAAGGCGCCCCGTGGGGGGCGCCTTAGCACCGGTTGCGGCGGTCACCTCCTCACACCAAGGACTGCCGGTCGGGTGTCTGTGGTTCACGCATGACCTGTCTTGGGCCTGGCAGGGAAGGGAAGGAGATCACGTCTGGGAGAAGAGATGCTCAAGGCTTGACCTTCTCGGTTGTGATCTCGACCCGGGTACTGCTGCCCGGGGTGTCAACACGCGGGAATCAGAATTGGCGTATCGCTCTCTGCGGCTACGGGATGACGCTCGCGCTGCGTCATCGAGTTCACCTGTTGTGTGTCGCATCGTTGGCGCACCTCCGCTGTGCGCACCGGCTCGGGTGCTCCCTGGCCGGACTCTGTTGGAGGGTGGGACCTTGGTTGGCTTCCGGGCCTCCCCTCAAGTTCAAAGTACGCCCCTTTTCAGCTGGCGGTGGCCTGCTGGAGTGCCTGTTCCCGTACCTGCAGAAACCCAGTGAGCGCAATGATTCACAGGCTTCCTCATTGCCGTTGCCATCGAGATCGGTGTGCCCCTGGCGCAGCAGTTCCTGGGCGCGGGCATAGGAGCCGATCTCCCTACAGCGGTAGCGGTGACCACCCCTGTGGTGCCATCGGGGATCACGGCGCCTCTGCGGCCCCGGCGGTAGTCCCAGGGGCGGGTGATCCCACCCGGCACCTGCCAGACCCTGTAGCGCAGCCGGCTGGCCCGAAATTCAGCGTCCAGAGACTCCTTGGTCTCGCAGCCGCTCAGATACTGCCGCTAGCTAAGCCGCAGCGGCCTCGATGATCGCCGTTGTGGAGGCCTCCACCGCTCGTGCCAGCTCCTTCAGGGAGGGATCGGCCGAGAGGCCAGCAAGCATCGCCTCGGGGCGGATCATCCCGAGGCGGGTCTGGCCGGCTTCGGTGTAGACGGAGATCCGGCAGGGCAGAGCCATGTTGAGCGCCATCGTGGTGCTGAGCACCGCGGCGGCCTGCTGGGGGTTGCACACCTCGAAGATGCGGCACTGCTCCGGGAACGGCAGGCCCTTGCTGCGCAGAGTGTTGCCCAGATCATGGACGGCCAGCACGCCGAAGCCCTGGTTCACCACCGCCTCCTGGAGGGCGGCACTGGCCTCCTCGAAGGATTTCGGAGTGTCGAGGATGAAGAACGGATCCATGGCTGGCATCAGGACGTTCCGTACCAGCTGCGATACCACTGCGCCATCTGTTCGATCTCCTGGCTCTGCACCCGAACCATGGTCTGCTGCAGCTCCCGCAGCTGCGGATGCTGGCTGTTGGATTGGGCCATCGAGGCCATCATCACGCCCATGCGGTGGTGCGGAATCATCTGCTCGATGAAGGCACGATCGAAGTCGGCGGCATTCTTCAGGGCGGCCAGGCTTGTGCCCATCCCCATGCCCATGCCGCCCATCCCCATGCCCATGCCGCCCATCCCCATGCCCATGCCGCCCATCTTCATGCCACCACCCATGCCCATCCCCATGCCGCCCATACCCATGGCTCCTCCGGTCGTCCAGCTGGGAACATCGCCGCCAAACCACTGCCGGTACCAGGTCCGCATCTGGGCGTTCTCCTGGCTCTGGCTGGCCTTGATGCTGCGGGCCAGCTCCTTGATCTCGGGCCTGCGCGCGCGGGAGAGGGCAAGATCTGCCATGGCGATCGCCCCGTCATGGTGAGGAATCATCATCACGATGAAGTGCTGATCCATCGACTGGGCCGCCATCCGCCCCGGACCGCTTAGTCCCCTTCCCATCCCGCTTCCGGCTTGGGCCACCACCTGGGGCGGCACCGAGCGCGCTGGAGCCTCCAGCGACAGAACGAGCGCTCCCAGCCCTGCAGCGGCCGCGAGCCTGAGCGCCGCCGAACGTTTCTGGTCCAACGCGGCATGGTGATGGCCCATCAGTTCTCTCCCTTGCTTGTGCCTTTCTTCAGCATGGGCACTTAGCAGGGAGTCGGACACGGATTCGGGTCATGGCTTCATCGAATCGGTGTGCCCATTCGCTGCGTATGGGCCGAACGTCACGATCAGCCTTCAGACGTGAAGATTGGGGCAGATCACCGCGTCATCCTTGGCTGGATCGCTCTGCCAGCCCGCCAGCAGGCCCTGCAGTTCCTTGCGGAGCTGCCGCAGCTCCTTGATCTGGCCATCGATCCGCTCGATCTGGCGCCCCAGCTGGACCTGGATGTCGCCGCAGGGCAGCTCACCGGCATCGTGCACCGCCAGGCAGTCCTGGATCTCCTCCAGGCTGAGCCCGAGGGTCTTGAGCCGGCGGATGAACTCCAGGCGTTGCAGGCTCTCCTCGGCGAAGAGGCGGTACCCGCCTTCGCTGCGGCCGATCGCCGGCAGCAGACCCAAGTCTTCGTAGTAGCGCAGGGTCTTGACCGGCAAGCCGCTGCGGCCGGCCAGCGCCCCGATCTTCATGCCGGTCTTGATGCCAACAGCTGCCATGGGCTTGACTCTCCTGCTATGGGGAGACTCTAAGCTGGTGTCCACCTCTTCCTCCTGGTATTCCGTGAACCCCTTCGCTCTGGCTCTCCTCTTCTCGGCAGGCGTTGCCCTGGCACCCGGCGCCGCCCGCGCTCAGGCCAACGACATGTTCCCGAGCAAGGCCGCTGCGGAAAAGCGAGCCAAGGAACTCAAGTGCAGCGGCGCCTTTGCAATGGGCAAGGACTGGATGCCCTGCCAGAACTTCGATGTCTATGAGAAAGCCGTCTCCAAGGAGAAGTGACACCAGCAGTCCCTTTTCTGTCACTGACCATCCCCTCGCAATCTCAATGACCCAGCACTCCACCGGCCCCTTCCAGCAGACCAACCGTTGGGCTCTGCTGGCGGCCCTCGTAGCGGCGACCTTCGCTCCGCTGCTCGTCAGCGCACCCGCTGCGGCGCACATGAAGGGCATGTTCAAGACCAAGCAGGAGGCGGAGAAACGCGCCGCCGAACTCAAGTGCAAGGGGGCTTTTGCGATGGGCTCCCTCTGGATGCCCTGCGCCAACATGCAGGATCTGCACAAGGCAATGGATAAGGAGTGAGGCACCATCACCTGATGCGCCGGGTGCACCGCAGCCTCGTGCCCCTGGCAGCCCTGCCACTGCTGCTCACGGCGCTCTCCGGCTCCCTGTACGGCGCCCTATCGGCCCAGGGAATCGAGGCCTTCTGGCTGATGAAGCTGCACACGGGCAACTTCGGCCTCCTCAATCTGCAGCCCTGGTACTCCTCGGTCCTGGCGCTGCTCACCCTGTTCGTGATCGGCTCCGGCATGGGACTGCTGCTGGGCCGCCGCAGGGGGATGAAGCAACCGCCGCCAGCGGCCTGATCAGGCCGCTCAGGAGGAGGGTATTAATGAGGATTCTGAGCCTGACACGCAACGACAACAAAAAGCTCAACCTCCACAACCACTTCGAAATGCATGGACTCGGTTTGAACTCATCTCCGCCAGGAATGCGGCGGATGATCTTCTGGTAATCAGGCCACAGGGTCGATGGAAATGAAGTGATGCCAACAGCTTTCGTAGACACTGAACGACTGATGGGGAGCACGCATCATCTATGCCATCAAAGGCAATGCCACATTGAGTATCAAAAGAAGAAGCAGGAGCCGCGAATGATGCCACGGGTTAGTGAAAGTTTTGCCCCGAATATCCCAACATGTGCCGGCGAGCCATGTAGAGGATGATGACAGGCAAGACGATCCATTGAATGACGGCAAGTGCACTCATGCCTAGTAGGGGCACTGCCAGCATCGGCACTCCGTAGGCCTTGGAAACATTAACTCGATAGGTTTCGATCGCAAGCGTGATCAGAAGGCCGATACCGGTAAACAGGAGCGTCAGCTTCCAGGTTGGGGTCAGCACCCAGTACCGCGAACGCATCAACGCGCTCACAGTCCAACTGCTGAAGAGAATGATGACCCCATCGCCAAAGGCGCAGTGGGTCAAGTCAATAACTTTGTCGCCCAGGGATGGACTTGCGTAGAACTCGTAAAATGGAGACTGCCAAACCTCGTAAACGAAGTTGAGCAGAAAGGCAAAGAGAAACAGATTTGTTTCTGGTGCAGCGAGAATTCGTGCACTTTTCTTGACCACAAGCCTTTGCTTCACCAGGCTATTCATTTAACCATTAAAATGTATACGAGACAACGATATGCCATTCCATGCAGCATTGATCGTCGAGGCACGCATCAATGCTTCTTCTATGGCAGGTGTCACTTGGCCACCGAATGCTTGTGTCTTTGCGGCTGGTCATCTGGATCTCCGTGGCAGCCGGGGGCAGGCCGAAATGAATCCTTCTCTGTGAAGTTCCTTTACCGATGCCGCCAGGGAAGAAAGCCCGGCACAGCCGAAAGATAGTCCCGATAGCGATCTCCAAACTCGCGCACAGCCTCCCGCTCCTCTTGCTTTGCAAGGCGCAGGTACATCACCACAAGCACTGGATACATCGCCAGGGTGAGCAACGTGGGCCATTGCAGAAGGAATCCTGTCATCACCAGAATGAGGCCCAGGTACTGGGGGTGACGCAGACGCGCGTAGATGCCGGTGGTCGCCAGTTCATGCTTTTGCTGGGCGGCATAAAGCATGTCCCAGCCCCTGGCGATGAGCATGAAGCCGCCAGCGATCAGCACGAAACTGGCGATATGGAAGGGGCCGAAATGCGGATTCACCCGCCAGCCAAACAGCGTTTCCAATAGGTGTCCCGCATCATGGGAGAGCCAGTTCACGGATGGATAGCGACTCCCAAGCCAGCCGGAGAGGAGGTAAATCGTCAGTGGAAATCCATACATCTCGGCAAACAAGGCCACCAGGAAGGCGCTGAATGCCCCAAAGCTGCGCCAGTCACGCGGCGTCTTTGGCTTGAAGAAACTGAAGGCAAAGAAGATGAAAACAGCGGCATTCACCACCGCCAGTCCCCAGAGGCCATAGGCCGGGGCGTCACTTTGGTTCATCACGACTTGGGGGTAGGGGTCGATCGCGAGTCCGTTCCCTCCGGGGCGCTGTGATGGCCATGACCATGGCCGCCATGCATGAAGAGGTGCATCAGCGGGCAGGCCAGGAACACCAGGAAGGGAAGGAAGGGAATGGTGTGCGCTGTGTGCTCCAGCAGCAGGTAGAAGGCCGCCACCAGGAGAAAGCCATAGAGCACCCACCGGGATCGGCGGCGTGGTGACCAGCTGGACAGGAAGTTGGGATCAGCCATCGAATCTCGCTAAAGGGGACGGACTCGGACGAAAGCACTGGTGATCAAGCGGCCCGGTAGCGACGCAACAGCGACGAGTTGACGATCACCGAGAGCGAACTCAGGGCCATGGCCGCCCCGGCGATCATCGGGTTCAGCCAGCCGAGGGCAGCAATCGGGATGCCGATCCCGTTGTAGATGAAGGCCCAGAAGAGGTTCTGGCGGATCTTGCGCATGGTGGCCCGCGACAGGCCGATGGCGGTCACGACCAGCCGCACGTCGTTGCCCATCAAGATGATGTCACCGGCTTCCTTGGCCACATCCGATCCCGAGCCGATGGCGATGCCGATGTTGGCCGTGGCCAGGGCCGGGGCGTCATTGACGCCATCACCCACCATGGCCACGTTCTGCCCATCCAACTGCAGGGACTTGATCGTTCCGGCCTTGTCGGCAGGCCGGACCTCGGCGATCACCTCGGTGATCCCCACCTGGGCGGCAATCGCCTCTGCGGTGGTGCGGTTGTCGCCGCTGAGCATGATCACCCGCACCCCACGGCGCCGCAGCAGGGCCACGGCCTGCTCGGCCTCGGGCCTGACCGTGTCAGCGACGGCGATCACCCCCAGGATCTGATCGGCGCGCCCCAGCAACATGGCCGTTTTCCCCTGGGCCTCGAGCCCAGCGAGCTGGCCTTCCACAGGCTCGGGAAGCCGAGGCAGGAAGCGGCTTGCCAGGGAACGGTTGCCGAACCAGACGACGTCCCCGCCCTCTTTGGCGGTGATGCCCTCGCCCACCTGGGCCTCAAACTGCTTCAGCGGCAGCAGCTCCAGATGGCGCGCTGCAACGGCCTCGGCAATTGCCGCTGCCAGGGGATGTTCGGAGCCGTGCTCCAGGGACCCTGCGAGCTGAAGCACCTCCTGCTCCGACTGGCTTGCCAGGGGCTCCAGATCGGTGAGCACCGGCTTGCCCAAGGTGAGCGTGCCTGTCTTGTCGAAGACCACGGTGGTGAGCTTCTCAGCCCGCTCCAGCACCTCGCCGCTGCGGATCAGGATGCCCTGCTCCGCGCCCTTGCCCACCCCCACCATCAGGGCCGCTGGGGTGGCGATGCCCAGGGCACAGGGGCAGGAAATCACCAGCACGGCGATGAAGGCCAGCAGACCACTGCTGAACTGGCCCGCCAGGGTCCAGAGGGCAAACGCCGCGAAGGCGATCAGCACCGCGGCTGGAACAAACCAGCCCGTGACCTGATCGGCCAGGCGCTGCACGCTGGCCGTGCTGGCCTGGGCCTCCTCCACGATGCGAACGATCTGGGCCAGGGCGGTGTCGGATCCCACCCGGCTGGCCTGAAAACGGAGCAGGCCATTGCCATTCACGGTGCCGCCGATGAGTTCGGCACCGGCCTGTTTGGCCACTGGCAGGGATTCACCGGTGAGCAAGGATTCGTCCACCGAGGAGCTGCCCTCCAGCACCACCCCATCGGCGGGGATCTTCTCGCCCGGGCGCACCAGCACCGTCTCGCCGGTGTCGATGGCATCGGCGGGCACGGTCATCTCCATGCCGTCGCGGATCACCGTGGCCGTGGCGGGCTGAAGATCGAGCAACTTGCGCACGGCGGCAGAGGAGCGTTTCTTGATGATCTCCTCCATGTATTTGCCCATCAGCACGAAGGCGATCACCACCGCCGAGACTTCGAAATAGACGTCCCGTTCATTGACGCCAACCGGAAGCCAGGTGGGCGCGAAGACCACCACCACGCTGTAGAAGTAGGCGACGGAGGTGCCCAGGGCGATCAGCACATCCATGTTGAGGGCGCGGCGCTTGAGGGCCGCCCAGGCGCCGGTGTAGAACGACCAGCCACCGATGAACTGCACCGGAGTGGCAAGCACGAACAGCCACTTCCCCCAGCTCATCCAGGGCAGTGCCGGCAGCGGCACCCAGGACACCAGGCTGATGCCGGCCGCCAGGGCGATGAAGGCTCCGGCCCGGAACAGCGCCAGCGCCAGCACCCCGCCGATCACGAAGCCCACCCGGCGGCGCATGACGCGCAATTCGCGGTCGGGATTCTGGAAGGTCTGCAGGCAGGTCTGGCTGCAGAAGTAGTAGTCGCGGCCGCCGCGCTGGGCGCTGAGGGCTGTGGCCTTGGGAACCACCATGCCGCAGATCGGATCCTTGGCCATTCCCTTGCCGCCGCCGGTGGGCGGCGGGCCGTGGCTTCCGGGCTTCCCGTGGGAATGGCCAGGGGTCTGGGTGATTGTCGCCGCGTTCATCATGGCTGCTCCTGATCGGTGGGGCTAGTTAGGAAAGATCTACCCAGGTTTTCGCTCAAAGACGAAAAAGAGCGTCGTATTTGCTGTACTCCGGCTTGCGCAAGCCCTCCACCGCCAGCATCCTGCGCAGTTCGATGATCTCGGCGCGCTGGGCCACGATCACCCCTCGCGCGAAGCGTCGGATCGTGGGGTTGGTGCTCTTGGCCAGGGCGTCGTGGGCCATCATCAGCGCCCCGCCGTGGTGCTCGAGCATGCCCTCCAAGAACCACACCACCCGGTTGTCCTTGGTGGGGAGTTCGCCCATCATCCGCATGCCATCGATCTGGGCCTGGCTCATGCGGGTGAGGCCGCTGAGGCTGTTGGGATCGCCTCCGGAGGCCAGGGACACGGGGTAAACGGGTGCCTGGGGGTACCAGGCCTTGCGCCAGAGGCCCATGGCCCGGATCTCGTTGGCCTGGTCGCGCCAGATCGTTTTGCCGAGCGCTCCCACGCCGGGCTGGCCGATGTTGAAGACGAATTCGCTCATCCGAAGGGCGCCGGTGTGGTGCTGCACCATGCCGTCGATGAAGCGCAGGTCGTAGGTGGCACCGGCCGGGCCCACGTCGTGGGCGTGGGCGGCATGGGCCGGGGCGGATCCGGCCGGAGCAGACATCCCAGGCATGTTCATCATCCCTGGCATGCCCTGGTGCCCTTCGTGATTCATGCCACCGGGCATCTGGGCCAGGGCAGGAGCCGCAACGGTGAGGGCAGAGGCCAGACCGATCAGGGTGGCGGTGAAGCGGAATGGGTACATGGCGGCAAGGTGAGACCTCCTAACGGTATGGTCTCCCCTTGACAGGAGAGTCAAGGGCCAAGGGCGCAGCAAATCTGAGCCGGTCGATGCCGGTTGATGCCGGTCATCACGGGCTTGACTCTCCACCTGAGTGGAGGCTCTACGGTTGAGACATCCCCGCATCAGAGGCCATGAACTCGACATCAAGCCGCGGTCATTCGCGGTTCCTGGACCTGCTGCTGGGGGTCGGCGCTGTTGCTGCCGTTGTCTCAGGGGGCGGGTCGCTCGCGGCACGCGCCAGTGCTCCAGCCCTGATGCCGGTCACCTCCTATCGATCCGCCAGCTGCGGGTGCTGCAAGGGCTGGGTGCAGCACATGCGCGCCAATGGCTTCGCCGTGCGCGATGTCGTGGTGGCCGATGTCGCCGTGATCAAGCGACGCCTGGGGGTCCCCGCCCGCCTGGCCTCGTGCCACACCGCCGAAGTGGCCGGTTTTGCCCTTGAGGGTCACGTCCCTGCTGCTGATGTGAAACGGCTGCTGCAGAAACGGCCGCCCCTGGCGGGCCTCGCCCTTCCGGGGATGCCCCTGGGCTCCCCAGGCATGGAATCGGCCTACGGCAAAGAGGCGTTCACGGTGATGGCCTTCACGCGGACCGGAGCCATCAGCAGCTTCTCCCAGCACGCCAAATGAGAACCCAACCATGACCACTCCACTTCGGCGACGGCAGGTACTCGGACTTGGGCTCGCCGGCCTCGGCACGGCCGTGGTCGGCCCACTTCTCTGGGACCGGCTGCAGCGCTCCGCCGCCCGGGCCCAGCCGGCCGGTGCGGCGCGGCTGGCCTCCCGTGGCGGCGTGGCCGATCTGGAGCTGGTGGCCCAGGCCACGCGGGGAAGCCTTCCGGGTGGCCCCGCCGAGCTGCTCACCTACAACGGCCGCTCACCCGGTCCGCTGCTGGAGGTGAACGCCGGCGATCGGGTGCGGCTGCGACTGCGCAATGAACTCAAGCAACCCACCAATCTCCACTTCCACGGGCTCCACATCCCCCCCACCGGCACGGCCGACAACGTCTTCTTGAGCGTGCCGCCCGGTGGCTCCTTCGACTATGAGTTCACGCTCGCCAAAGACCACCCGGCCGGCCTGTTCTACGTCCACCCCCACCAGCACGGACTCTCGGCCGATCAGGTGTTTGGCGGCCTCAGCAGCGCCCTGGTGGTACGCGGCGATCTGGACAGGATTCCGGAAGTGGCGGCCGCCAAAGAAACCGTGCTGGTGCTCAAGGATTTCGCCAGCGCCTCCGGTCAGGAAGCCGCCATGGGCGTGGGGCGCATGCTCGGCCGGGAAGGCCCCCTGCTGACGGTCAACGGGGCGATCAACCCAGGCCTGGCAATTCCCAGCGGCGGCCTGCTGCGGCTGCGCCTGCTCAATGCCTCCAATGCACGGATGTACCGCCTGGCCCTCGAGGGCCACTCACTGGTTCTGATCGCCACCGATGGCGGCGCGATCGCCACCCCAGAGCCTCTCGATGAGCTGCTTCTGGCCCCCGGCGAGCGGGCCGATGTGCTGGTGCAAGGCAACCAGACCCCAGGCAGCTACAGGCTGCTCAACCTGCCCTACCAGCGCAGTGGCCACATGGGGATGGCCGCCGCTGAGGACGCTCCCCGGACCCTGGCCACCCTCAGCTACGCCGGAACGGTGCCACCACTACCTCTGCCGAAGGCCCTGATCCCTGTGCCGGCCCTGCCGAAGCCGGAGCGCACCCGCCGTTTCGTCATGGCCCATGCCATGGGAACGGGCATGGGTGGGATGAAGCACGACATGGGCGCCATGGGCGGAGGCGGCATGGCCATGGGCGGCATGGGCATGGGATTTCAGATCAATGGCCAGGCCTTCGAACCCGATCGCATCGACACTCGGGTTGCCCTCGGGAGCACGGAAGACTGGCTGATCGTCAACGACGACGTGATGGATCACCCCTTCCACTTGCACGTCAATCCCTTCCAGGTGATCAGCCGCGCGGGTCGTCCTGAATCTCAGCGACGCTGGAAAGACACCGTGCTGGTGAAAGCGGGCGAAGAGGTGCGGATCCGCGTCACATTCAGGGATTTCCCGGGGCGCACCGTCTATCACTGTCACAACCTCGACCACGAGGATCTGGGGCTGATGGGGGTGCTGCAGATCGAGTAGTGGATGGTCTGACGCTGCCCATGATGATCACGCCCATAGCCGCCAAAGACACAGGACTCGAATTGATCCGTGAATGCGCCACGTCCTGACCCTCTCGCTGGCCTGCTGCTGGCTGACAGCTCCGGTGATGGCGGCTGAAGTGGAGGCGTGCCGGAACCTGCTGGAGCAACGCAATGCCCTGGCCGAGCAGGCCATGAAGGCCGAAATCGCCCTGGTTCGCACCACCCGCGAACGGATCTGCCCTGTCCTCAGCCAGCAGGCCGATGGGGCCAATGCCAACGACCACAACGAGACGACCATCGACTACCAGGCCCTGATCGAGTGCCGCCGCAAGGCGGAAGAACAGCTGCTGCGCAGCCGGCGGGTTTTCTACGTCAACATCCAGCAGTTCAGGTTCTACACGGCGGCTGGAGCCAAGCTGGCCCGGCAAGCCGATGGGCTGATGCAGCAGATGCAGGATCAGGAGTGTCCCCAGCTGCGTTGATCAACAGCCTGCGGGCACTAGGTGCCGCCAAGACCCTTGACCCTGAAGTGACTACAGGCTGTTTGCTGGGGTCTGGATGACAGGACCATGGCGGAACATTGCTGCAGCAGTAGAACCAGCGGGCAGAAGGCCGGAGCCACCACGGCGCCGCAGCCGGAGCCGGCAAGCGGCAGAGAAGCGCTGTTTCGGATCAGCGCGATGGATTGCGCCACGGAGGAAGGCGAGATCCGGCATGCCCTCTCAGGTGTTGACGGCATCCGCAGCCTGCGGTTCCTGCTGGCCGAGCGCGTTCTGGCGATCGATGCCGAAGCAGCAGCGCTCAACTCCGCCCTTGCCGCAATCCGCCGGCTGGGATTCACCCCGGAGCCGATCAGCCCCGATCAGCGGCCGTCCGCCGCCCAGACCCGCGCCGAACGGCGCCTTGAACGGCTCCGCCTGGCGGGCTCCCTGGCGCTGGCGATCACAGCGGAGCTGCTGCATCTGGTCGTTCCCGCCTTCCCGGGTCATGAGCTGCTTGAGATCGGGATCGCCATCGCCGCCATCGCCCTGGCGGGCTTCTCCGTGTTTCGCAAGGGCCTCGCGGCCCTGCGCCAGGGCCGGCTCAACATCAATGCGCTGATGAGCGTGGCGGTCACGGGCGCCTTCCTGATCGGCCGCTTCCCGGAAGCCGCCATGGTGATGGCGCTCTATGCCGTGGCCGAGGCGATCGAAGCGCGGGCGGTGCAGCGGGCCCGCCAGGCGATCACCAGCCTGATGGCCCTGGCTCCCGACGAGGCGGAGATCCGCCAGAGCGATGGCCGCTGGCAACGCGTCTCCGCCAGTGCTGTGGCCATCGGAGATGTGGTGCGTGTCCGCCCGGGCGAGCGCCTGCCGCTTGATGGCACGGTGCTTTCCGGCGAGAGTGCGATCAACCAGGCCCCGATCACCGGCGAAAGCCTGCCGGTCGACAAAGGCCCTGGTGATGAAGTGTTTGCGGGCACGATCAACCAGGGCGGCGCCCTGGAGATCCAGGTGACGGCACCTGCCTCGCTGAGCACCCTGGCGCGCATCATCCAGGCCGTGGAGGAAGCCCAGGCCTCCCGTGCTCCGATCCAGCGCTTCGTCGATCGCTTCGCGGCCCGCTACACCCCGGCGGTGTTCGTGGTGGCACTGGCTGTTGCCCTGCTGGCGCCGCCCTTGCTGGGGTTCACCCCCCTGCAGGCCATCTACAAGGCACTGGTGCTGCTGGTGATCGCCTGCCCCTGCGCGCTGGTGATCGCCACACCGGTCACGGTGGTGAGCGGCCTGGCCACCGCCGCCCGTCGCGGCATCATCATCAAAGGCGGCCTCTACATCGAGGAGGCCCGCAAGATCAAGGTGCTGGCGCTCGACAAGACCGGCACGATCACCCTGGGCCAGCCCCAGCTGGTGGCCTTTTCCCCTCAGCAAGAAACGGCAGACGCTGGCGTTCTCAAACAGTGGGCTAGCAGCCTGGCGGAGCGCTCCGACCATCCCGTGTCGCGGGCCATGGCCGCAGGCCTTGATGGCGAGCGGCTGGCCGTGGAGGCCTTCGAGGCCCTCCCCGGAAGGGGGGTGCGCGGCGTGATTGCGGGGCGGCCGCTGATGCTGGCCAACCACCGCTGGATCGAGGAGCTGGGGCTCTGCTCCAGCTCACTGGAAGCATCGATGCAGGTCCACGAGCGCCAAGGTCGCTCGCTCAGCCTGCTCGCGGATGACAGCGGCGTACTCGCCTTGATCGCTGTTGCCGACACCGTTCGGCCCAGCTCCGCGGCCGCCATGGCGGCCCTGAGAGCCCTGGGCGTCAAACCGGTGATGCTCACGGGTGACAACGCAGCCACCGCCGGCGCGATTGCGGCCCTGGCCGGCATCGAGCAGGTGAAAAGCAACCTGTTGCCCCAGGACAAGCTCGATGCGGTGGCCGCTCTGCAGGCCCGCTACGGATTCACGGCCATGGTCGGCGATGGCATCAACGATGCGCCGGCCCTGGCCCAGGCTGACATCGGTTTTGCGATGGGGGCCGCGGGCACCCAAATCGCCATCGAAGCGGCCGATGTGGTGATCATGAACGACGATCTGATGCGTGTACCGGAAACGATCGCCCTCTCGCGCCGCACCTTCTCCATCCTGCGCCAGAACATTGGCCTGGCGCTGGGAATCAAGGCCCTGTTTCTGGTGCTAACCGTGGCCGGGAACGCCACGATGTGGATGGCGGTCTTCGCGGACATGGGCACCAGCTTGATCGTGATCGCCAATGGCCTGCGGCTGCTCCGCACTCCCACGCTTGGCAATATCAGGGGCTGAGCCTGGTCGGAAATGATCAGATCTGAGCCTTGTCGATTCGTGCCGAACGGTTCAATTCCATGAGGATGCCGCAGGTCTTCACCTCATCCGGTTGCTGACAAAGCCCTCTGAGCTGCCGTAGCTGATCCTGGAGTTTGTGCAACTCATTCACGCGGGCATCGACCTCGGCGATCTTCTCGTCCAGCAGGGCATTCACCGTCAGACAGCTTCCGGACGGTGTGTCGAGCACCCCGATCAGGATGCGGACCTCCTCCAGGCTCATGTCCAGGCTGCGGCAGTAGCGGATGAAGCGCAACTGCTCCACATGCTGCGGAGAATAGAGGCGATAGTTGCCATCCGTGCGCTGCGGCACCGGCAACAAGTGCTCGCGTTCGTAATAGCGGATGGTTTCGATCGTCACTCCGGTAGACCGTGCCAACTCGCCAATCTGCATGGATTCATCCCCTTGGGTAGGTAAGTCGGGCGGACAAGCCTCCCTGGCGCAACGCTAGGCTCTTGACCCTGAAGCCACTTCAGGCTTTTCAATGGCCGTATCTCAGCCGTTCTCTCCCCCTGTGAGCAGCGCTACGCGAACCAAGCCTCTCTCCAGCCGTCGGGTCGGCCAGGAGCCAGGCCGGCCCTGGGTGCGCCTCACCATGGCCGTGCTCGCCACGATCGGCATGATCGATACCGGCTCGATCACCGCCAAGCGCTGGGGTTGGATCGGCAGCCTGTCCTGTCCGGGCGGTAGCGATGGCTGCGACAAGGTGCTCGGCAGCGCCTGGGGCACGCTGCTGGGCCAGCCACTTTCTCTCTTTGGGTTCCTGGCCTACGCCACGGTGCTCCTGCTGGCCCTGATGCCGTTGCTGCGAGGAGGTCTGCGCGCCCCAGCCTCGGAGGGCAATCGCTGGGCTCTGTTCCTCGTCAGCTGCGGCATGGCCGTCTTCAGTTTGGTGCTGATGGGGCTCCTGGTCTTCGAGATCAAGGCCTTCTGCACCTTCTGTGTGGTCTCAGCCGCCCTCAGCCTCGCGCTGTTCCTGTTGAGTCTTGTTGGAGGTGGCTGGATCGACCGCAGCCAACTGATCTTTCGCGGAGTGATGACAGTCCTTCTTGTTGGTCTGCTGGGGCTGGGCTGGGCAGCATCGGCGGACCAGCCTGTCGCCCAAAGCGGACGGGCGGCTCCAGCTGTCATCAGCGCCAGTTCGCCGGCCAAGATTGCCCTGGCGGAGCATCTGAGCAGCGTCGGCGCCCGGGTGTTCACGGCGTACTGGTGCCCCCACTGCCATGACCAGAAGGAGGCCTTCGGCAAGGAGGCCGCCGCCAAGCTCCAGGTGATCGAATGCGCCGAAGACGGCGCCAACAGCCAGGCGCAGCTGTGCAAGCAGCAGGGGGTTCAGGGCTATCCCAGCTGGCAGATCAAGGGCGTCGTGGATTCGGGCGTCAAGCCGCTGAAAACTCTCGCTGATCTCAGTGGCTACACAGGTCCTCGCGACTTCTGAGCTAGCGGTGATCCCTTCCCCAGGGTGGGCTCATGCCGGCGATGCCCCAGCAGGATCGCAGCCACCCTCGCCTTACCCTCCAACTCCGCTGGCGTCGCTTCATGCCTGATGCACCGCTGGACATGGCCGCGCGCACCAATGCCCAGACGGTGGAGGTGCCTGCCGGCCTGGGCATGCTGCGCACCTTCATGCGGGTGCTGGGCCCCGGCTATCTGGTGGCCGTGGGCTACATGGATCCGGGCAATTGGGCCACGGATCTGGCGGCCGGCTCCCAGTTCGGGTACCGCCTGCTCTGGGTGATCGGGCTCTCCAGCCTGATGGCGATGGTGCTCCAGTCGCTCTGCTGCCGGTTGGGTATCGCCACAAGGCTGGACTTGGCCCAGGCCTGCAGCCGTCTGCTGCCGCGGTTCTGGCGGATCCCCCTCTGGCTGCTGGCCGAAGTGGCGATCATTGCCTGCGACCTGGCCGAGCTGGTAGGCAGCGCCATTGCCCTGCAGCTGCTCTTCGGTCTTCCATTGCCCTGGGGGGTGGGCCTCACGGCCGCCGACACCCTGTTGCTGCTGGCACTGCAGCGCTTCGGGATCCGGCGGCTGGAGGCCCTGGTGATCGCCCTGGTCGCCCTGGTCGGGGGTTGCTTCGCGGTGGAAATGTTCTTGCTGCAGCCCAACTGGGGCCAGGTGGGCCAGGGCTTCCTTCCCCAGGCCGCCAGCCTTAGGGACGGGCAGCAGCTGTTTCTGGCGGCCGGCATTCTCGGTGCCACGGTGATGCCCCACAACCTCTACCTCCATTCCTCGCTGGTGCAGACCCGCCTCTGGGCGGAGGGCCAGGGGACGAGGCGCAGGGCCCTGGCTTTCAGCACCTGGGACACCCTGATCGCCCTCAGCCTTGCCTTTCTGATCAATGTCTCGATCCTGGTGCTCGCCGCCGGCAGCTTCTACGGACGGCTACCGCAGCCGGTGACGGACCTGAGCGAGGCCTACCGGCTGCTGACGCCGATGCTGGGCACCTCTCTCGCCAGCGTGCTGTTCGGGGTGGCCCTGCTGGCGGCGGGACAGAGCTCGACGCTCACCGCCACCATGGCCGGCCAGATCGTGATGGAGGGGTTCCTGCAGATCCGGCTGCCGGACTGGAAGCGGCGGCTGCTCACCCGCGGCCTCGCCCTGATCCCGGCGATGGCCACGGTGATCCTGTTCGGCGAGCGAGCCACCACGAATCTGCTGGTGCTGAGCCAGGTGGTGCTTTCGCTGCAGTTGCCCTTCGCGGTGATCCCGCTGGTGTGGTTCTGCGGCCGCCAGGGCCTGATGGGCGATCTGAAAGCACCGCTCTGGCTGCAGGCCGCGGGCTGGATCTGCGCCAGCGTGATTGTGCTGATCAACCTCTCGATGCTGAGCGCGGTGCTGCGGGGCGTCTGAACCGTTGACAACGGCAGCCTCTTTAGTCCCATGACGAGCAAAAAACACTGGGACACGATCTGAGCATCCAAGGCCACTGAGTCGTTGAGCTGATGCCAGAGGCACCACGGTGACCAAGCGACTGGATGCCTGGAGCATTTCCCACCACAAGCTGCAGCAAACCGCGCTCCAATCCCACGAGTGCGGAGACACCGATCAGGGGCAACACGCCCCAGGGGAAGCGCAGCAGCAGGGTCAGCGACATGAAGATCAGGAAGACTGCAAGGGCATCGAGCTGGCCAGTGTTTTCCCCATTTGGGCCTGCTCTGATGGCTGGTCAGCGACACCAGGTCAGCGAGGTGCTGGACTTCTGGTTCGTGCAAAGCCGGCTGCGCCAGTGGTTCGCCAAGGACCCGGCCTTTGATGCCCTCCTGCGGGAACGATTCCTGGGCCTGACACGGCGGGCGATCGCCGGTGAGCTCGATGCCTGGAATGAAGAGCCGTCCCGAGGCCTGGCGCTGGTGCTGCTGCTGGATCAGTTCCCGCGCCAGTTCTGGCGCGACACCGCCATGGCCTTCGCGGGCGATCTCCAGGCCCTGGCGCTGAGCCTGATGGCTGTGGAGCGCGGCCGGCTGGAGGCCGAAGACGAGCAGGCAAGGCGGCAGTTCTGGCTGATGCCGCTGATGCATTCGGAAGACCTGGCAGAGCAGGAGGCGGCACCTGCCGCTGTTCGAGCGGTTCAGCGATCCCCGCACCGCCGACTTCGCCCGCCAGCACCGGGATGTGATCGCCCGCTTTGGCCGCTTCCCCCACCGCAATGCTGCTCTGGGGCGGGTGTCGAGCGCGGAGGAGCTGGCCTTCCTGCAGACGCCGGGCTCCCGCTTCTGAACCGGCTCAGCGTTCAGCCGGGGAAGGCGGTGGCAGCCACTGGGGCGCGCAAGGCTGCCAGCCCTGCTGGCGCTTCTGGGCCCAGAGCTTGATCGCCTGCTCTCGCGTCAGCTCCCTGCGCTTTTTGAGCAGCGGCGGCTCACCGCCGGTCATCACCTCCCCGAAGGTCACCTCCAGGCTCTGACTCCAGCGGTCGTAACGCATTGGCCTGAAGTGCAGCACCTGGCGACCGTCGCTCAGCCAGCCTTCCTGGGGCGAGAGCGGCGGTCGCTTCCGGTCACCGACGTGCATGGGCCGCTCAGGCCACCTCCGGCGCCCAGCCCTGGCTCCGGGTCATGTCGTCGGTCCAGCCCTGACAGCGGCTGGTGAGGTGCTCACCATGGGCGATCAGACCCTGATGCAGCTGGCAAGTGAGCACCGGGATGCAGTTCACTCCCGCGTGGTGGCGAAACCAGTGGCAGGTCATGCAGACCTTGCGGCTGCGGGTTTTGAGCAGCACCTCGCTGTCGAGGTAGGGCCACTCCTCGATCGGGGCTTCAAGCCTGGCTGCCAGGGCTGCCGGCCGGGACAAGGAGACGCCCATGAACCACTCAAGATGCGTACACCTGTACTAGCGCGGTTGTCTTGGTCTGGCTTGCTCAGCTCGTCCGCTTCAGGGGCAGGATGCGCACCCGCCGCCGGCGTTCATCGGCGACCACCAGCGCCCCTTGCTCGATCTCGGCGCCATAGGTCTTGAGCAGTGACAGCACCAGCGTGCCGATCGCCTCGGGCAGGACATTCAAGCAGCGCACCTGAAGCACGCTCGGCCCATCGGCACCGCTGAGGGCCAGCATCGTGCCGAAGTCCAGGTCGTGCGTGAAGACGGCGTAGCTGTTGGCGATCGCCCACTGCATCAGGACCGTATCCGGTGCCCTTGGATCGCCCACCTCCGACCAGTGCACGGCTTCATGACCTGCGGCCCGCAACAGGGGGATCCATTCGGTCGAGAGGTTCATGTCGACCAGGAGCCTGGCCATCAGCTCAGGACCAGCGCCTCTTCTCGCTCTTCCATGCGCCAGGCGGCGTACGCCAAAGCCTCATCGATGTCTGCCGCTTCCAGCTGCGGGTAGGCCTGCAGGATCCGCTCGCGGCTGCTGCCGCTGGCGATCAACCCCACGACCGTGCCCACCGTGATGCGCAGCCCGCGGATGCAGGGCTTGCCACCCATCACGGCGGGATCGTGGCTGATGCGGGGAAACGCCATGGGCCAAGCGTAGGCAGAAGCCGCCAACTTGCCCCCTTCAGGAGAGGGGCTGGGCAGCTCAGCCGGACTGAAGCTGGTGTTGCACCAGGAACGTCTCAATCCAGTCGTGGTGGCACTTCTGGTTGATCCGATCGGCGATCGTCACCGCCTCCTCGGGCACCTGGAACCGCTTGCGGAAGGCCCGGGTGAGGCTCTCCAGCTGGGGGCGGGGGAGAGCCCGCAGCGTGCTGTGGAGGTGCTGGATCGTCTCGGCATCGAGGGGGATCTGGCCGCAGTCGGCGTGGGCTGATGGCGGTGGCGTCGGGTCCGTGGCTTGGGTGCGGCGCTGAGCAGCGGAGGCAGCGGCGGCGGCGGGAGAACCAGCCTCCGGCCGGCTCAGACAAGACCGCTGCCCACCAGGCCGCTGGGCCCCATCACCCTGGCCCGCTGCACTGCTGACCTCCCGCTGGCGCTTGTCATAGAGGGCAAGGCCAAACGGGTTCCCGAAGGTCATCAGGGCCCGCTTCATGGCATCGGTCTCGGCTTCCTTGAGGGCGGATTCATGGGCCTGGCCCAGGTCCACGTCGATGCCGTGGCCGGCACCGCTGCCCTCACGGATCAGGGGTGTCAGGCCACCGGCGGTGACGGTGACGCGGACGCGGGCGGTGTAGGTGACGCCCCAACCGGGCTTCTGGTCTCGGCTCGTGCCTCTGGCACCGATCAAGCGTTCGGCCTGGGCGACGCAGCGGACGGCCACGGTCTGGCGCTGCCAGCCATCGAAGCCAAAGATGCGGTTGGCTTCCGCGATCACCTGCCACCCCTCCAGATAGCTCACGCGGCTGCGGCCTTGCTCCCGCTGGCGGACGTTGGCCCGATCGAGGGGGGCGGAAAGAGCGGCGAGCTGCTCGGGGGAGAAGCCAGGGGGCTGGACCGAGACGGCGGCCGACGCGGATTCCGGCACGGATGGAGGGAGCGCCTCGCGTCGATCAGCGGAGCGGATCAGCTCCAGGGCTGAGGGGGGCCTCTGGACGGGACGTGGAGCAGCGGGCCGGCTGGCCCCGTTGGTGGAAGGAGCGGCGACGGTCATGGCGATGGAAGCAATGGTGTGAGGAGGAAGGAGAAGGAGCCCCGGCTGCCTGGCCGGAACCCCAGTTGCATGAGGCCTGTGGCTCCTCAGTGGATGCGCCAGGAGCGGCGGGAGATCAGCTGGGCGCCGGTGATCTGCTGGCCTGCCTTGAGAGCCGCCTTGATGGCGGTCTTGTCGGCCGAGAAGGTGGTTTTGACGCTGAGCCACTCGGGATCGAGCAGGGCCTCGTTCTCGATCTCGACCGCCTGTGACTTGCGGCTGCTGAGCTCGTGGTTGGGAAACGAGAAGCGGGTGGCCGTGGGCTGCAGCCTGGTGAGCACCAGAACCAGCGAGTCCTCGAGGGCATCCGCCCGAGAGGCATCAGACCGGGAAAGCTCGGTGAGCCGCTTGGCCTGCTGCTGGCGGTAGGCGGCCTGGCCGCGCAGGTGCTCGATCACCCAGCAGGTGGCATCGGCTTTGGCGGCGAGGGCCTGCTTGTTGCCTTCTTCCGCCAGCAGGGCAGCCTCCAGCTCGGCGAGGGCCTGGGCGCGGCTGTCGTCGTCATCGGCTTCCAGCTGCTCGGCGAGCTGACCGATGGCGGTGGTGAGCTCCTGGGCCTCGATGCCCAGCTGCCAGAGCGAGCCGGACCGCTGCAGGGAGCAGGAAGGCCCGGCGGTCTGCGGGAGAGCTGGGGCGAGAGGTACGGCGGGGGCGGTGAGAACGGCCATGGGGATGGGGATGTGAGGAGGGAACGGGAAGAACGGCGCGGCGACTGCCGCTCAGGCGGCGAGCGGCTCCGGCGAGAAGGGCGGCGGCACTTCCATCACCACCACCGGCACCGGCGAGCGGGAGGAGCAGCGGCGGGCCTGCTGGACGAGCGAAGCCGTGCCCGGCCCACCGGGGAAGGCGATCACCAGCACCGAGGCGCTGAAGGCAGGGGAGGTGTGGGCCTGGGCCTCGACCAGGGCCTGCTCCAGCAGAAGGCGATTGCGGATGGGCCCGGCAGCGCGGCCATGACGGCGCCAATCAGCGGCGAGGGCCTGGACCCGCCAGCCGAGCTGCTGGGCGGCACGGCCGATGGCGCGATCAGCACCACGGGCACCGCCATGCAGCAACAGATGGACAGGCCGGCCGCCAGAGCGCTGGAGGAGAGCAGAGGCGATGCGCTCCTGGGGCCAGACGAGATCACGGCCACCAGCGGCAACGATGACGACCGAGCGATGGGCCAACGCCGGCGGCGACAGGAGGCCAAGGGAAGGCAATGCAGCGGCCTGGGCCACTGCAGCAGAGGACAAGCTCATGGCTACAGAGCAAACGAACGGGACAAGTTGTCCGAGGATTTCGTTGCCGCAGGCGATGGGCTCGTGGCCTTTGGCGCAGCTCTTATTCTACCAGTACAAACGCACTGAGCAGCGGGCAGAGTGGCTGCGGGGCAATGGATCTACGCAAAGCAGAGCTAGCCGCTGATGGATCGGCGAGCTGATAAGCAAGGCCACCAGATTCAGCCCTGAATGCCCAGCTGGCCGCGCAGCCGCGCGAGGAAATCAGAGGCATCACCCCAGCCCCGTGCACGGGGCAACTTCCCGGGCACCGCAGCCGCGGGAGAGTAGCCATGCCTGCCCACCCCCACACCGGCCCCGGAGCGGAGGGCGGCGGCGGCTGGCCGATGCACGCCACGGCGCAGCCGTGGCACGCTGAAGGACGGCCGCTGTCGCACCGGGAGGTGCGCTCAACGAATCCGACCGGAGCCCAGTGGCGGTTGCTCAGCCCCAGGGAACGTCCAGGAACTCCACCAGCAGCACGCCTCGGTGGGTGCCATGGATCGTGACCAGTCCCGCCTTGGCAGCAAGCTCCATGCCAGGACGCTCCTTGCGGACCTGTTCGGCGGTAGCCAGCACCCGCACCCAGCCGCCGGTCATGAAGTCCTCGCTGCCTGTTTCAAAGACCTGCAGCCGGCGGTGCTGGTTGCTGTTGCGCTCGTAGTACAGGCCTCCACCGGTGGGGTCGGTTCCCTCTGCCCAGACCTGATCCACCATCAGCTTCCCGATCGCCAGTGGGTCCCGTGCCGCTGCGTCAATGGCCTCACCGTCAAGCACCAGCGGGTTGCCCGGGTCCTCACGGTTGTCAGAGATGATCAATCGGTCGCCCATGAAAGGGTTCTCCTCAGCCCCTTCCTGTCGCGTGATCACGCCGCATGGGTCAATCCAGCGATGGTGCTCGTCAGTCTGGCTGCGGATCAGCTCTCAGCCCCAACCAGCGCCGGCTCAGCCATCTCCCCTGAACCCTCTGATCCGGGTCTCAAGCAGGTCCCACGGCCCTCGAATTCCGTCCATCCATCACAGACCGTGAATGACGGTATAAAAGACGGTACAGACGGGGGCACCCATCGTCCCAAGTCGTCCTATAGCAGTCGATCCGGTCCGTTGCACACGGACACCCTCTCCGTTTCAGGGTCCAAAACAGGGATTCCCCAGGGTTCCCGTGATGTCCCACTGATTCCCGAGACCCACTGCGCCGCCGTGGGTTTTCCGCTATCTGGGCGTCCCATGGCATCCCGGCAAAACCCAGGCAAGCAAAAAATTGTGGTGGTGTAATTGGTGGTGTAAAACCGGTGTGGTGGTGTAAGTGGAGTCTTGCCTCTAACCGACAAGGAGCTTCGCTGAATACCACAGCGATCTCGGCGCTGCCGAGTCTCGAACGGCGCTGGGCTGCTCCTGGAGGTCGACCCCGCCGGGGGGGGGAAGTACTTGTTCTGGTGGCACCGCTTCCCGCCCACCAAGGACGGCCGACGGCAGGATCTGCGCATTGGGCCCTATCCCAGGATTTCGCTCAAGGCCGCCCGCGACATCCGCAATGAGCAGACATATCGTCTCCATCTCATCGAGCCAGGGCCACACTCCTCGTTCATTCACTCAAGGAGTGGCCGTAGGCTGCAGCAATGGGACAGATGTCGGTCCGACCACTCGTCACGCAACTACGCTTCAAGAAGATATTGCTTGAAGAATCGGGATATCGCTGCATAAGCCACCTCGCTGTCCACGAACATGCCGTGGAAGAAATAGAAGCCATGTGGCATGTCTTCGCAGACGAGATGTTCGACATTTGGATTGCCGGCTTCCCTGAGCTTTGCGACGAACGCACAATTGTCGTCCACGAGAGGATCAGCAGTGCCCGAGAGCACCAGGGTAGGCGGGAACGCGGAGAGATCGCCCCTGATTGGACTGACTTCGGGGTGGGACCAGTTTTCGTAGCTCACCGCATAAGCGCCACGAATATATCCCATAAACGCCGTATCGTAGACAATGCCTCGAGGGGCAAGCTTCTGGAATGATGGGTATTGCTCGAAGAAGAAGTCGGTGATGGGGCACAGTAATAGCGCTGCCTCGGGTGGCTCGACGCCTCTGTTCCGTGCAGCAAGCGGAAGAGCAGCGGCGAAATTGCCGCCAGCTGAATCCCCAACAACGGCGATGCGATTCGGATCACCGCCAATCTCCTCGCCGTGGGTGCGCATCCACTTCAGGACTTCGAGGCAGTCGTTGAGGCCAGAAGGGAACGGCCATTCAGGGGCAAGGCGGTAGTTGACGCTCAAGACCACAAGCCCGTTTTCCGAGGCAATTCGACTTGTGATGTAGGCGGTATCCTCTGACTGGCCGACCGTGAAGCCGCCACCGTGGATGTAGAGCAACATCGCTTGGCGACCATGCGTGGCGGCACTCTTGTAAGTCTGACAGCGGATCGAACCGTCGGGTGACGGGAGGAAGATCTCCCCGACCTCAATTTTTGGATAGAGCTCTCCGGCTGCTGGTGGTAACAGTGTGGGATCGATTGAATGATCTTGGCCGACATAACCGGTACGCACCGGCTGGATCATGAGATCGCGCAACGCGACTGGGGTGCGCATCGCGGCGAGCAGGTGATACAAGGGTGCCGCCGGGTCATCGGAATCGATCACTGACATGCCGGGGCCATCGGTGCGTTTGTCGACAGTGATGTTGCACTGGTGCATGAGGGGATCGTCTGCTGCCAATTGATACCAGAGGCTGAATGGTGCCAAGTTTAAACCGACTCATCATGAATCAGGGCTACGAGCGAACGTAGTCATTGCAGGAGTACGAGCAGGAGAAAGTTGTGGTTTTCGGTTGCGTTCGGGGATTACCGACGACCAGGGTTCGCTGGCTGTGACTGCGTGGAGATCCAACTGGCCGCAGTCTCCATGTTGAGCCAGAGAATCACCACTGAGGATGGTCCACTCAACCGGCCAGTCGGTTGGAGGGGGAGCAGGACGAGCTCGGCAGATGACCGGCAGCTCTCTCCTCACGACCGAGGCAAGATGAACGCACTCGTATTGAGTCGGTCATCGTAGGCACGATGGGAGATGCAAGGCACGCAATCATTCTTCCGCAGCAGCTCGACTCGGTAGCATCTGATGACGACCATCCCGCGATGCGCCCTGATCTAGCCCCTGAATCGTCGCCTTGTGCCTGAGAGCATGAGCATCGTTCGCCCACAAAGAAGGCGAAATCAAAGCCCCTCGGTAAGCTTTGTCCATTCAAGAGAGAAGAACAACATTCACAGGCAGCACGATTTGGATCTGCAGACGATCTCTAAGAAGTGACAGGAGCTCAAGTCGCGGAAGGTCTCGCGACTCAGTCATGCTTAGCTCCTGTTGTCATCCATTTAGACTTATACCGTTTCTATTTCATTAGCCGAGTCGTGCCCGCCGCTCATTCTGCTGTTGGTACTGATGGCTGCTCACCTGATCACAGCCTAGACCCATAGACGGAGGGGTTGGTCTGCCAGCCCCGATCGTGGAGGGCTGGTGGCCCGCAATTCACGAGCACAACACTGTTGCAATGGGATCTTGCTTGGCTTGGATTCGCGCGCGTGCATCTGGCCATGGCAGAGCATTGATGACACCGTCTGCCACCTGACCCACGCGTCTGAGCTCGTCGGACACGGGATGCGCAATCCTCAGGTAATCCGCTGGATGCTGGTCTGTCCGGCCGTGGCAACAGGCTTGCTGATCTGCGCGATCCGAAGCGATGGTGCAGGGAAGCCTCAGCAACGACCCTGACTGCATACACTTTGGAGACAGGCACGATAGGCAAACCATGCCGTACTAGAGGATTGGAGACCTTGATTTCTACTACCGGCAAATCGGCAGTGGGCCCGATGTGGTGATGATCTCTGGGCTCAGCGCCGATCACCAAATGTGGGAGACAGCGCGATTGGCGACTGATTTTCGCGTCACCGTCTTTGACAACCGAGGTTGTGGGCAAAGCAGCATTCCCGAGGGGCCCTATCGACTGGAGATGCTGGCCCGGGACACGCTCGACTTGTGCGCAAAACTCGGTATCCACAAGACCCATCTCGTGGGCCACTCGATGGGTGGGCACATTGCTCAGATCATTGCGGCGACGGCTCCCGATTTTGTTGACCGACTTGTGATTGCTTGTAGCGAGCCAACATTCTCCGTGATCTCACGGTTAGCGACAAGCCAGCAGATCGCCCTTTACGACTGGGGAGTACCGCTCGAGGTGAGGGCTAGAAACTATCTCCCAGTGCTGTTCTACATGCCCTTCCTCAAAGACAGCGAGAGGGTCGAAAGCTACATCCGATCTGTTGTCAGTCATCCTTATCCAATGACTCAACAGGGCTATGTTGCCCAGACCGAGGCCCTGCGCGTCTTCGACACACGAGCCCTCCTGAAGGAGATCCGTTGCCCTACGCGGATCATCGCTGCGGAGCATGACCTGCTCACCCCGATGGCTGGCTCTGAATTCCTCTGCAGGGAAATCCCAGGGGCCGAGCTGAGTGTGATTCCCGAAAGCGGCCATGGTGTCTTCATTGAGCGCCCTGAGATGTTTTATGGATTGATCCTGGAGTTCTTGAATGGTTGAAGCGGATCATGGTGGCGATCCATCTGAACGTCAGCCTGGGGTTCCCCCGGTTTCAAGGACAAGTCGATAAGGGTCACGCCATGACCATCAGACTGTCCATCGATGACCAATCCATCCAGAACCAGACGTCGGTTTACGGCGCTACAGAAGGCTGAGGCCGTGGAGCTTTACCTGCAAGAGAGCCTTTCCTGCAACACCGTGGCCGAGCGGCTCGGCCGTCCCACCAGCAGCCTGGCTCGCTGGGTGCGGCAGGCCCGCATTGATCGGGGCCAGGCTGGCACCCGTGACTAAGGCCTGCTCACCAGTGAGGAGCGCACCGAGCTCAACCGGCTCCGCAAGGAGGTGCGAGAGCTCAGGAGGGAGAAGGATTTTTTCAGGCTGGCGGCAGCGCACATTGCCAGAGAGCAGTTGCCGCCGAAGGGTTTCGCCTGATCGACCAGCTGGCCACACGTCCCTCGGTGGCCTGGCTGTGCCGGCAGCTGGGAGTGGCCCGTAGCGGCGACTACGCCTGGCGACAACGGCAGGAGGCGCCGGGAAAGCGGGCGGCCGAGAACGCCGTGATCACCGCTGAGATCCAGGCGGTGTTCCATGGGCACCGCGGCTTCTACGGCTGTCCCGTGTCAATCAGGTTGATGGCTTGTGCCAATCAGGTTGACCGGTGAGCCGGTTGAATTTTGCTGCGGCACCAGGCCTGAAATCCTGATGGGGCCTCGATCGTGCCCATGGCTGTCGTGGCGCGTCAATCAAGTTGTGGTTCTGGCCTCAATCTCATGGCGAGAGGGCCAGTTTTCGTGTCGCCGCCTTGGTTTTGCCGGGCTGGGCCGGTGTTGCCGTTGATCGTGGCGGCCATGACGTCCGCGTCAATTACGTTGGCGGGTTGCTGGAATCCTTGGAAACCCTTGCGGCAGCTGCCTTCTGCCGGTAGCTCTCGCCCTTGATCCCGATGATGTGGCAGTGGTGCACCAACCGGTCCACCGCGGCCACGGTCATCGATCCGCTCGGGAAGATGTCGTCCCACTCCCGGAACGGCTGGTTGCTGGTCACCAGCAGGGATTTCCGCTCGTAGCGGTGGCAGATCAGCTCAAACAGCACCGAGGTCTCCAGTTCGCTGCGGCGCACGTAGGAGATGTCGTCGATCACCAGCAGGGCATAGCGATCGAGCTTCTGGAGCATCGCCGGCAGGTCGTAGGCCGCCTTGGCCTTCTGCAGCAGCTGCACCAGCGTGGTGGCCGGGAAGAAGCGGCAGGCCTGGTCCTGCGCCGCCATTGCCATCGTGATGGCAATGGCCAGGTGGGTCTTGCCCACACCGCTGGGACCAAACAGCAGCAGGTTCTCCGCCTGCAGGAGCCAGGTGGTCTGCCGCGTCAGGCCTTGGAGCTCCTGCCAGTGGTGGGGCTCGAGGTGCTGGTGGTCAAAGCCATCGAGACCTTTCTGCCACGGGAGATGGGCACCGCGCAGCAGGCGTTGCTGGCGGGCAATCTGCCGTTGTTCCAGTTCCTGCTCACAGAGGGCGTAGAGGAACTGGCCCGGGCTCCAGCCCTGGGCATCAGCCTGATCGGCCAGCGGCTGCCAGTGACTGCGGAAGCGCGCCAGTTTCAGCTGTTTGAGCAGGAGCGGCAGCGCCGCTTCCACCGCCGCAGAGCGCGGGCATGGGGACGAGGTGGTCATAGGTAGCCAGCAGGTGTTGGGGGATGGCGGGATCGGGGAGGCTCTGGCAACGGGGAGGAACGCGGAATCGCTGCTGCAGAGCCGACAGCGAAAGGGTCTGGCGGCGTTGGGCCTGCTCCAGGAAGGCGAGCACCAGCGCATAGGAGGCCACCCGCACCGCCACATACAGGGCCTCGACCATCAGCCGGGCAGCGGCGTCACGGTCACCGCCGACCAGGAGTTGCTGCCAGAAGTCCCACCAGCGGGAATCAGGAAAGAGGTAGCGCTGGTAGCGGCAATGGAGCAGGGCCCGGGGCTTGGCCCGCAGGGCGTCGATCAGGTGCTCCAGATCGATGCACCAGGCCCGCTTGCCACCAGAGGCGCCATAGAGGCGGGGGAGCTGGCAGACCCAGTCGCTGTCCAGGAACACCACCAGCCGGTCGTGGTGCAGCCGCACCATGACCTGGCGGCCGATCAGGGTGGGCGGCACGGAGTAGATCACCTGCCGCACCTCGATCGTGCTGGTGCTGCGCACCCGCACTGTGAGCAGCTCGTAGTCGGCAAAGCGGAAGGCCGGCAGGGGCCCCAGGTGCTCCAGCTCCTGCTCGTAACGCCACTGGCGGGGGGCGTTGAGGGCACGGAACACCTCAGCGAGCAGCTGGGCGTATTCGGCGGGCTCCTCGAAATCGGAGCTGCCGCGCAGGATCAGCTTCTGCTCCAGCCGACGTTTCACATGGCCGTGGGGCGCCTCGACGATGCCGTTCTCGTGAGCCACGCCGCGGTTATTGCGGCTGGCACTGAGGCCGTAGTGGGCGCAGAGCGCCTGGTGGCGGGGGGTGATGTCGAGGGCGTAGCTGCCATCCCGATTGCGGCTGGCGGCCGACAGTCGATCGGTGCGCAGCTCCTTGGGCACCCCACCGCAGGCGGCCAGGGCGTTCTGCAGCCCTTCTGAAAGGGCGACAAAGCTCTCGCCACCATGGATGAGTTGCCCATAAGCCCAGCCGCTCCAGGCCAGGCGGTAGTGGAACAGCAGGTGGGGAAATGGTTCGCCGCGCAGGGTGATCGCCACCCGTTTCAGCCGGGTGAAATCGCAGAAGCCGATCTCTCCAGGCTGGTAGGCCAGCGGGAACATCACCTCCGGCGCTGGACCGTGCAAGGCCTTCCACTGCTGCACCCGCCGCTGCAGGGTGCGTTTGAGCGAACTCCAGTCTTGATCTGGCTTCTGCTCCTGCAGGTGCTCCAGCAGGGTGGTGGGCGTCAGGGCTGGATGGCGCTCCAGAAGCGGCAGCAACAGGGGCTCCCAGACCTCAGCCAATGGATCGGGCCGCCGCCGGCCACGGGGCTTGGCGGCTTTGGGTTGGAGGCGGCCAGCATCAATGCGGTGGGCACTGCTCACCGAAATGCCCGCCGCTGCGGCAGCCACCTCCTGGCGGCTGCCGGCTCGTCGTTTGGACATGTACAGCGCAATCTGTTGAGCGGTGAGGGGAGCAGGCATGAGCCGGTGCCCTGCGCATGGCAACCGGATTCAGCAGAGCCCCTCAGGAGCGGTCAACCTGTTTGGCGCGCCCCTCAACCAGATTGTCGCCGGATATACGGCTCCCCTCGGATCCACCAGGAGGCGCGCGCAGCAGGCCATCCGGTGGGCCGCCACCGTGTCGCCCAGCTCATGCAGAGGGCTGAGCTCAGGTTCCTGTGCCAGTCAGGTCCCTTCGTCTAGCTGCCGTGCATTGCAGCTGCCATGGCCAACAGGGGAACGCTCAGCCTTGGCTGCAGATCACCCGCTGCAGCACCTGCTGGGATTCCGTCTGCAAGGCCAGCAACACATCCCCATGGCGCTCACGGGCTGTGATCACCAGGGCCGGTCGAGGCTTGGCCGCAGGCCCATCCGTGAATGGGAAGGCGACCAGCACGATGTCGTAGCGGCTCAGCATCAGCCGGTGCCGGTCCCGCGGCGTCTGGGGTTTGAAGATGTCCGCCAGTAAGGCAGCCACTTGGTGCTCCGCAGAACCAGCACCAACCCCGATGGCACACCAGTCGCGGTGATAGCCGAACGACACCGCCGTTGAGCCCCGGTGCCGCCTGCGCTGCGCAAGGGTCGCGCAGCGACTCGGGTCAGCCCTTGCGCGGTGCGCAAGCCGGGGCAGGCCGGGTGGCGTGATCGCCGGCCCAAAGGCCCGCCTTGCCCATCTGGCCTCAGCTCCTGAGCACTTCTGGCGCCTCGGGGCAGATCAGATCAGCCGCCCTGCGGGCATCGCTGAGCACCTGCAGCAACACCCGGGGCGATTCGCGTAGCAGCTCGATCCAGTGGCCCAGATAGGCGGCGTGATTGGCCATGGCACTGCCGATTTCCAGGCGATCGCCCAGCAGCACCGCCCCCAGCTCGGCGACGAGCTCCTCACGGGCATAGGCCCTGCCGCCATCGCCTTCGGCGCCCATGCCGCCGGAGAGATCCCGGGCCAGCCGGGAGCCATGGCCGGTGGAGTGAATCGCCTCATGGGCCCAGGTGGCATAGAGGGCCGCTGCTGAATGAAAGGCCACGCGCTCCGGCAGCTGGATTCGATCCGGCAGCGGCAGGTAGCAGGCCCGATCGCCGCCAAAGCGCACCCGCACCGGCCAGCTGCTGAGCACGGCCTCAGCTGACGCCAGCCGCTCAGGCTCGGGGCGCTGGATCACTCCCTCGACCTGGCGGCGCTTCAGGATGAGCCCTTCCAGGGCCTCGCCCTCCAGATCGGCGGCATTGAAGACCGGCACCGGCCGATAGCTCACCCAGCTGCGCCCAGGCCCCGCGGCTTCCTGGCCAGCACCCCCACTTCCGCCCGTGCCTGCCGCATCAACTGGAACAGCCTCGGCCAGCTGGCCTTCGCCGCGCTGATGCACCTGGGGCCGCAGCACGTGCACGGCTTTGCTGCCCTTGCGGGGGAAGACCCCGAGCGCCTTGGCCTCGGCAAAGCCGCACCAATAGGGCAGGGCTGAACCCCGTAGGTGCATGCCCAGGGTGAGCAGCGCCGGATTGGCACCGCGGTAGCGACGGCCGGAGAGCAGATTCACGTGGTGCCCGCCAGCGGCGGCATCCCACTCGCGCCGCCAGGAAGTGGTGCCCGCCTCCAGCAGGGCGAGCAGGGAGGCGACCAGCTTCTCCTCTGGCGAGACCTTCGGGCCGGACGTGCCTTTCGGTGTGGAGGTGGATCGTGATGGGGAAGCAACAGCCACGGGTGGCAAGCGCAGGACCGCAAGCGCCAGCGCGGCCAGCGACAAGGGCCGGCCGCAGCGCTCACAGAACCCAATGCCCCCAGGCGTCTCATTTCCTGCGGCGGGCCGGCTTGGGCCAGCCCTTGCGCGGTCGCGCAGGCTGAGGACTCCTGCGCGACGACTCGACTGGGAACAGCGAAAGCCCGTCCTCCATTTCGCGGTGGGTGACTTGACCCTCACCAAAGCGAGAGCCCTTGAGCACAAGGCCCTGGAGGACCGCCCTCGTCGATGAGGAAGACAGCATGGGCCGAGAAGAGGGCTTGATTCGCACCGAACGGATTGATCGCCTCGCCCTGCGCCGCAGCGAGCGCTGGAGCTGTCGCTGCACCACTGCGGCGACCTCAGTTGAGCGAGCGGGCCCGGCGCTGCTTGCGGGAGGCCTTCTCGATCGCCTTCAGTTCCTCGGCCTCCTCCAGCAGCTCACCGGAGAGGGCCTCGAGATCGTCGGCGGCATGCCGCAGCTGGGCACTCAGCTTGAGCCCCTGATCAATCGAGGCGCTGTAGGCCGCAGCCGCCTGATCAATCTCGGCGAACAACTCCCTGTACTCCTCCGGTGGATTGGTGTCCCAGTCGGGATAGGCCGCAGCGGCCTGCTGCAACACCGTCAGGGCTGAGGACCAGCTGGCCTTGAAGCGGAAATCGAGATGGCGCAGATCCACATTGGCTCGCTTGAGCTCCTTGGTGCTGGTGACTGTTGCCAGGGCAAACACCTGGCGCTTGAGGTCGGCCAGCGTCGGTTGCTTCTGCCGTGGGGAAGACTTGCGGGCCATGGTGCTCACTCAACGAGGTCCAGGCCCAGCTGCTCACCGCCCCGCAGCTGCTCCAGCTCCCGGCGCAGGGCCTGGCTGGTCTGACGTTCGATTCTGAGGGCTTCTTGCAGCTCGTCGCGCTCGCGTCGATAGCGGTTGGAGTGGGCGACACGGCCGCCGAGGCTCTGGTCGTTCTTGGCCAGTTGCTTGCGGCGCTCCACCTCAGCCCCATAGGCACGCCGAAGAGCATCCAGCTCTTTCTGCAACTGCAGCTCCGCCTTGGATTGCTGCTGCTCGGAGCGCAGGGCCACGACGGCCTCCGCCTCCAACACCTTGATGCGATTGCTGAGTCGATCGACCTCAACCTGCTTGCCCTGCAGGGCCTGCTTGAGCTTGTGCAGGAGCGCACCAAGACGCGAGCATTCTTTCTCCTGATCGAGAACGTTGTCTTCGCAGAGGCGGGCGTATTCCCTCAGCAGGCCCGTGCGCCGCTGCAGAACCTTGGCGGTGCACTGATACTTGATGATCGTGATGACACGGCAGCGCTCCAGCTCATCGAGATCCTGAACCGACTTGAGTCACCTCAGCTCGTCATAATTGGTGCATTCGTGCCGCAACTCCTGGGTGGGGACATGGTTCTGGGCACCAATCAGCGGGAGGTTCCTGAGGTGAACCTGGCCGTACCAGTAGTCAAACTCGGCCTTCTGGTCCTGACCTCCGAACATCACCGGCCCTGCCTGACGAACGATCGTTAATCCGTCGATCCTAAGTAGCCCCATCGCTCCGTACCCTCAGGACAGGGGTGCTGGAGGCACACCGCGACGGCGCTCCAGCCGCAGGATGCGCTGGGCGTGGAGGTCGTTCTCCGGCGTCCATCCCGTCTGCGGTGGAGCATCCAGCGGCGACTCAGGCAACGAGGTTCCGCGCTGCGGACGGTCGAGGGTGGCCAGCAGCAGCAGGACAACCACCAGTTCAGCGGCCAGGAGCAGGTCGATCTGGGCCATGGGAAAGAAGGTCTCCGCGAACAACCGATCAAGCCTCAACCGCCTCTCGAGATTTGGATCATTTCTCCTGCGAAGAAGCAGTAGAGGTGCGCACATCCGTCATCAAGACCATCCGCGGGTTCGGCCGAGACCCTGGTCCGCAGAAGGGATGCCAGAGGCGTACAGCATGGGGAGCGACCAGGGCGGCAGCGAAACGGGGGGCGCGCTGGCGTTGTCGGTGTGTGGGTCTGTGAACCTTCCGGGAAGGCGCAGCCCATAGCCTCCGGCCCAAGAACCCAGGAATGCCAAGCCCTCACGCCAGGATTATGCAGCATGCGCATAGTTCTGCAGCCTGATTCGCTTTGGGGCTGGGTGCCGCAGGAGGCAGGATTGACCCTGACTGGCCAGCCGTATGGTTTCCCTACCCCCCACCTCTGATTTCCCGCCTGATCCCGAGCCCCTGAGCCGGGAAGATCTCAACAGCGTCTACCTCGAGCTGCGCAACTCCTATAAGAGCTTGATGATCAGCCGCGGGCAGTACAGAAGCCGCTCGATCAAGGCGCGCGATGAAACCGCCACGCTCAGGCAGAACTTGCTGGATCTCGCTGCCCGGGAAGCTTCCGTGCGCAGCGACATCTATCAGATGCTGGAAATCGTCACGGCGATTGCCGGAGATCTGGAAGATGCGGGTGATGACATCGTCAATGAATTCGGCCGCTACAAGCTCGGCCGTAAGAACTTTCAAGGCGGTTCCTTTCTCGGTGGCCTGGTGCAGGCGGTGATCCGCTTCATCAACCGCTGGACCCACACCAAGGAGCGGGTGGTGCAACTGGATCAGAAGCGCCAGGAGTTCATCGAGAAGACCAAGGATCTACCCCCGCTGAGCCTTGGAGGCAATGGCCACAACGGCCCCGTGAATCAGCCGGAGCGGACCCCACTCGCCAAGGTGGAGATCGTGGACAGCGCAGCGGCCCAGCAGGCCCGGGAGGCCAAGGCTGATGGGACAACTCACTGACACCCTGCGGGCCACGTTGCGGGACCTGGCCCAGTCTGACGCCCGCCTCTACCGCGGGCTGCAGCAGGAGCTGGGCGACACACCCCAGGCCACCAGCCAGCCACCACCGGTGCTGGAAGGGGACGCCCCTGCCAGTCGGGAGGAGCTGGAGCGTCTCTCGATCAAGGTGCTCTGGGAGCTGTGCAAACAGCGGGGTATCAAGGGCCTCAGCAGGGGCCCGGTGTCGAAACAGGTGGACGCCCTGCTCAGTCACCCCGATGGACCGCCCCTGCGCAGCGCCCTCCCCGTCAAGGCCGCCAAGGGCAGCAAGAGCGGTGCCGGTGCGGGCAAGCCGGGGACCAAGGCAGCTTCCGCAGAGCTGCAGGTCTTCGAGCAACGACTCGATCGGCTGGAGCAGCTGGTGGTGCTGATCGCCCAGCAGGTAGGGGTGCCCCCGGAGGCAATCGAGCGGCTGTTGCCGCCGGCGGCTTCGGAAGCCTGAGACAGCGAGGAAGCCCAGCGGGCCTGGGGGCGCTTGATTCGCTATTCGCGAATGCCACATAGCCCCTGAGGCCTTGGCCCGCTCACCCTCCAATCCCCAGCTTGTGCTGCGTCCGCAGGATCTGGTGGTGCTGCTGCGCCTGGCCCTGGATCCAGGCCCCGCGCCCACCGATGCGGCCCTCGGCGCCGAGCTGGGCCTGACGGCTTCGGAGACCCATGCGGCGGTGGTGCGCACCAGCGACCCAGCGCAGAGGTGCCCGCCGATCACCGCACGCCTGCTGCCTGCCACGGCGATGTGCAGGTGGGCACCATCAGATGAATGGGTGCCGCAGAGGCACCACCTTCATGGCTTCGGCCCCTCGACCAGCCCCTGGAACATCACCAAGGCATCGACGTAACCCAACTGCTTGTGGCGAAACGCCCCTGGCAGGGTTCCCACCAGCTGAAAGCCGTTGCGCCGCCAGCAACGGATGCCGGCGCTGTTGGTGCTCACCACCAGGTTGAACTGCATCGCCCGGAACCCCAGCCGCCGAGCCAGCTGCAGGGAGTGCTGGCAGAGGCGGCTGCCGATTCCCTGGCGGCGGCAGTGCACCGACACCACGTAGCCCGCGTTGGCGACATGGGCGCCGAGGCGCAGGGAGTTGGGCCGGAGGTAGTACGTGCCCAGCACGGCCCCGGCCACATCCACCGCCACCATCACCGCCTTGCTCTGCCCGACCCACGCCACCTGGGCCTCTTCTTCTGTGATGCCTGGGTCGTGGGGGAAGGTTTCACCAGCGCGGAACACCGGCTCCAGCAGGGCCCACACCCCAGGCCAGTCGGCCGCCGCATAGGGGCGGATCTTCAGGGGCGAGGAGAGCGCAGCCAGGGAAGGGGGATCCAGGGGATGGTGATCCTCGTCCCCCTCCAGCTGGTGAACCAACCCGCCTTTCCGATCAGCGCATCAGCAAGCCGATCGGCCCCAGGGCTGCCACCCCGCCGCAGACAGCCAGCAGCACGCACACGCCACGGGTCCAGGCCAAGGGCAGACGCCGCAGCGCCAGGAAGCTGCCGCCGCTCACCAGCACTGAGCCACTGAAGGCCCCCAGCCACCAGAGCAGGGCGGAGCCGTCGGCCGGAGCTTCCAGGCCGTGCAGCATGGCGTGTACCGCCACCGCTGCGGCCACCAGGGCGGCGCAGGCACCCAGCTGGGGGCTCTGCTGCGAGCGGAGACTGCGCAGCACCAGCACGGCCACCGCCGTAATCGCCAGAGCTGCGAGGAATTCCTGGGCCGGCAGGGTGCCGCCCATCGCTCCAAACACACCACCGCCGATCGCCCCAGCCAGAGCCCAGAGCAGCAGCTGCGCAGAAATGCAGGAGGCGGCGGCCCCGACGCCGACCAGCAGCAGCAGGTGATCGACACCGCTGATCGGGTGCAGGAAGCCGGCGGCGATGCCGCCGTGGGCGATGCCATGGGCCTGGGCGGGCTGATCCAGCAGCAATGCCAGTGCTGAGGCCGCGCCAAACAGGGCCAGAGATCGGGCAGAAGCAGAAAGGGTCATGATGGAATCCGGTCCGCGCCGGCGAAGAAGGGGCTCAACACGGCGAGCGTTCTGGCTGAGAGGGCCATGGCCCCCATCACAGCTGCGGGACAGCGCCGGACTCGGCTCAGGAGAACCCTGCGCCCCACCGGACTTTCCTCGTTGCCTCCAGGGAGTGACCCACTGGAACCGTGATCTCCATTGTGGGTCCGGCTGGCTGCAGAGGCATCACTGTGGGTGGCGGACCAGCCAACCGAACATCAGCAACGAGGCGGCGGTGATCCAGCTGCCGCCCACCCGCAGGCCGATCGCCAGCCAGCGCGGATGCGGCGGTGCCAGAGCCTGCGCAAGCAGAAGGCTCAACACCGCGATCGCCACGGTCTCCCCCAGCAGGGCCGCCAGCGCTCCTGAATGACCGGCCAGGGCCGATCCCGCGACCAGGGCGAACAGCCCCGCCAGGCCAGCAGCGAGGGGCAGCAGCTGCGCCTGCCGCAGCCGCAGACCGAGGGCCACCAGCAAACCCAGGGCCGCCAACAGGCCTGTGCAGACGACGGCCAGCAGCAGGGGCGATGGCAGGCGCAGGCCGATCAGGCCCCCCAGCAGCCAGGCCAGCGGCAGCAGCAAGGGCAGGCGATCGCTGCAGGGCTGGCGGGCCTGCACGCCCAGCAGCACCAGGGCGATCACCAGCAGCAGCTCGGTGGGCTCCAGAAACAGCCGCGCCATGCCATCACCCCAGGGCCCGAAGCCGGTGGGGGTGAGATGGGCGAGGAGCGCGATCACGTGAGGGCCTGCTCCAGGAACCACAGCCCCACCAGCGCCACCACCCCACCGGCCCCTTGCACAAAGCGCCGACCACCGGGCCAGCGGCGCGTTTCTCCCAGCAGGATCCCGAGCAGATGCAGCAGCCCCGTGGCGATCACAAAGGCCAGGCTGTAGAGCAGGGCGTTGCTGCCGGCCGGCAGTTCCGCGCCATGGGCATGGCCGTGAAACACCGCGAAGGCGGAAACGATCAGCGCCGCCAGCCACAGGGGCGGTCGGAGCTCGAACAGCACCATCAGCCCCATCACCAGACCCGAGACGGCGATGCCGATCTCCACCCCCGGAATCGGATTGCCCAGTAGACCGAGCAGCCCCCCGAGGGCCATCACCATGGGGAAGGCCACCGGCAGCACCCACAGGGCCGGTGGGCCGAGCACCGCACCCCAGAGGCCCACGGCCACCATCGCCACCACGTGATCGAGGCCCGAGATGGGGTGAAGCAAGCCGGCCACGAAACCACCACCGGTGTGTGCATCGGCATGGGCCCAGACAGACATCGGCACCAGGGCCAGGGCGACCCCGGCCAGCCAGGCCCATGGCCAGGTGGTTCGCGCCATCGATCTCAGGCCGTTGCCTTCCATCCTCAATCGGCTGACGGTCACCGAGGACTTCCCCTACTGCGGGTGCTGGGAGCAGGGCATCCAGAGGGAGCCCATGGCATGGACGCCGCTGCAGCCGAGTTTCCGGGCTTGCTCCAGGGCCTCCTCTCGGGTGGGGTAAGCCAACAGGTTGGCCGGCAACTGGCTATCGGAGCCGTGATGGTGCTGATGCAGGGCACCGGCAGGAGCCCCCAGGCGCTGCGGGCCCATGCCTTCCAGGCCTGCCCACCAGACCCCCATCACATTCACTCCCGCCACCAGCACGCCCATTCCCACCACACAGGCGTTCAGCACACCCATCCCCACCACGCCAATGCTGATGACGCCCATCGGCACCACGCCGATGCTCACCACGCCCATCGGCACGATGCCGATCGAGATGATGCCCAGGGGCGCTACCCCGAAGGCGATCCGCTTGGGCTTGTCCCCACATTGGGCCATGGAAGTGCTCATCCTCAGTGGGAGGGCCCGGAGCCCTGGCCATCACCGTGCTCGGCACAGGGCATCCACTGGTTGCCCATCCTGTGGGCGCCCGTGCAGTTGAAGTGCAGCTTGGCGGCTTTCTCCGCTTCTGCCTGAGTGGCGTACATCGCCGGGACGCCGCCCGAACCTGCGGCTGGAGCGGCCAGAGCGGCGGCGGAGAACAGGAGGTTGGCTCCGATCGCGGCTGCCGCCTGCACGCCCCACGGACTGAAACGGTGCGACATGGGACGGGTGATGAGCGCAGAGCGCCTGCTGGACCGGCAGCCTAGCGAAAGTCTCCAGTAATCCGTGATCAGTGGACAGTTGCTGGCAGGGCTGCTGTCGCTTGCCGGTGCCTACGCTTGAGCAGCTTCCATGGACTGGAGGGTTCAGGTTGTGCCCTTGCGGGGATCGCTGTCATCGGTGCCCATGCCGGGCCTGCGCATCGGCGAGGTGGCCAGGCGAACAGGCCTCTCCGTCAAGACGATCCGCTACTACTGCGACGAGGGACTGCTCCAGCCCAAGGCTCGATCCGCAGCGGGATACAGGTTGTTTGATCAGGAGAATCTCGCTGAGCTGACGATCATTCGGGCGCTGCGAGCGATGGATGTATCGATTCCCGAGCTGGCGAAGATCCTGGAGGTCCGGCGAGCTGGTGTCTGCAACTGCTCTGTCCTGAAAGACAGCATTGCGACCAGGATGGCGTCGATTGACCAGCGGATCTCCGAGCTCAGTGCCATGAAGGATGAACTGGCTCGTCTGCTCGGCAGCTGGCAGGACTGTGGGGGCTCCAGGCTGCAACGCTGAGCCATGGACTTGCCCTGTCGCTCCGCTGAAGCGTGAGGACCCCATGCCCAACAGGAAGGCGCCCCGTGGGGGGCGCCTTAGCACCGGTTGCGGCGGTCACGTCCTCACACCAGGAACTGCCGATCGGGTGTCTGTGGTTCACGCATGTCCTGTCTGGGGCCTGGCAGGGAAGGGAAGGAGATCACGTCTGGGAGAAGAGATGCTCGGGGCTTGACCTTCTCGGCTGTGATCCCGGCTCGGGTTATGCAGCCCGGGGGTTCATCACGCGGGAATCAGAACTGGCATATGGCTCTCTGCGGTTACGGGATGGCGTTCGCGCCGCGCCATCACGTTCACCTGTTGTGTGTCGCATCGTTGGCGCACCTCCTTTGTGCACACCGGCTCGGGTGATCCCTGGCCGGACTCTGTTGGAGGGTGAGGGTCGGGTTGGCTACCGGGCCTCCCCTCAAGTTCAAAGTACGCCTTCTCTGCGGCTGTGGGGGGTTGCTGGAGTACCTGTTCCCGTACCTTTTGCCACCCAGACAGCGCAACGCTGCTTCTGAGGCGGACCCCTCCTTCTCTGGAGTCTGCAGAGCCAACGGTTCTACGCGCGGGGTGCATGGATTTGCGGACTGCTGCATCAGCAGGGCAACCTGAAACCTGCTCCGGCACCACCCGCGAGAACAGCCGCGGATCGCCATGGGCTTTCGCTTTCACCAGGGGCGGGTTGAGCTCGATCTCCGTTGGCGGCCGTGGCGCCGCGTTCGATGTCCCTGTGAAACCGCGGGGGCGGTCCCCGCACCACCGTGGGCCTGCCCAACAGCCGCCGGCTGCGGCCGGGCCAGCTCGATGCCCTCAAGCAATCGCTGCTGGGAGTGCTTCGCCAGGATCTGTTGGCAGCCGGCTCCGCAGGGGAGCAGCTGTGGGATCACCCACGGCCTGGTGAGCCGCCTGCTTGTGGATGGCTCCCTCTCTGCACGCCCCGCTGGCCTGCTGGCACTGATCGAAACCCCGGAGGCGCTGAAGGGTTACCTGCTGCGCGCCCAGGGCCAGGACGATGCCAAACGCCGGGCCCAGCGCTGCATCACGGCCGTGCAGGAGGCGGCACGACTGGCCGCTGGGCGGGGCCTGGCTCTCCTGACAGGGCCAAGGCAGGTGTCCGCAGGGCCGGTCCCCCGTATCCGCACGCACCCGCCAGAACGACTGGGCAGGCCAAGGAGGGAGCCGGAAAGAAGGAGATCCCCCGCAGGCGAGAGACTGAAAAACAGCTGATCTGAAAACGATCACGGCTGCGGGCTTTGTTGTGGGGATCGAGCGAGTTCAGAGCACCCCACCCAGCCGGATCAGGGCACCCACCACCACCAAGCCGATCGCCAGGGCAGTGATGCCACGGATGTGCCAGGCCAGGCGATCCTCAGATGCCGGCCATCATGCAGCAGGTGAGGGGCCCAGCAGCCCGAATGGGCTGGGCCGAATGGCTGAGCACACGTATCGGTGCGACGCGAAAAACGCCTCGATCCAGTCATGGTGGCGCTTCTGCACAATTCGATCGGCGATCGTCGCGGCCGCATCAGGGATGGAGAAGCGCATGCGGAAGCCCTTGGTAAGGGCTTCCAGCAGTGGACAGGAAAACTGGCGAAAGATGCCTCACAGCGGATGCAAACAACTCCTGGTCCGGGTTCATGCCGGCTGCAGCTGACGTGGTGGTGTGGGCAGACGCGTGCCGGAGAGGAAGGCCAGCGCCACCAGCAGGCACGAAGCCCACAGGCAGGCCTGCAGCCCGCCGACCAGGAAAAGAGCGCCCGAGAGCAGGGTGCCCACGAGGCGGCCGGCGGCATTGGCCATGTAATAGAAGCCCACATTCAGGCTCACATCTTCGGCTTCGGTGTAGGCCAGAATCATGTAGCTGTGGATCGAGGAATTCATGGCGAACACCACCCCGAATGCCGCCAGTCCCACCACCACGGCGATGCCGGGATTGCCCACTTGCCGCCAGAGGCTGATGGCGATCAGGCCCGGGATGGCGGTGAGCACCGCACTCCAGAACTGCACCGCAGACACACCGGGTGGCGCGCTCTTTCCCCAGCTGCGGCGCAGGGCCGGCACCAATCCCTGCACGATCCCGTAGCCGATCACCCACAGGCCCATGAAGCCGCCCACCTCCCAGTATTGCCAGCCCAGGGCGGCCTGCAGGAACACCGGCAGGGCCACCACGAACCACACATCCCGGGCACCGAACAGGAAGAAGCGCGCCAGCGAGAGCATGTTGATGCCTGTGGATTTCGAGAACAGCTCGGTGAAGGCGGGTTTCTCCTTCATGCGGCCGATGTCTCCGGGCAGCACCAGCGTCATCAGAAAGGCCAGGAACAGAGCGGCAGCCATGGTGCCCACGGCGGCGTTGAAACCGATGCTGGTGAGCAACACCCCGCCCAGGAAGAAGCCCACCCCCTTGAGGGCGTTCTTGGAGCCGGTGAGGATCGCCACCCACTGGAACAACTGGGTCTCGCCGCGGCTGTGGTCGTCGGGGGTCTCGGGCACCACCGTCTTGATGGCGCTCTTGGCGCTCATCTTGTTGAGGTCCTTGGCGATGCCACTGATCGCCTGGGCCACCATCACGTAGGCCACGCTCCACCAGCGGGGCCAGCTGTCGGCCACCGGGATCAGCATCAGCAGGGCACCCACCTGCAGCAACGTGCCCGCCCAGAGGGTGAGCCGCAGCCCGAAGCGGGCCCCCAGCCAGCCGCCGTAGAGGTTGGTGACGATGCCGAAGAATTCGTAGAACAGAAACAGAAAGGCGATCTCCAGGGTGGTGTAACCCAGCTGGTGGAAGTGGAACACCACGAGCATGCGGAGGGCACCGTCGGTGAGGGTGAAGGCCCAGTAGTTGGCCGTCACGATGCCGTACTGCTGCAGGGCGGTGAGGTTGCGCATCAGCCTGCCTCCCGGGCAATCACGTGGCAGGCAAGATCGGCCATGCGGCAGCTGTACCCCCACTCGTTGTCGTACCAGGCGTATACCTTCAGCTGGGTGCCGTTCACCACCAGGGTGGAGAGAGCATCCACGATCGAACTGCGGCTGTCATTGAGGAAATCGCTGGACACCAGCGGCCGGCTCTCGTAGCCGAGGATGCCCTGCAGGGGACCGTTGGCGGCGGCCTCAAAGGCGCCGTTCACCTCCTCAGCCGTGGCGATGCGCTCCAGCTCGAACACAGCGTCGGTGATCGAGGCATTGAGCAAAGGCACCCGGATGGCGTGGCCGTTGAGGCGGCCCTGGAGGTCGGGAAAGATCAGGCCGATCGCCCGGGCCGAGCCGGTGCTGGTGGGGATCAGGTTCTGGAGACAGGATCGGGCGCGGCGCAGATCGCTGTTGAAACCGTCTATCACCACCTGGGTGTTGGTCACATCGTGCAGGGTGGTGATCGAGCCGTGGCGGATGCCGAAGCGCTCGTGCACCACCTTCACCACCGGCGCCAGGCAGTTGGTTGTGCAGGAGGCGGCGGTGATCAGCCGGTGGCGTGTGGGGTCGTAGAGGTGGTGGTTGATGCCGAAGACGATGTTGAGCGCTTCGGCACCAGTGATTTCGCCTTTGACGGGACAGGCCACCACCACGCGTCTGAGGCCCACCTGGTCGAAATAGGGCTGCAGCGTCTCCGGTGTCTTGATCTTGCCGCTGCACTCCAGCACCATCTCCACGCCTGCTTCGCGCCAGGGAACGGCGGTGGGGTCCTTCTCCTGGGTGTAACGCACCTCCCGGCCGCCCACGAGGAACCCCGAGGTGTTGCCCTGCACCGTCTGCTGCCAGCGGCCGTGCACGGAATCGAAGGCGAGCAGGTGGGCGGCGGTGTGGGCATCGCCGCCGCTGTCGTTGACGTGCACCAGCTCGATGCCGGGCCGCCCCCAGAGGGCGCGGAACACCAGGCGGCCGATGCGGCCGAAGCCGTTGATGCCGATGTTCATGGCTGCAGCAGCCCGCTTCAGGGCACAGGGTTCGCGCCAACCTTAGATCAACTAGTATTGATGGATCTTGTGTTGCAGGTCACATGCCTCCCGCCACGGCCCGAAGGTCGATGGTCCCAGGATCGCTGGGCCGCCACTTGCGCAGCCCCTCTCCGCTGATCAGGCCAGGGATCTCCTCAGGGCCAGGGCGATCGCCAACCGCAACCAGCGCCTGTTTCCCTATCGGCCAGGCTGAAACGCGGCGGCAGAGGTGGGCGGTGCGCAGCACCAGTGATGTGTCCATGCACCCCCCGCCACTGGCCGAGCGGGAGTTGGCGCTCACCTGCCATCGGTGGGATCGAGCCGCTCTCCCAGCCAGGCCACCGGCAGCATCAGCAGCATCGGCAGGGCGCACACTCCCAGCTGCTCCAGGTTGAGGGGTGCGGTGCCGAAGAAGCGGTTCATCTCCGCCGTCTGGCTGAAGATCCACTGCACCGCCACCGTGCCACTGATGCCCAGCAGCACCGCCGGTGCCCGGGTGAAAGCACGCCAGCCCAGCCGCGGCAGGGAAATCAGAGCGGTGCGCAACTGGCTGATGCTCACCAGATACACCAGATGGGCCAGCACCAGTCCTTGTACCGCCATGGTGCGGGACAGGGCCAGATCCCCCAGTCGCTGCTCGCTCCAGAAGAACAGCCCGAAAATCACCGCCCAGTTGAACAGCGACACCAGCAGCACCCGGCGGATCAGGCCGCCGGTGAGCAGGGGCTGCTCCGGCGGCCGGGGCGGCTGCTGCATCAGCCAGGGGGCGACCGGCTCGAACGCCAGGGCGATCGACATGGTGAGCGAGCAGATCATGTTGAGCCAGAGCACCTGCAGGGCCGTAACGGGCAGGGGAGTACCCAGCACCGCTCCCAGCAGGATCGTCATCGAGGCGCCGCCGTTCACCGGCAGCACGAAGGCCAGGGTCTTGCGCAGGTTGAGGTACACCGTGCGGCCCTCTTCCACCGCCGCCTCGATGGTGGCGAAGTTGTCGTCGGTGAGCAGCATGTCGGCGGCCTGGCGCGCCACTTCGGTGCCGCCCTGCCCCATGGCGATGCCGATGTCGGCCTGCTTGAGGGCGGGCGCGTCGTTGACGCCGTCGCCGGTCATCGCCACCACCTCCCCGTTGGCCTGCAGGGCCTGCACCAGCTGCAACTTCTGGGCCGGCGCCACCCGGGCAAACACATCCACGTGATCCACCAGCTCCGCGATCGCATCGGGGCTCAGTTCCGCCAGCTGGCGGCCATCGACCGCCTCTGCACCCGCCCCCCCATCAGACGGTCTGCCGATGCCCATCTGGCGGGCGATGGCCCGGGCGGTTTCCAGGTGATCGCCGGTGATCATCTTCACCGTGATGCCCGCCGCCTGGCAGGCCGCCACCGCCCGGGTCGCCTCTGGTCGTGGTGGATCGAGCATCCCCTGCAGACCGAGAAAGTCGAGATCAGCCGCCACATGGTGGTGCTCCAGCTGCTGCTGGAAGACCTCGGCCTGCGCGATCGAAAAGGCCAGCACCCGCTCGCCCCGGGTCGCCATCGCCGCCACCGCGGCTTCGATCGCCGCTCGGTCGAGCGGCTGCGGCCGGCCCTGGGCATCCAGCTGCCGGCTGCAGCGATCCAGGATGGCTTCCACCGAGCCCTTGAGCAGGATCCGCTCGCTGCCGTGCAGCGTGGCCATGAACTGATGTTCGGAAGCAAAAGGAATGGCATCGCGGCGGGGATGGCGCTCCAGAGCCTCCTGGCGGTCGATTCCAGCCGCATCAGCGGCCACCAGCAGGGCCGTTTCAGTGGGATCGCCCACCAGCCCCTCACGGTTGCTGGGTCGGGCGTCGTTGCAGAGCAGGCCGGCCAGCAGGGTTTCCTGCAGGGCCGCATTCGATGTCCCGGACAGGCCATTCCCAGGCCAGAGATCCTCGATCGCCACCAGTTGGCCGCCGCCGTAGAGGTGTTGCACCGTCATCCGGTTCTGGGTGAGGGTGCCGGTCTTGTCGGAGCAGATGACGGTGGTGCTGCCCAGGGTTTCCACGGCCGGCAGCTTGCGGATGATGGCCTGCCGCCTGGCCATGCGATTCACGCCGATGGCCAGGGTGATCGTCACGATCGCCGGCAACTCTTCCGGGATCGCGCCCACCGCCAGGGCCACGGCCCCATCGAACATCTCATCGGCGCCGCGCCCTCGCGCCAGCCCCACCAGAAACGTGAGCCCGGCCAGCACCAGAATCACCTGCAGCAAGCGGCGACTGAAGCGGCCGAACTTGCGGGTGAGCGGGGTGGTGAGATCCACCTGCTCCTGCAGGGAGCTGGAGATGCTCCCCACCTCGGTGTCATCCCCGGTGGCCACCACCAGCCCCAGGCCCTGACCCTTCGTCACGAAGCTGCCCGCATAGGCCATGCCGATGCGCTCGGCCAGGGGGGCGGACGCCTCCACGGCGGTGGTGCCCTTGTGCACCGGAAGCGATTCCCCGGTGAGGGCCGATTCATCGGTCTGCAGGTGGCGCCCCTCCAGCAACCGCAGGTCGGCCGGCACCCGCGCCCCAGCCTCCAGCTGCACCAGATCGCCCGGTACGAGCTGCTCCGAGGCCAGGCGCTGGCGCGTGCCACCGCGCACCACCTCCACCTCGGTGCGCACCGATCGCGCCAGGGCGGCGATGGCGTTCTCGGCCCTGCTCTCCTGCACGAAGCCGATCACGGCATTGATCACCGTGACGCTCCAGATCACCAGGGCATCGCGGGGGTGACCCAGCAGCGCCTTCACCGCCCCTACCACCAGCAGGGTGATCAGCAGGGGATTGTTGAACTGGAGCAGAAACTTCAGCCAGCCGGGCTTGCCGCCGCGGATCGTGAGCGTATTGGTGCCATGGGCATGCAGCCGCCGCTTGGCTTCCGCCTCGCTCAGGCCGGAGCTGCCATCGCTCTGCAAGGCCGCCACCACATCGGCCGCTGGCCGGGCGTGGGCTGGTGCGGGCAAGGGCTGCATGGGGCGGCTCAGTGCTTGGGATCAAGCCCTAGCGCATTTCCCAGCGCCTGAGCCCGCTCAACACATCAGAGGGGTTGGATGGTGACGTCACTGAGCCCCACAACCAATGGGCCCCAGAGCTGATTCCCCGCAGGACCTTCAGCACCGTGTTTCACGAGCTGGCCGCGATCCTGGTGCTTGCCGGTGTGATCGGTGTGCTGGCCTTGAAGCTGCGCCAGCCACTGATCATCAGTTACATCGCCACCGGCATCGTCGCAGGGCCCGCGGTGCTCGGCTGGGCCTCCGGAGGCAGGGAGCTCAAGTTGCTCTCCAGCATCGGGATCTCAGTGCTGCTGTTTGTGGTAGGCCTCAAGCTCGGGTTTGATCCGCTCCGTGGGCCCGGTGGCCTTGGCCACGGGCCTCGGCCTTGGCTCTGCACCCTCAGAAGGGATGCCAGAGGCGGACGGCATTGTGAGCGACCAGGACGGAAGCGGATCGGCCACGGGTTGGTGTTGTTGGTGTGTGGGTCTGTGAACCTTCACGGACTCGCTCCGCCCCTGGCGCCCTGCCCGAAGCCAAATGCTGCTGGGACATTGCCGCAGGTGTAGGCAGACAGTGAAGCGTTCTGCACCTTGATTCGTTCCGACTCAGGGTGCAGCGAGAGGCAGGATTGTCCATGACCCCTCCCCTTCCCCCAAACTGAATCACCTCTGCGTTGGCTCCAGCCCATGGCGGTGAACATGGAGAAGCTGGGCCGCTTTCTGCTGCGTGGCCTGCGCATCGGTGCCAGCACGGTGTCGATCGTGGAACTGCTGCGCAACGACTGGACCGGCGGCATCAGCGCCGGCGTGGCCTGGCTCGTCTTCCTGCAGGTGGAGCGGCGGCTGCCGCCCCTCAGTCCGAACTCCGAAGAATGACCTGCAGCTCAGCGTGGCCGGTGGCCGGATCCAGTTCCCGCCGAAAGTCCCACTCCGGCAGGAGCCCCAGCACCACCTCCGCGGTGGTGCGCACCAGCGAGCCAACGCAGAGGTGACTGCCGATCACCACTCCGCTGCAATCAGCGAGCGTGATGTGCAGGTGGGCGCCATCGCTTGAGAGCGTGCCGGCCAGGCTGAGGATCTCCAGATCGCAGCGGATCGTCGTGGCTTCGGCCGCTCCCGCGAAGCGCAGCTGCGCCACCGTCAGGCTGCCGATGGCGCTGATCACACAGCCCGCCTTCGTCTCCTGCTCACCCATCCAGGCTTCCAAGGCAGCGCGCAAGTCGTCTCCGGGCTGCAGCCGCAGCGGCACCACCCTCACGGCCGCGGCTCCTCCACCAGCTGCTGAACCATCATCGGGGCACCCACGTACCCGAGTCGCTGGTGGCGGAATGCCCCCGGCAGGGTGCTCACCACCAGGCTGAACCGCATCGCCCGGAGGCCCAGCCGCCGGGCCGCCTGATGCGAGGGCTGGCAGAGGCGGCTGCCGATGCCCTGCCTGCGGCGGTGCCCGGCCACCACGGAATGTGGCCTCAGGTCGATCGCCGGGTCATGGGGGAAGGTGTCTCCAGAGCGGAAGACCGGCTCCAGCAGCACCGACATTGCCGGACAGTGGGCCGGCTCGCAGGGCCGGATCTGCAGTGGCGTTGTGGGCGCGACCAGCGGCGAGGGGGATCGGGGGGATGGTGGTGATTCTCTTCCCCCCATCGGGCGAAGCCTCTCCGCTTCCGGCTCAGCGCATCAGCATCCCGATTGGCCCCAGGGCTGCCACCCCACCGCAGAGCGCGAGCAGCAGGGCCACCCCTCGGGTCCAGGCCAGGGGCAGGCGCCGCAACAGCAGGAGGCTGCCGCCGCTCACCAGCACCGAACCTGCAAAGGCCCCCAGCCACCAGAGAGCGGCAGACGCGTCGACCGGGGCCTCCAGGCCGTGGAGCATGGCGTGAACAGCCACCGCTGAGGCCACCAGGGCGGCGCAGGCACCCAACTGGGGGCTCTGCTGCGAGCGGAGGCATCGCAGCACCAGCACTGCCACGGCGCTGATCGCCAGGGCTGCCAGGAACTCCTGGCCCGGCAACGTGCCGCCCATCGCCCCGAATACGGCGCCGCCCACCGCACCAGCCAGGGCCCAGAGCAACAGCTGGGAGGAGATGCAGGAGGCGGCGGCTCCCACACCGATCAGCAGCAGCAGGTGATCGGCGCCGCTGATGGGGTGCAGGAAGCCCGCAGCGATGCCGCCGTGGGCGATGCCATGGGCCTGAGCGGGTTGATCGAGCAGCAGCGCCAGGGCTGCGGCACCGCCGAACAGGGCCAGGGTTCTGGCCGAGAAGGTCTGGGTCATCGAGAGGTCCGGTCCGCGCCGGAGATGCAGGGGTTGGGCACGGCGAGCGTGGCGGATTGAGCTGGTGCCCCGTATCCAGCCACACCAGCAGGATCGCCCCTGCTGACCAAGGATGCAGCTGCTCCAGACTGGGCTCAGGCCTCAATGGGAGAGCGGAACCGATGCCTGAGCCCACTGCCGCCACCCCAGGGCCGGAACCGCTGGAACTGCCCGCCGGGGTGCATCAGCTGTGCGGTTGTGGTCGCAGCCGTCAGGGCTGGTTCTGCGATGGCGCCCATCTGGGAACAGGCCGGGTGTCCTACGAGCTGCGCCTGAGCGAGGCGGCCACGATGCTGCTGTGCCGCTGCGGCCGTTCGCACCGCTATCCCCTCTGCGACGGCCGCCATACCGCCCAGCCCCGCGGGCCCTGGTGGCGGCCATGGCGATGAGCGCCTCGATCGTGCTGGCCGCCGATGATCCGGCTGGCCTGGCCCGCTTCTACGGCGCACTGCTGCAGGTGGAGCCGCAGCCGGGGCTGAGTGCCACCCACTGGCGGGTGGCCTGGCCGGCCGGAGGTTGGCTGGAGATCTACGCGCCATCGCGCAGCCGTCCCCAGCCGCAGCAGCTGGCACGGCTGGCTCTGTGCCTGCAACGCCAGTCGGATGGCACAGGCGCCGTTGCCATGCTCAACACCTGGATCACCGCGGTGCTGGGCCTGGGCGCCTCGCTGCAGGAACCGCCACGCCTGGAACCCTTTGGCGCAGAAGCCTGGCTGCTGGATCCGGAGGGCAACCGGTTGCTGTTGCTGGTGATGCCAGCAGCGTGAAGTCCCCTTCATGAAGCCCCATTGCCCTTGGTGAAGAGCGGTTTCGTTCGCGCTCCAGCTCTTGTCCTGAGCCGCCAGCCGTCCGATCGTGACTGCATCGACACCCGGGAGGCTCCAGCACATGGAAGACACCCCACCTGAGCAACCGTCAGGAGTGCGCTGACGATCCGGCCCCTGCTCCAACACTCTCAACGGATGACTGACGTTCCTGGCGTGTCGCGGCTGTTTTGCTGAAACAACCCTGGCGCCGTCCATTGCACCGCCTCAGGTGCCCCGGACCCAACGGAACGTCCCGATCGACCCCTGGCCCCAGGTGCCAGCGCCCGCAGCTCCGACCACAACTGAAAACACCCTGATCTGACAACGATCACGGCGATTGCCAAGCAAAAAACTCGCGCAGCTGCGCCCCACCCCCTCGGGTCGGCACCACGGCTGAGCAGACAAAAGCCCGGGGCCCAGGCTCCGGGCTTTGTTGTGCGGCAGAAGGCTCCAACGCCGCCGCTCCACCAGACCCCGCTGCAGCCGGAAGCAGGAGGCTTCAGCAAGGCTCACGGAGCTGGGTCTCCCAGTTGACTCGGGCGAGGGATAGGCGGCCTGCATCCGGTTCACTTCAGGGGACTTCGTGCGCTGGTGCTGGTTGGGAACGCGCCGGGATTGGGACTGGCCTGACCCCATGACGGCTGCGGTGAATCACCTGCCCCCCGCAAAAGAGCAGCGATTCACCGGCCTGGAACGGTTGCCAGTGCTCGTCGGTGGTGAGCGGCTCGGTACTGAGGATGGTCACCACATCGTTTGCGGTGGTGACTGCGGAGAAATCCACCTGCAACGGCAGATCAGCCAGGGTGGCCTTGCAGAAGGGGGCCCGGCGTGTGAGCCAGTGCAGCTTGCTGGTGGCGGTGGCAAACAGCCACTGGCCGTTGCTGATCAGGGCATTGAAGGTGCCCCGCTCCGCCAGTTGGGCAGCGCAATGGTGCAGCTGATCAAACAGCGCGCCAGGATTCTGCGGATTCACCCCAGCTTGTTCCAGCTGCTCGAGAATCCAGCAGAAGGCCGTTTCACTGTCGGTGCTGCCGAATGGCCGGTGGTGATCCCCCAGAGGAATGGCGCCCTGGAGGTCGCCGTTGTGGGCAAACACCCAGGTCTGCCCGCCCCAGCAGCGGGAGAAGGGATGGCAGTTCTCCAGCGCCACCACGCCGCGGGTGGCTTTGCGGATATGGGCGATGCTCACCAGCGCCTTGGGTGAGCGCTCCGCCAGCTGATCGGCGAGGACGGAAAAGGCCGCTGGAGCCTCCTCCCGCAGCAGGGTGAGGCCATGGCCACCGGGGGTGAAGCTGGCCAGCCCCCAGCCATCGGCGTGCTCGCCGGTCGCACCACCGCGGCGACTGAGGCCCCGAAAGGAAAACCCCATGTCGGTGGGCGTGTTGGCGTTGAGGGCGAGCAGCTCACACATGAAGGACCGCGCAGGGGGGAGGGGGTTGCAGCGTCACCTCGTAATACCCACCAGGGATGGGGGCCGGCTGTGCCGTGCCGTTTCGGCCCGCCTCAGGATCAGCTGAACCAGGCAGGCTGGCTTCCGGCGCGATCGACACCACCCTCGCCTTGAGCGTGCCGTAGTCGGGATAGGGGCAGCCGGTGATGCGCAGGTCGGCTCGCTGATCCACTTCCACCTTGGTGATGTTCTCGGAGGGCACCAGCACCTTCACCAGCAGACCGGCCTGGCTGGGGGAAATGCGGGCCAGCTCCTCGCCGGCAGCCAGCATCTGGCCGGGATTGCGCAGTTTGAGTGAGAACAGCACCCCCGGTACCGGTGCGGTGAGCGACGTCTGGGCCAGATCCCGAGCAATCTGGCTCTTGTCGGCGCTGTTGGTGACCAGCTCCCTCTTCAGCTGCGCCTGATCACTGCTGTTACGGGAGCGCTGCTCCGCCACCGCCTGCCTGGCTTTGGCCAGCTGGGCGAGGGCCACGTTGTAGCTCTCCTCCTTCTCCTCCAGTTGGGTGACGGTGATGGAGCCGGTGCCGCCCAGCTGCTGGAAGCGGCGATATTCGGCTTCCGCAAAGCGCAGCCCTGCCTCGGATTTCTCCACTTCCAGCTCGGCCGCCTGCAGGGCCGCCAGCCCCTGGTTCACCAGTGCCTGGCTCTGCTGGGCCAGGGCCCTTCGGCTCTGGCTGAGCTGCTGCTGCTTGCCCTCCAGATCTGTGGGATCGAGCAACGCCAACACCTGGCCGGTTTGCACCCGCTCGTTGGGCTGCACCAGCACCCGACGCACCCGCGCAGCAAAGGGGGCGTTGATCACGCTGGTTTCACCGCTGGGCCGCACCACACCGCTACCGCGCACCACAACCCGGTAGGGCCAGACGGCCATCAAGGCCACACCGGCAGCGAAACTGCCCAGCATGACCAGGCCGGCACTGTGCACCCAGGGCCGCACCGAAGGCAGAAACTCCTCGCTGGTGGTCTGCCGCAGCACCAGGCCAGCATCCAGCGGCCGCGACGCCAGGCCGCCGCGGCGTGTGGCCACAACCGGCAACTCCGGCACGGGCGTTGTTCCAGGCAGGGGTGACTCCGGCAGTTTCAAGGGTTCGCTCATGCCGGCAAGAGGTCGGAAGCCAGGGTTTCTGTGTGGATCAGATCCGAGGTCGGGTCCTGCAATGTCACATGGGCCTGTGGCTGACCATGATCGTGGTGAAGCCGGCACGGTGCCCCAGCCAGCCGCTCCATCCTGGCGGCAGAGCCACCCAGGGCTCGTCGTCGGCGCTGGGACTTCCACCGTGCCATCGAACACCTTGAAGAGGCGGTGAACCACCACCTGGGTGGTGAACGACTTGTTGGCACAAGCAATCAGAGCCCTGAGGAAGCCCGGGATGTTGCCGCTGAAGCCATGGAAGGCGAGCCGCTGGCCGATGCCCGGCGGCCTGTCGATCACGCATGTCCTGCCATCCCTGAGCAACACCATCCCTAGCTGGAGGCTGGTGAGAAGCTGCCTCGGGTGAACCCGCTCATGCTGACGCCCTGCCGCGCCGGCGTCGGGCAAACCAACGGTGATCGTCAGGGGGATGGGTCCCAGCCGGATTCCATCTGAGCGTTGTTCGAAGCGGTGGCGACGTTCGACGCTCGCAGACTGGTCCGATGACGACCTTCAACTGGCTCTCACCAGCAAGTCGATGGGGCAGGTCCATCTCCTCCGTCTGGGTCTGGCTTTGCTCTCAGATGCAGGCTCGCTCACACTGACAAGCGGTGTGCTGGTTCGGAATCCAGTTCCAGACAGCTGCTTGATCAGCATGGTCAACGCCGGCCTCGACGCGTTCACGCGGGCCGCAGCGCTGGGGATGCCCCGAGGGGTGAGCATCAAGGTGGTGTCGCCCTGGCCGCGAACTGGCCGAGACCCAGCAGCCCATGGGACGCTGCCATGGTGCCGACCGCCCGCAGATTGCCGGTCATGAATGTGAGGTCGTGGAGGCCTGGAAACGTGCCTGGAGGCAGGGTCACAGGCCGGCTGCCGATACTTCTTCGTAGCGGCGGTTCACCTCAGACCAGTTCAGCCGCGACCACCAGGCCTTGATGTAGTCGGGCCGGCGGTTCTGATAGTGGAGGTAGTAGGCGTGCTCCCACACATCCAGCCCCAGCAACGGTGTTCCCTGTTCGATGCCGGGCAGATCCATCAACGGGTTGTCCTGGTTCGGGGTGCTGGTGATCGCCAGGCGGCCATCGGGCCTGCGGATCAACCAGGCCCAGCCCGAGCCGAAGCGCCCTGCTGCCGCCTGGTTGAACTGGGCCTGCATGGTCTCCAGCGACCCGAAACCGGCCTGGATCGCTGTCAGCAGCTGCTCGGATGGCTCTCCTCCCTGGCCCTCCGGTGCCATCACGGCCCAGAACAGGCTGTGGTTCCAGTGCCCACCGCCGTTGTTGCGCACCGCCTCGGGAAAGCGCGAGATCTGCCCCTGCAGCTCATCCAGGCTGAGGTTGGCCAGAGCCGGATTGGCCTTGATCTGCGCGTTCAGGTTGGTCACATATCCGGCGTGATGGCGGTCGTGGTGGATGGTCATGGTGGTCGCGTCGATCGCCGGCTCCAGGGCATCCACGGGATAGGGGAGCGACGGCAGTGAGAACGCAGCCCAGGCAGGGGCCACGAATCCCAGCAGCAGGAGAAGTGGTGTCAGGCAGGCCAGCAGGGCCTGGCCCAGGAACTGAGGGAGCATGGAATTCGAGACGTGTCTGGCGAGGCGGTCAGCCTGACGGATTTGGCGTAGGCCCTTCCGGAAGGAAATCGCCATAGTCGGGAGTTGGCTGCTCTCCGGTTCAGGAATCCGACGCCGGAATGGGTGCCGTTGGCTCCAAGGATGGCCGTTTCACCCTTTCCTCATACCCCGCTGCCCACACCGCCGGGGCAATGCCGGCCGGCACCAGCCGTCGGTAGGCCTCGCTGGCCAGGATCTCCTTCACCGCTTCCCCGAGCAGTTCATTGGAGCGGCTGCCGGGCAGGCGGTGGCTCAGGGTCTGGTGGATCCGCAGCAGATACCAGGCACTGCCATCGAGGCCGGCATTGAAACGTTCCCAGCTGTGGGGATCGAGGCGGGCATCGAGCACCATGTCGCGGGCGTTGTGGGCCTTGTCGGCCGCCGTCACCCGCAGGGAGCCATCGCTCTTGTGCTCCAGGCCCGCCACATAGCGGGTCTTGCGCAAGAGCCAGGGTTCCTTTGGGGCACCTTGCGCCACTGGCCACTGGGTGTCGGTGCAGTCGCGCACGATCCCGGCCACCTCCTCGCCAAAGCGCTCGGCGATCGAGCCGTGGGTCTGGCCCGCGTCTTCGATCGCGTCGTGCAGCAGGCCGGCGATCGCCTCGTTTTCGCTGCCCCCGTCTTCCCAGACCAGGCTGCTCACCGCGATCAGGTGGGAGATGTAGGGCACCCCCTTGCCTTTACGGGTCTGGTTGCGGTGCAGCTGCGCGGCCCAGAGCAGGGCCTCGTCGTAGCGCTCGCTGTGGGCTGGGGGTTGATGCGTCATGGGTGGATCCGGATGGGTGGATCCGGTGCTGATGGGTTGTGACGCAGTGGCATCAATCGGCTGCCTGGCTGAGGCGCTCCAGTCGCTCACTCAGGAAGGCGTGGCTACAGGCCACCGCCGTGGCCAGGTTCTGCTCCTCGCTGAGGCCGGAGCTGCGGGTGGGCTTGAAGCTGTGGTCGCCACCTCTTCCGGGCGGCCGAACGTGTCGCGCTCCCCCTGCAGGATCAGGGTGGGGGGTTGCAGATCGGCCAGGAGCACGGTGGCTGCCGCCACGTCGGGACCGTCAATCAACTGCGGTGCGGTGCCAGGGGCCTCGTTGTTCATCCATCCATCCTGGCGGTGCCTCTCGCACTGCCAGGAGACCCGATTCTTCAGAACGCCGGGATCGTCTGTCGGAGCCGAGCTGGACTGGCCCATCCCCTGCTCAGGCATCAACCCCCAGGGCCCCACCTGAGCCACAGCCACGCCTGCGGTGACGGAAGCGATCGCTCCGATACCGTCTCGCGATGGGGAACAGGAAACCCCTGCCCCCCAGCGAACCAGGGCGTGAGAAGGTCAAGGTACGGCAATGCCTCCATGCCCTTAACCGCATGCCGTGATTGGGCGAGGCAGACTTGAATCATGAGCATCCCCAGGCCGGCCCCCATCGCTGATCCGAGCCGCTGGGATCAGCGCTACCGAGAGGGCGGTGACGGCTGGGAACTGGGCCAGGCCGCCCCACCGCTGGCCCAGTTCCTGAGAACCCATCCGTTGGCGCCCCAGTCACCGGGCAGGGTGCTGGTGCCCGGCTGCGGCCGTGGCCATGAGGCCGCCCTGCTCGAAGACCTCGGTTTCGCCGCCATCGGCCTGGATTTCAGTGGCGAGGCCTTGCGCGAGGCCCGCAGGCTCCATGGCGAGGCCCGGGCCACGTTGCAGTGGCTGCAGGCCGATCTGTTCGACCAACAGGCCCTGACGGAGGCGGGCCTGGCTCCCGGCAGCCTCAGCGGGATCGTGGAGCACACCTGCTTCTGCGCCATCGATCCCGGCCTGCGGCAGGACTACATCGCCACCGTCTGCCGACTGCTGGCCCCTGGAGGCTGGCTGCTGGGCCTGTTCTGGTGCCACGGCCGGCAAGGCGGTCCTCCCTGGGGCAGTGACCCGCAGCTGGTGGAAGCGCTGCTGCGCCAGGCGGGCCTGGTGGCGGAAATCTGGCAGCCGGCCACTGGTTCGGTGGACAAGCGCAACGACGAATGGCTGGGCCTGTGGCGCCAGCCAGGCCAACCCCCTGCACCTGTAGAGATCGGATCATGCTGAGCCAACTGAACGAACGCATGCAGAAGTGGGGCTTCTCCTGGGAGGGGCTGCGGGACAACCGCCATGGGGAGTGGTGGGTCCTGGCGCAGATGAGCCTGATCGCCGCCCACTGGCTGCCACCAACGCCGGCCCCCTTGGACCTGGGGATTCACTGGCCTCTGATCCTGCGCCTGATCGGAGGGCTGATCGTCCTGATCGGCCTGATCATCGGCGGCCAGGGAGTCCTGAACCTCGGGGACAGTCTCAGTCCGCTGCCGGAGCCGATTGCCGGAGCGCCTCTGGTCACCGAGGGCGCTTACGGCCGTTGCCGCCATCCTCTCTACCAGTCGCTGCTGCTCTGTTCCCTGGGGGTGACCCTGGCCCTCGGCAGCCTGCTGCACCTGGGCCTGCTGCTGGCGCTGGCGACCGTGCTCAGCCTCAAGGCCCGGCGAGAAGAGCAGCGTCTGTGTTCCATGCACAGTGGCTACGCCGATTACATGACGTCCACCCCGGCGATTGTTCCCTTTCTGCCAGGTCTCGACTGGCGGTAGCCCATGGCTCTCATGGTTGGACATTGCGCTGAGAATGGTCATTGATGCAGTTTTGATGCAATGGGATCGCGCTCTGCTCTTCTCTGTTGGGCAGATCCCTCGATTCATGCGTTTCCTCTGTTGCATCGTGATTCTGATTGGTTCTGCCAATTCCTCCTGAGCTAATCAGGGAGAGCGTTGCCTGTTGACCCTGCAGGGAAACGATGGCGGTCGCCTTGATGGCCGCACGATGGAGTTCGGTCAGCCGCTGAACAGCAATGCGGTACTGATTCAGCGGGGGACGGCGATCCAGGGCAATGGTCCCGATGGCAAGTCCGGTGGTGGCCTGCAGTGGACCAGTCGCTATGGCGTGGTGGGACTGAATGCCCTGGGTCTGAAGGATGTCGTTCCTGATGGCATGAATGAAATGGGCCTGGCTGGTGGGCTTTTGTCTTTCGCAGGCTGCGCCAGATTTCAGAACCTGCCGCCGGGTCAGGCCACGATCATCCTGGAGTCGGATGGCAAGATCGTCAAGGTGCCGCGCTCCCTTTCGGTCGTCATCGATTCAGTCCAGGGCTCGGTCGTTCAAGGTTCCAATGTCTGGAAAGCGAAGACCGATAATCCCGGTTATGTCGAAGATGAGAGCGTGCTTCAGGCTTCCGAGCCGCTCATCGGTGTACTCTCGGCGGACGATAAGACACTGTGATTGGTGGAAGTCCATGACCATGGCATGATGGTCGCAAGGAGAATCGGTGGCGATAAACTCGATCTTACCTATCTTGAAGGCGCGTCCCATGCTGTTGCCTACTCGGCAATCTATCGGGCGCTGAAAGAAATCGCAGCCCGGTGATCGTCGCATGACTGTGCACTGCGAGTTGCTTGGCTTGCTGAAAGGCCCAGTGCTGCAAGGGTTCGGGGCGGACTGTGCGTACTGTTGATCAGAACCATGGGCGAGACCTGTCCAGGCTCCCAGCGCTTGCTCTGGACATCACTCAGGATCCCCATGGCGGCCAGCAGCGATCCAGGCCCTGCCAGCTCACACGTCGGATACGATCTGCTTTATCTCTGAGGCAGACCCTTTGGGTGCTGCTGCTGGTCAAGCAATCTGAAAGGGGGAGACATTATTCCCTGACGAGGAATCCAGTGCTGACCAAGCAAGCAGCAATCATGATTTCATCGCCAAGCTGGACGAAATCACCGGCACAGAAATTTCCAAGGATAAGCTAAGCCGTGGATACTGGACGTTCATGTCGCTGGATATCGGCACTCTCAAAGTCATAAAAAAGTCGTATCCGTTCAGGGGCCGTGACGCAGCAGCGCAGCATTCCACCCCTGATCGTTGATCAACGAGCAACCACAGACACCACGATCGATGACGGCCGGCTCAGGGATTCGGCAACAGCGATGGCATCTCACCGCCGCGATGATGGGCGATCAAGGCCTGCTCCAGGAACTGCCAGATATCACGGCCCTGTTGCCGCAGGCTGGTGGTGACCGTGAGCAACCTGCTGCGGCAGATTGCACCCTGGCGGGATTGGACGCCATGGCTGATCTTGCGCTGAATCACCGAATGGCGCAGGGCACGCTCGGCTGCGTTGTTGGTGGGCTCGATCCCTTCAATCTCCAGGAAGGTCCAGAGGCCATCGCTCACTTGCAGCAACTGATGGCAGGTACGCACCGTCTTGGCCCACGGCGTTCGCTCGCCGCGCTGGCAGCCCAGCTCCACAACCCGCTGCAGCGTGCCCACAAACGCCTGGCGGATCGGCCGACAGCCCTGCTGCAACGTGGACCAGTCGATCGTTCCGTCTTTGTAGCGGTGCCACTGGGCAAACAGCTGCTGCTGCAGGCCCAGCAGCTCCGCTCCAATCTCACCGCTGGCGCCCTGACGGTCAGCGATGGCGGTGAGATCGCGGATCACGTGCGCCCAGCACAGCTGGCGCTGCTCCAGCGGGAGATGGTTGTAGGCGGAGAAGCGATCGCTCACCACAATTCCGCCAAAGGCATTCCCGAGCAGGTCGATCGCGGCGGCAGCCGAGCGGCTCAGGCTCTGCAAGAACACTGTCACCCCCATGGCGGTCACCATGACCCACTCCCAGCCGCGCCGGCCATCGGGGTTGCCCCCATCGGCATTACCGGTGGGGGCACCGGTTTCATCGACATAGACCACCGACTGCTGACGGGCAAACGCAAGGGCCTCCTGCATGGGCTGCTCCAGTGCTGCACTCAAGCGCTGGCGGATAGTGGCCATCGCTCCCCGGCTGATCTGTACCCCCAGCAGCTGATCCAGCAGCGCCTGGGTCTTGCTGAAACTCAACGGGAAGGCACTACCCAGCAGACCCACCAGAGCACTGAGCCGGGGACCGTAATGGCTTACTTCCACCTCCGCCGGTAACGAGGCACAGGTGCTGGTGGTACAGCAGGGGCAGACCAGGCGGTGCAGCCGGTGCTCGATCACCAGAGGCGTGATCGGTGGAATCTCGATCACCTGGTGCCTCAAGGGCTCGGGATCCTGACCCTGTAGCAACGTGCCGCAGCGGCGGCAGGCCTGGGGGTGGTGCTCGACCACCTCATCCACCCGCTCGATCGGCAGCAGCTCCGGCCCAGATCCGGGATGGCCCGGCTGGCCGCCGCGCTTGCGGCCACTGCCCTTGCGTCGTTCGGGCGGCTTAAACCCCTGGCCATCACTGGAGGGAGGCTTGGAAGAATTGCGGGAGCTGCGGCCGATCCGCTCGCGCAGATGGGCCAGTTCGGTCGCCAGGGCGGTGAGCTGGACGCGGAGCTGCACCATCTCCTCCTGTTGAGCCAGGATGAACTCCCTGGCACCAGCTGGCCACGACAACCAGTCCACCTCGGAAATGCCAGCAGGAGGGGCGCCCATCTCAAGCAGTCTCTGCCTGAGATGCAAACGGGAATCAGGACGCCGTCAAGGGTTCAGCAGAGACGATGTTCGCCGCGTGCTGTCCCGACCCCTGAATGCTTACAAAAAGTCTTACGACTCCGGCGAAAAAGCAGTGTATGGCGAGGCCTATATTGGATCTGTTCAGCTTTATGACGGTACGATTGTCTCGCCAGAGCTCGACGCTGCCATCTATCAGTTGGTCACCATTGCCACCTGATCTTGCTGTTTCGGCTGTCGCGTCTCCCATCGGCACCCGGCTCCCGGGCAGGGTCTGTCCACCAGCACGCCGATGGCGACCATGAGGGCAAGACCAGCAGATGGCTGGACGCGCAGCCAGGGAGCAGCCGGCTGAGCCGCTCGGCAAGGAGCGGGGCCCTGGGATGCCTGCCCGATTGGATGGGATTCGCGGACCCTTCCGGGAGCCCCTCTGGCCCGGGGCATGAGCTGAAAGTCTTTCTGGTGCAGAGGTTCTCGCCGATATGTCAGTCAGTCAGCACCGGGTCAGGCTTGGCAGGGCCAAGCCGCTGGTTGCATAAGGTGATCTGACAGCCATTCCTGCCCCTGACACAACTCCCTGGCACTTCCCCCTGGCGATCCAGGGTTCTGGCAGCAGAGAGTTCTGGCACCAGAGGCTCGACCACTGAACATTGAGGCTCAAATAAGTTCACCATGGAACAAATCACCCAGGAAGGCGTCCAGGTCGCCCGGGGACTCGGCGAGCGTCACGGCTTCAGCGATGCCGCCGTCGTCCACATGATGCAGGCCATGCTCCGCAGTCGTGGTGGCATGGCTCAGTTCAACCACCCCGAGTTCGGTGGCTCCGGTCAGTGGATGCCAGGTGGCATGTTGATGATCGGCGACATGTTCAACAACGCACTCAAGGCCCGGGTTGATGGCCTCTGCCGTGATGTGTCGGCGGCCATTGCGTCTCAACCCATAGCGGCGGCATCGGCAGCACCACTGTTCGTTCCCGACCCCCGCGAGTCCTGGTGGCCCGCCGAGCTTGGTGCCCCTTCAGCCACCGGTGAGCAGAACAGCGTACGCTATGCCGTCTTCCCCAGTGCGGGGCGGCTTGCGGTGGACGTCAACGGTCAGGTCAGCGTCTACGACACCGGCAGCCACCAGATCGCTGGTTTCTCCCAGCAGCAAGGTGGCGGTGGGATGGTGTTTTCCACCCCGGCTGGGAGCGTCAGTCTCAGCAGCTTCTCGCCCGCCGGCGGCTTCAGCCAGCAGCAGCAGAGCCACGCTGGCGGCCTTCAACAGCAGAGCAGCAGTGGCTCGGGCTCACAGCATCAGGCCGCGGTGATGGCTCCCATGCAGATGCAACCGATGAGCCCCATGCAACCCATGAGCCCCATGCAGCCCATGGGTTCCATGGAGCCGATGGCGATGATGCAGCAGCAGCCGAGCTGGTGGCCGGCTGAGCTCGGCGTTCCTGCTTCGAGCGGTGCCCAGAACGAGCTGCGCTACGCCGTGTTCCCCGCTGCAGGTCGGCTGGCGGTGGAGCACAGCGGCCACTGCAGGGTGTTTGATGTGGGCGGCCAGGCGATCCGCGGCGTCTCCCTTCAGAGCGGCACCGGTGATCTGATCCTCTCCACACCGGAGGGCGATCGGCCCCTGTCCCAGTTCCCGGAGATCAGCCTGGCAAGCGAACTGGCCCCCGAAGGCCCGGCGCAGACCACCGCCACTGCCGCGACGGACCCCAACACCACCGCCGCGACTGCCCCCGCCAACGTCACCGCCCCTGCCGCGACCGCGACAACCGGCGGCTCTGATGATCCCTACGCTGCCCTGGAGCGCCTCGGGGATCTCAAGGCCAAGGGAATCCTCACCGAAGAGGAATTCAGCAGCAAGAAGGCCGAGTTGCTGGCACGGCTCTGATCCCTCGCAGGGGATGAACCGCCTCGGGCCGCGCAGGATCTCACGGCTGCTGAGGTTCTCCGCCTGATGGCGTGAGGAAAGGATCCAGGAAGCTGAGCGGCCTGGCCATGGTTGCCGAGAAGCCAAGGATGCCGCGATCCCGGTAGCTGTAGAGCAGGGTGTCGTCGGCCTCCAGCAGGAAGGTGCCGCCCCTCTGGGTCAGGTGGTCGTCGGAGGGCACGTAGGTGCGCCAGTGGCCCAGCACTTCGGTCATGTTGCGCAGGCGCACCGTGGCCAGCTCGAAGGGTCGCTGGAATCCCGTTCCACCAGCTCTGGCAAAGAACGACCCCTTGATCGGCGGCAAAAGACCTGCCCGGATCGTCTCGTCGTCGGCGATCCGCTGGGGAGCTCCTCGATCGCCCGTGTAGCCGCGCAGCACCTCGGCCAGGGTGCCGGGCGAACCGATGCCGGCGCACATCAGCAGCAGGTTCGGCCAGGGCCCGCCGATCCCCCGTAAGCCCCCATAGAGCCCCAGGGCCCGATGCAGCTGGGGATCCGGATCGACCTGGAGTCGTTCGAGCGGAAACCCCGTGAAGGAGCAGAACCGCTGGCGGCTGTCCTCATGGCCGATGCCGATCGCCAGGACGGCGATGCCGGCAGACTCCAGCTGCGGCAGGGCCGCCACCACGGCCTGGGCGTATTCGAGGCTGTCGAAATCCCCCAGTTGGGGCAGCAGCAGCACCAGTCGGCGGTGTCCCCGTTCCATTCCGGCCACCCCCACCAGCCGCTCGAGCAGGGCAGCGGGTGCAGCCTCTCGCGCCTCGCTGCCAGCTGGAGCAGCGCCGACTGGATCAGGGCCAGCGGAATCGGTGGTGGAGGGATCAGGGCCGGGCAAGGTCACAGCGCAATCACGGAGTGACCATCGTGGCGCGTTCCTGACAGGCTTCCGTGCCAGCGATCAACCCCTGGTCTGCAGGCCCCGGCGTCGCGATGCCCTCTGCTGGCTGCCAGCCTGGGAACCACTGCGGATGACGCTGGTTGCCCCCCGATCCCGACACCCTTCGGCCCCTGCCCCGCACGCCAGCGGTGAGCGGAGTGCTGGAGACCCTGGCCTTCTTTCGCGACCCTGATTTCGCCCGCTCGAACTTCGAGCGCTATGGCGATGTCCACGAAACCACCCTGTTGGGGCAGCGCACCGTCTTCATCCGGGGGGACCGGGCGATCAGCGACCTGTTCGCCCAGAGCGAATCCATCGAGGGCTGGTGGCCGGACAGTGTGCGGCAGCTGCTGGGGCCCCTGTCGCTGGCCAACCGCAACGGGGCCGATCACAAGGCCCGCCGTCGGGTGGTGGGTCAGCTGTTCGCCTCCGCGGCCCTGAAGCGCTACAGCCCCGCGATCGTGGCGCTGGTCGATGCGCTCAGCCAGGAGCTGCTCAGCGCCGCAGCCCCCGTGGCCCTGGTGCCCAGGCTGCGGCGGTTTGCCTTCCATGTGATCGCCAGCACGGTGCTGGGGCTCGATCCGAACGATCGCGATGGCCTGTTCGTCGATTTCGAAACCTGGTGCCAGGGCCTCTTCTCTCTGCCGTTCGCCCTGCCCGGCAGCCCCTTCGCCCGGGCCCGCCAGGCCCGGCAGCGGCTTCTGCGGCGCCTGGGCGCGGTGCTCGACAAGGCGCAGGCCGCCGCTGCCTCCGGAGCGCCCCTCGCTGCCGGCGGACTCGATCTGCTGGCAGCGAGGTCTGGATGAGGCCGGCCTGCCCCTGGGCGACGACGACGTGGCGGAGCAGCTGCTCCTGCTGCTGTTCGCCGGCTACGAAACCACCGCCTCGGCGCTGAGTTGCCTGGTGCTGACCCTGCTGCAACATCCAGCGGAGCTGGCCTGGCTGCAGCAGGAGCTCGACAGCTTGCCCTGGCCCCCTCCACCGGGGGAGGCCACCACCGCCTACGACGCCCTTCGGGCCCCGCGGCTCGATGCGGTGGTGCAGGAGGTGATGCGGCTCACCCCGCCGGTGGGGGGCTTCTTTCGCCGGACCCGGCAGCCCATTGCCCTGGATGGGGTGCTGGTGCCGGCGGATCGGGTGGTGCAGGTGAGCATCGTCGCCAGCCATCGCCACGGCTCCGCCACGGAGGATCTGGAGGTCTTCCGGCCGCAGCGGCATCTGGCTGGAACCTGCACGGCCACCCTGCTGCCGTTTGGCGGTGGTGAGCGGGTATGCCTCGGCAAGGCGCTGGCGGAGCTGGAGATCCGGCTGCTGATCGTGGGGCTGCTGAAGCCGCTGACCTTGGCGCTGGAGCCGGATCAGAACCTGACGCTGGCGATCATCCCCAGCCCCTCGCCCAAGGACGGCCTGCTGGTCTGTCCGCGTCCCAGGGCCTGCAGTACCGATCCCGTTGGAGTGGAGTGAACCATGGCCAATCCCGTGCTGAGCGCGCAGGACCGCTGGAAACAGGATCGCTCCGATGACGGCCTGTTTTATGCCGAACCCCGCTTTGTGCACCATCTCGATGGGGCGTTTCGCAGCCGGCTCACGGCGCTCTACCAGGAGAGGATCCCGCCGGGGGCGGTGGTGCTGGATCTGATGAGCAGCTGGGTCAGCCATCTGCCCGAAACCCTGAGCGCCGTCGAGGTGATCGGTCATGGCCTCAATGCCAGGGAGCTGGAGGCCAACCCACGGCTGAGCCGCCATTGGGTGCAGAACCTCAACGTCGATCAGCGCCTGCCCCTGGAGTCAGGCAGCGTTGATGCGGCCCTGATCGTGGCCGGCTGGCAATACCTGCAGCAGCCCGAGCAGGTGGCGGCCGAACTGCTGCGGGTGGTGCGAGCCGGCGGCCAGCTGATCGTGTCCTTCTCGAACCGCATGTTCGCTCAGAAGGCCACGCGGATCTGGACCGATGGCGACGACCGGGACCATCTCGAGATCGTCGCCCGGGTGCTGGTGGCGCAGGGCTGGCCCATGCCGAAGCTGATCGCCGAAGCCACCCGGGCGGCAGGACCGCTGGGCTGGCTGGGCGGCAAGGGGGATCCGTTCTTTGCGGTGGTCGCCGAGAAGCCGAGCGCTTAGCGGCTTGTCGCTGATCGAGCAGACGCCCGCGAAACGGCAGATCGATGGGAACCCGTAATAATCTGTTACAGTTCTTTCATTCAGATCGCTCCACCCATGACCCAGGCCACTATCTCTGCTCCCAGCGCCCTTGATCGCGCCGCCATCCGCGGTGCCACTGTCACCACCGAAGACGGTGGTCGCCTCAATGCCTTCGCCACGGAACCCCGCATGGAAGTGGTGAGCGCCGAGCGCGGCTGGGGCTTCCACGAGCGCGCCGAAAAGCTGAATGGCCGTATGGCCATGCTCGGCTTCACCGCCCTGCTGGCCACCGAATTCGCCCTGGGAGGCGAAGCCTTCACCCGCGGCCTGCTGGGCATCGGTTGACGCTGAGCCGATTCGGTTGCCCAACCCCATCGCCATTGCCATGACTGAGTCTCTTTCCATCAACAGAGAGTTCTTTGTCGAGGCTCATTCACGAGCCATCGACAGCTGCACCGAACTTGAAGACCTCCGCAGGGTTTCCAAATCACTGCTGAGAGCTTGGCAGCTTCAGGCCATGTTCAGTGAGCAGTATGGGGCTGAATTGCTCGGTATCCCCAGGCCCTGAACATTCTGGGTCCGTCGCCACCATCGCTGGACAGATCCCTGTTGTTCGGCTCTCTCTTGAACACACAGGTCCAATCTCGGGCCTGAGGTCACGATTTCACACAGCCTCAGCATCGTCACCCGTGCCAGCGCCCATGGCCTGAGGCAGCCGCTCGCAGCTGTAGCGCTCCAGGTCTCCACGTCGTTGTGAGAACTCAGGCCGGTCGGGATCGAGCGCCTGCCACCACCAGCGCCCGTCGGTGTAACTGGGGGGACCGGCGTTATTGGTGCGTGGCAGCTGCAGGCTGACGCCCCGCCACCGGATCACGATGAACGCACCAGGCACAGTGCCGCCATTGCTGTTGGGGATGCCTGTGGCATCCACGGCTCCTTGAAAGACCTCCGCGCTGAGCGGATCACCTGCGCAGCTGAACTGTTCGGCGGCATGGGCGCCCGGCACGGCGAGCAACACCGCCAGGAGCAGGGCCAGAAGCTGAGTCACGGCACCGGTGCATTGATCGCCAGGATGACGCAATCCCCTTGCTGCTCGTGAGGTTGCCCTGGGCTTGAGCAACCGATGTGCCGAGGCGCTTGTCGCTCCATTCAGCACTCGTTGGCCACCCGATCGACCTCTGCTGTGCCCTCCGCCGTGGCCTCCCCACCGACCGACGCGCTCATCAGATGCACCAGCAGGTCGGCGAACTGATCCCGGTCGACGGGGGCAACCTCGCTGCCATGCAGGAGGTCTTGCATGAGGATCAGATGCACAAGGGCACCCATGAAGATGCGGGCGCGCAGGTCGGGCTGGCTGGTGGGCGTGGCAGAAAACAACTGCACCACCTGACCCACGCCGGTGCGTTCCAGCTGGCTCACGAAGGTCTTGGCCAGCTCGGGAAACCGCTCCGATTCGCCGATCACCAGGCGCAGGAAGGAGAGGAACTCCGGATGGGTATGGCGGCTGGCGAGGCAGCGGTTGGCCAGTTCGCGCAGGGCGGCGGCGGGCTCGGCGGGCAGGGCCTGCTGGGGTGAAGCGCCGAACAGGCTGGAGAGGCGATGGCCCACCATCTGCTCGGTGAGGGCACGGAAGAGGGTTTCTTTGTCTAGGAAATAGCTGTAGACGGTGGCCTTGGACACGGCTGCCGCTGCTGCGATCCGGTCCATGGAGGCGGCGGCATAGCCGTGGCGCAGGAACTCGCCGCGGGCCCCCTCGAGGATGGCGTCACGCTTGCGCAGGGAGCGCTGACGCCGGGCGGAACTGGCGGGAGGAGACGGCACCAATCCAGAACCAAAAACTGAACTAAACCGTATAGTAATAGAAGTTGGACGACGGATCCATGCAGGCCACCTGGCTCCGCACGCGCCGCGGCCAGTTGCTGCTCCTCGGCGGTGGGGCGTGCCTCCTGGCGGCGGTGCTGGTGGGGCGGCAGGTGCTGGTGCGGCGGGCGGCGCCTCCCCCACCGGTTGCCGCCGAGCCACCCATCCGCACCGTGACGGCCCTCGGCCGGCTCGAGCCGATCGGTGAGGTGCGCACGATTGCCCCGCCCACGGCCAGCGGCGCCCAGCCCCGGCTGCAGCGGCTGTTGGTGGATCAGGGGGATGGGGTGAAGGCCGGTCAGCTGCTGGCGGTGCTCGACAACCAGGCCCAGCTCGAGGCGTCCGTGGCCGCCGCCCGGGCGGAGGTGAACCTGCTGCGCTCGCGGCTGGCCATCGCCCGCGCCGATGCCGGCAGCGGCGAAGCCAGCCAGCTGGCCAAGGTGCGCTCGCTTGAGGCCCAGCAACGGACGGCGGCCACAGAAGCTCGCCGGTACCAGGCCCTGTTCGCCAGCGGTGCGGTGTCGGCCGAGGAGCGCGACGCGCGCCAGCTCACCCTCGACACCGTGAGCGCCTCGCTGCAGGAAGCCCGGGTGCTGCTGGAGCGGCAGCGGGCCCGCAGCACGGCGGGCTCCGGCGGCACCGATCTCGATGTGGAAGCGGCCCAGCGCGGCCTTGAACAGGCCCAGGCCAACCTGCAACAGGCCGAGGCCGCCCGCGACGACAACCTGATCCGCTCCCCGATCGATGGCAGCGTGCTGCGGGTGTTCGCCCGCGCCGGCGAATCGCCCGGCAACGCCGGGATCCTTCAGATCGGCCAGACCCGGCGCATGCAGGTGGTGGCGGAGGTGTATGAAAGCGACCTGCCGCGGGTCAAGCCGGGCCAGCCGGTGCGGATCAGCAGCCCGGCCCTGCCGCGTCCGCTGGAGGGGCGGGTCGGTCTGATCGGCGCGATCGTGCTGCGCCAGAGCGTGATCAACACCGACCCCAGCGCCAACAGCGACAGCCGGGTGGTGGAGGTGCGGGCGCCGCTGACGCCGGAGAGCAACCTGCGGGCCTCGGGCCTCACCAACCTGCAGGTGCGCGCGGTGATCGGCCCATGAGAACCCCCCTCGGCTGGCTGCAGCTGCGCCACGAACTGGGCCGCTTCCTCGTGGCGCTGGCCGGCATCGCCTTCGCCGATCTGCTGATGTTCATGCAGCTGGGCTTCCAGGCGGCGCTGTACGACAGCAACACCCGGCTGGATCGTTCCTTCAACGCCGATGTGGTGCTGATCAGCCCCAAGGCGCTGAACCTGCAGAACCTCTCCACCTTTCCCCGCCGCCGCCTGTTTCAGGCCCTGGATGTGCCCGGGGTGGTGGATGCCCAGGGGCTGTACATCCGCACCGTGACCTGGCGCAATCCCCAGACCCTGCGCAGCGCCACGGTGCAGGTGCTGGGCTTCAATCCCGACGCTGCTGTGCTGCGGCTGCCGGAGGTGATGGCCCAGGCCGATGCGCTGAAACTGCCCGATACGGTGTTGTTCGACCGGGGCGCACGGGGCCAGTACGCCGAGGTGATCGATCGGATCGATCGGGGTGAGCGGGTCACCACGGAGATCGAGCGGCGCACGATCACGGTGGCGGGTCTGTTCCGGCTGGGGGCCTCGTTTGGTGCCGATGGCACCTTGATGGCCAGCGACCAGACCTTCCTGCGGATGTTTCCGCGGGTGAGCGCCGGCAGTGTGAGCGTGGGGCTGCTCACCCTGGCGCCGGATCAGGACACCGCCGCGGTGGTGGAGGCCCTGAAACGCCATCTTCCCGATGATGTGAAGGTGCTCAGTGACGCCGATTTCATCCAGTTCGAGGAGAACTACTGGCGGGTGGCCAGCCCGGTGGGCTTCATCTTCGGGTTGGGTACGGCCATGGCGTTTGTGGTGGGGGTGGTGATTGTGTATCAGGTGCTGTCGACGGATGTGAATGCCCACCTGCGCGAATACGCCACCTTCAAGGCGATGGGCTTCCGCAACCGCTATCTGCTGCTGGTGGTGATGGAGCAGGCCCTGATCCTGGCGGCGCTCGGTTTCATCCCCGGTGCGGTGATGCCGGTGGGGCTGTATGCGCTGGCCGCCAATGCCACGCGCCTGCCGATCGCCATGACCGCTGGCCGGGCGATCACGGTGTTTGTGCTGACGCTGGTGATGTGCCTGGCCTCGGGGGCGATCGCGACGCGGCGGCTGCAGGCGGCCGACCCGGCTGAGTTGTTCTGAGCAGGAGCCCCGCCATGGCCAGCGCGATCTCGATTCATGGGCTCAACCACAGCTTCGGCCGCGGAGCGGTGCGGCGCCAGGTGCTGTTCGATGTGGCGCTGGAGGTGGAGAAGGGCGAGATCGTGCTGCTCACCGGACCCTCCGGTTCGGGCAAAACGACGCTGCTCACCCTGATCGGCGGGCTGCGGGCGGCCCAGAGCGGCTCGTTGCGGGTGCTGGGCCGCGAGCTGATGGGCGGATCGGACCGGGCCCTCACCCTGGCGCGGCGCGAACACGGCTACATCTTCCAGGCCCATAACTTGCACCGCAGCCTGACCGCCACCCAGAACGTGCGCATGGCGCTGGAGATGCGCGGCACCCTGAGCACCGCCGAGATGGACCGCCGCGCCCGTCGGATTCTGGAGAGCGTGGGGCTGGGCGATCACCTGGAGATGAAACCCGACCAGCTCTCGGGCGGCCAGAAGCAACGGGTGGCGGTGGCCCGGGCACTGGTGGGCGAGCCGCCGCTGCTGCTGGCCGATGAACCCACGGCCGCCCTCGACAGCCGCTCCGGCCGCGAGGTGGTGACGTTGATGCAGCGGCTGGCCCGCGAACAGGGCTGCACGATCCTGCTGGTGACCCACGACAGCCGCATCCTCGACGTGGCCGATCGCACCGTGTCGATGGAAGACGGCCGGCTGCGGTGAGTGGATCAGACCAGCCCCAGCCGCCTGAGATCCTCCATGCCGGCGCCCTGGAACGCGTTCCAGAGTTGTTCCAACTGAGCCAAGGCGGCTTGCTCATCTCGGATGGGCTGGCCCTGCGGATCGTGCAGGGTGAGCCCGGCCATCTGGATGCCCATCCACACCATCTGAACCCGATCGGCAGCATCGAGCCCGAGCGCCTCCACCTGGGCCAGCATGATCTGAGCATCGGCCAGAGGGATGGGCAGCCGTAGCTTGGGGGCCAGCAGCCCTGCGGCTCCCTTCCCCAGCGAAGCGAGCTCCATCACCTTGTGATTGAATGCAGCGATCTCGGCCGACCCGGCTGCCGTGAGGCCCGGTTGGGACCCCGCCGCCAGGGCGGCGAAGGGATCGCATCCCACCAGATTCTTGTCGAGCAGCAGCGCTAGCTGGGGCAACAGTTCGCGGGGGACCTTCCCCAACGCTTGGGCCAGCTCACCAAGACAGCAGGGCCCAGCATCCAGGATCTGATGAACAGACTGGAGCATGGCGGCATCGATGGCCATGGTTCCCATGCTGATCGGGAACTCCTGCTGCGTCTTGAGGGAATCCTGCCGCAGGATCAGGGGGAGAGACGCCAATTCCGCCTGGGTTTCAACGGAACTGGGAGGAACGACTCCACGGGCAAAGAGATCGCGCCGAAATGACTGATTGATGGCCAGGTCGAAGGCAATCTCCCGCATCGCCGCATTCGGCGCTTGGTCCAGCCAGGCGGCCCTGGTGGCATCGAGCATCTGCGGAAAGAGTTCCGGCAGAGAGGCCGAGCCCACATGGGTCAGACCGGTCTGAACACAGGCTCGGTGCATGGGGCCCACATAGAGCGGCTGATGGGTGGCGTGATATTCCCCCATCAGATAGTCACTCGGTGCCTTGCTCAACGCCTGCAGAGCAGTGCGTAATTCCGGATGGAACCTGCCGAGGGGCGATGTGTGGGTGTCCCCATCCCCGAGCAGCTCTTGAAGCCAGGCCGTGGCCTGCTGCAGTGAGGCCTCGCTGGTGTTGTGACCACTCAGCAGACCCAGCTCCAGAGCCAGCATCTGCAGAGGGCTGCGTGACAACCAACCTGGATAGGTGTTGTAGGAGCAGTAGAAGAGTCCACCCGGCTGCAGGTTGTGGCTTGCCGCCTCCAGCAAGGCCTGGCGGGTGTCCGCGTCCACCCAGCTGGCAATGCCATGGGCCAGCACCAGGTCGTAGGCCTCGGGCCAGAGGCGACAGGGGCCGCGATCCGGCGGTCCTTCGGTGAAATCCCGCAGATCCGCCACGGCGAACTGCACATTGCTCAGACCCAGCTCCCTGGCCTGTGTGGTGGCCCGCGCCACATGGCTGGGATGGAAATCGATGCCGAAGAACTGGGCATCGGGATGGGCGGCGGCGTTGAAGATCAGGTTCAGACCGTGGCCGCAGCCGAACTCAAGAACGGTGAAACGCCCCTGCCGCAGATCCCAGCGATGGCGACCGCCAAGCAGGCTGGCGATTGCCAGCCAGGAGACGGCCAGTTCCCGGTGCACAAAAGCTGGGTACAGTCGGTCCTGGCGGTAATCCATGACTCAGGAGATACCTGCTACCGCTTGGAGAATCGCACCAGAATGGGAGATCCAGCGGCTGCCGGCGACGCTGACTGCCACAGTTGACCGATGTGTGGTCGTTATTCTCTCACCAGCCCCATCGACCAGCTGCTGCTGCGTCTGCAGGGTCCGCTGCCGCAAGGCCTGGCGGCCCACTACGCACCGCGGCAGGAGATTGTGGCAGGGGAGCCGGTGCTGATTCAGCGGCAGGAGCATGGCCAGCTGCAGGTGGGGCTGGCCCTGTGGGGCCTGCTGCCGGAATGGCAGAAACAACCGCTGGGTACCCCCCGGCCGATCAATGCCCGCAGTGAAACCGTGGCCGAGAAGGCGAGTTTCCGAGGCGCCTGGCGCCATCGCCGCTGCCTGCTGCCGGCGACTGCCTATCGCGAAGGTCGCGGATCACGCTGTGTGTGGGTGAGCCGCCGCGACCGGCAGCCCTTCTGGCTGGCGGGTCTGTGGGACCGCTGGATCGGCCCGGATGGCAGTGAGGTGGAGAGTTGCTGCGTGCTCACCACCCGCGCCAATGCCTTGGTGGCTCCGTTCCACCCCCGCATGCCGGTGATCCTGCCGGACGGACTGGAAGACGCCTGGCTGCAGCCGGCGAATGGAGCTGCCCTGCGGGCCCTCGAACCCCTTCTGGAGCCCGTGGAGCAGGGCGACTCGTGGCAGGCGGACCCTGGACCTGCCAGGGGCCGGGCGCTTGGACCGGATCAGCAGATGACCCTCTTCCATCTCTGAGGTAACCCGCTAGCGTGATGGGGGATACCAGCGAAATGCCAATGTGGAGGAGCGCTGAATCAAGAGGATCGGGCGTGGCCAACAGGAGCGAAAAGAAAGGTTTTTCCCCACGCAAGGAGCCCCGCTTCAGTGTGCCGGCGTTCTCGGTTCAGATTGCTGCGATTTTAGAGATCGATGGCCAGCAGTACAAAGCTCGCCTATGGGATGTCAGCCTTTCAGGCTGCTGCATCGCCATTCCTGACAAGGAGGGATCCCCTGTGCCCGGGGATCATGGCCAGGTGCTCATCCGCAATCCCAGTCCGGGTGATCCTCTGGTGAGCAACGCTACCGTGATGTGGATGGATCATGTGGGATCAGCGTATTTTGTCGGCTGCAAATATGACAAGCCGATTGAGCTGAAGGGGACGTTTTTGTCGGTATATGAGCAGAAGAGATGAATAAATCTTACAGTGTTATCCGTCTCGCGCTAAAATAGGCATAGGAGTGGTCTTATCGTCTGATTTAGGGAGACGCAAGTCCCTGGCTCAGGCTAGATGTAAAAATGCATAGAAAAAGCAGGCAGTGGTTACATGAAGTTCGCCATCAACCCATTGATAAAGGCAAGGCAGAGAACCGGTTTGATCCAGAGTTCTCTTCGGCTTTCTCAGCCTCTTACCAAGAGTACCCGTTCAGGAGTCGGGACAGCTCGCAACGAACATCGGGCTTGCTGAACCCTTGACGGTGGCTTGATTCCTGGTTGCATCTCAGTAAGAGACTCCTTGCCATGACCACCCCACCGGCCGGGATTTCAGAAGCCGATTGGGCCGCCACCCCGGTGGGAGTGAAGGCTGGATTTCTTGAGCTGGTCAGTCAGTGCCAGAGGCAGCAACAGGAGATCGAGCAGCTCCGCATCCAGCTCACCGCCCTGGCGACCGAACTGGCCCATCTGCGCGAGCGGATCGGCCGCAGCTCCCGCAATTCTTCCAAGCCTCCCTCCAGTGATGGCCAGGGGTTTAAGCCGCCCGAACGACGCAAGGGCAGTGGCCGCAAGCGCGGCGGCCAGCCGGGCCATCCCGGATCTGGGCCGGAGCTGCTGCCGATCGAGCGGGTGGATGAGGTGGTCGAGCACCACCCCCAGGCCTGCCGCCGCTGCGGCACGTTGCTACAGGGTCAGGATCCCGAGCCCTTGAGGCACCAGGTGATCGAGATTCCACCGATCACGCCTCTGGTGATCGAGCACCGGCTGCACCGCCTGGTCTGCCCCTGCTGTACCACCAGCACCTGTGCCTCGTTACCGGCGGAGGTGGAAGTAAGCCATTACGGTCCCCGGCTCAGTGCTCTGGTGGGTCTGCTGGGTAGTGCCTTCCCGTTGAGTTTCAGCAAGACCCAGGCGCTGCTGGATCAGCTGCTGGGGGTACAGATCAGCCGGGGAGCGATGGCCACTATCCGCCAGCGCTTGAGTGCAGCACTGGAGCAGCCCATGCAGGAGGCCCTTGCGTTTGCCCGTCAGCAGTCGGTGGTCTATGTCGATGAAACCGGTGCCCCCACCGGTAATGCTGACGGTGGCAACCCCGATTGAGGTGGTCTGGCTTTTCTGGACAGGCCCCATCGTTAACCTCTGAGGCGGGGTACCGCCCCTGAAAGGGGCTCCCACCGATGAGCAAGCGCCGCACCCACAGCCCCGAGTTCAAGGCCAGGGTCGCCATGGAGGCGATCAGTGGCCGCAAGACGATCCAGGAGATCGCCGCCGACCACGCCATCCACCCGATCCAGGTGAGCCAGTGGAAGCGGCAGCTCCTGGACGGTGCCAGCGAGCTCTTCACCCGAGGCAAGAAGACCAAGGACAAGGAGGAGGGGCAGGCCAAGGAGGCGGAGCTGTTCCAGCAGATCGGACGGCTGCAGATGGAGCTGGAGTGGCTCAAAAAAAAGTCTCAACTGCTCTGATGCCCGTGAACTGCGCAAGCTGGTCGATCACGACCACCCCGAGCTCAGCATCAGCAGGCAGTGTGCGCTGCTGGGGCTGCCTCGATCCACGCTGTACTACCGGCCGACACCGGTCCGTGTATCGACGCTGCGGATCATGGCCAGGATCGATGCTCTCTACCTGGAGGATCCCTGCAGCGGCAGCCGCCGGATGGTGGACTATCTGGCCCAAGATGGTATCCCGATCAGCCGAGATCGAGTGCGAAACCTCATGCGGCGCATGGGATTACGGGCGATCTACCAGAAGCCCCGGACGACGGTTCCAGGTGATCCGTCCGTGCGGTTCCCCTGCCTGGTGGACCTCACGCAGGTCACGTCGGTGGATCAGGTCTGGGCGACCGACATCACCTACATCCCTCTGCAGAAAGGGTTCCTCTATCTGGTGGCGATCATGGATCTCCATTCCAGGCATGTGCTCAGCTGGAGGCTCTCCAACAGCCTTGACACGAAGTTCTGTCTGGAGGCCCTGGAGATGGCCTTGGGAGGCGGCCGTAGGCCAGAGATCTTCCACTCCGATCAAGGCTGTCAGTTCACGTCCGCTGACTTTGTGGCCAGACTCAAAGGGGAGCGGATCCAGATCAGCTGGTCCGGCAGAAAGCGGTGCTACGACAACATCCTTGTTGAACGGCTGTGGAGGACTGTCAAGTACGAGGAGGTCTACCTACGGGCATACAGCGATGGCTGGGACGCTGAAATCAGCCTGGCCCGCTTCCTGTGGCGGTATTGCCATGTAAGACCTCACAGTTCCCTTGGAGGCAAAACTCCCCACGCGGTCTACACTGAGGCCGAACCATGTTCCACCCGTATCCGGCGACAATCTGGTTGAGGGGCGCGCCAAACAGGTTGACCGCTCCTGAGGGGCTCTGCTGAATCCGGTTGCCATGCGCAGGGCACCGGCTCATGCCTGCTCCCCTCACCGCTCAACAGATTGCGCTGTACATGTCCAAACGACGAGCCGGCAGCCGCCAGGAGGTGGCTGCCGCAGCGGCGGGCATTTCGGTGAGCAGTGCCCACCGCATTGATGCTGGCCGCCTCCAACCCAAAGCCGCCAAGCCCCGTGGCCGGCGGCGGCCCGATCCATTGGCTGAGGTCTGGGAGCCCCTGTTGCTGCCGCTTCTGGAGCGCCATCCAGCCCTGACGCCCACCACCCTGCTGGAGCACCTGCAGGAGCAGAAGCCAGATCAAGACTGGAGTTCGCTCAAACGCACCCTGCAGCGGCGGGTGCAGCAGTGGAAGGCCTTGCACGGTCCAGCGCCGGAGGTGATGTTCCCGCTGGCCTACCAGCCTGGAGAGATCGGCTTCTGCGATTTCACCCGGCTGAAACGGGTGGCGATCACCCTGCGCGGCGAACCATTTCCCCACCTGCTGTTCCACTACCGCCTGGCCTGGAGCGGCTGGGCTTATGGGCAACTCATCCATGGTGGCGAGAGCTTTGTCGCCCTTTCAGAAGGGCTGCAGAACGCCCTGGCCGCCTGCGGTGGGGTGCCCAAGGAGCTGCGCACCGATCGACTGTCGGCCGCCAGCCGCAATCGGGATGGCAGCTACGCCCTCGACATCACCCCCCGCCACCAGGCGCTCTGCGCCCACTACGGCCTCAGTGCCAGCCGCAATAACCGCGGCGTGGCTCACGAGAACGGCATCATCGAGGCTCCCCATGGCCATGTGAAACGTCGGCTGGAGCAGAAGCTGATCCTGCGGGGCAGCTGCGATTTCGAGGAGCCCGCCGAATACGCCCAGCTGCTCGCTGAGGTGTTCTGTGCCCTCAACGCCCCCCGGCAGCAGCGTTACGAGCAGGAGCTGGAGCACCTGGGGCCCCTGCCGGCCTTCCGCTTTGCCGACTACGAGCTGCTCACAGTGCGGGTGCGCAGCACCAGCACGATCGAGGTGCGGCAGGTGATCTACTCAGTGCCGCCCACCCTGATCGGCCGCCAGGTCATGGTGCGGCTGCACCACGACCGGCTGGTGGTGTTCCTGGGCAGCGACTGGGTCTGCCAGCTCCCCCGCCTCTATGGCGCCTCTGGTGGCAAGCGGGCCTGGTGCATCGATCTGGAGCACCTGATCGATGCCCTGCGGGCCAAGCCCCGGGCCCTGCTCCATTGCCGCTACCAGCGCTACCTCTTCCCTGATTCCCGCTGGTGGGACTTCTGGCAGCAACTCCTGGTCGGCGGTGACCGTGACGCCGCTGCCCGGCTGATGGTCGAGGCCCTGTATGTGGCGGTGCGGGTGGCCTCCTATGCGCTGGTGCTCGCCTTCCTGGAGCAGGCCCAACGCCGCCAGACCCTTTCGCTGTCGGCTCTGCAGCAGCGATTCCGCGTTCCTCCCCGTTGCCAGAGCCTCCCCGATCCCGCCATCCCCCAACACCTGCTGGCTACCTATGACCACCTCGTCCCCATGCCCGCGCTCTGCGGCGGTGGAAGCGGCGCTGCCGCTCCTGCTCAAACAGCTGAAACTGGCGCGCTTCCGCAGTCACTGGCAGCCGCTGGCCGATCAGGCTGATGCCCAGGGCTGGAGCCCGGGCCAGTTCCTCTACGCCCTCTGTGAGCAGGAACTGGAACAACGGCAGATTGCCCGCCAGCAACGCCTGCTGCGCGGTGCCCATCTCCCGTGGCAGAAAGGTCTCGATGGCTTTGACCACCAGCACCTCGAGCCCCACCACTGGCAGGAGCTCCAAGGCCTGACGCGGCAGACCACCTGGCTCCTGCAGGCGGAGAACCTGCTGCTGTTTGGTCCCAGCGGTGTGGGCAAGACCCACCTGGCCATTGCCATCACGATGGCGATGGCGGCGCAGGACCAGGCCTGCCGCTTCTTCCCGGCCACCACGCTGGTGCAGCTGCTGCAGAAGGCCAAGGCGGCCTACGACCTGCCGGCGATGCTCCAGAAGCTCGATCGCTATGCCCTGCTGGTGATCGACGACATCTCCTACGTGCGCCGCAGCGAACTGGAGACCTCGGTGCTGTTTGAGGTGGGTGCCTTTTATTGGACAGTTCCGGCCCCTGACATCGTTAACCCAGGACGGGTGGAACATGGTTCGGCCTCAGTGTAGACCGCGTGGGGAGTTTTGCCTCCAAGGGAACTGTGAGGTCTTACATGGCAATACCGCCACAGGAAGCGGGCCAGGCTGATTTCAGCGTCCCAGCCATCGCTGTATGCCCGTAGGTAGACCTCCTCGTACTTGACAGTCCTCCACAGCCGTTCAACAAGGATGTTGTCGTAGCACCGCTTTCTGCCGGACCAGCTGATCTGGATCCGCTCCCCTTTGAGTCTGGCCACAAAGTCAGCGGACGTGAACTGACAGCCTTGATCGGAGTGGAAGATCTCTGGCCTACGGCCGCCTCCCAAGGCCATCTCCAGGGCCTCCAGACAGAACTTCGTGTCAAGGCTGTTGGAGAGCCTCCAGCTGAGCACATGCCTGGAATGGAGATCCATGATCGCCACCAGATAGAGGAACCCTTTCTGCAGAGGGATGTAGGTGATGTCGGTCGCCCAGACCTGATCCACCGACGTGACCTGCGTGAGGTCCACCAGGCAGGGGAACCGCACGGACGGATCACCTGGAACCGTCGTCCGGGGCTTCTGGTAGATCGCCCGTAATCCCATGCGCCGCATGAGGTTTCGCACTCGATCTCGGCTGATCGGGATACCATCTTGGGCCAGATAGTCCACCATCCGGCGGCTGCCGCTGCAGGGATCCTCCAGGTAGAGA